>NZ_JBIWKB010000068.1:0-18917 GCF_044765425.1 Streptomyces sp. NPDC102462 | reverse complement strand
GCGCCCAGGAGGCCGGCGTGGGGTCCGGTGGGGTTTGAATGCTGGGTGGTCGTAGCGTGTTCGCATGAGTGTGAGCGGTGCTCGGGGTGGGGCCGAACGGCTCGTCGTGATCGGCGGCGACGCCGCGGGGATGTCCGCGGCGTCGCAGGCGCGGCGGCTGCGCGGCCCCGACGAGCTGGAGATCGTGGCGTTCGAACGCGGCCACTTCACGTCCTACTCGGCGTGCGGCATCCCGTACTGGGTGGGCGGCGACGTCCCCGAACGCGATCAGCTGATCGCCCGCTCGCCGCGGGAGCACCGCGCGCGGGACATCGACCTGCGCATGCGCACCGAGGTCACGGAGATCGACGTGGCCCGGCAACGGGTACGCGCGCGTGACGTCGATTCCGGTGCCGAGTCCTGGACGTCGTACGACAAGCTGGTGATCGCGACCGGAGCCCGGCCCGTACGCCCCGACCTGCCGGGGATCGACGCGCCCGGCGTGCACGGCGTGCAGACCCTGGACGACGGCCAGGCCCTGCTGGACACGCTGGCGCAGACCGAGGGCCGCCGCGCGGTCGTCGTCGGCGCGGGCTACATCGGTGTGGAGATGGCCGAAGCGCTCATCAACCGTGGCTACGAGGTGACGGTCGTCAACCGGGGCGCGGAACCCATGGCCACGCTCGACCCGGACATGGGCCGGCTGGTGCACCGGGCCATGGAGGGCCTGGGCATCACCATGGTCAACGACGCGCCCGTCACCAAGCTGCTCACGGGGGACGACGGCCGGGTGCGGGCGGTGGCGACGGAGGACGCCGAGTTCCCGGCCGACGTGGTCGTCCTCGGGATCGGTGTGCGCCCGCAGACGGCGCTCGCCCGGGCGGCGGGGCTGCCGCTCGGCCGCCACGGGGGGCTGCTCACCGACCTGGCGATGCGCGTCCGGGGCCAGGAGAACATCTGGTCGGGCGGTGACTGCGTCGAAGTGCTCGATCTGGTTTCCGGCCAGGAGCGGCACATCGCCCTCGGCACCCACGCCAACAAGCACGGCCAGGTCATCGGCACCAACGTCGGCGGCGGTTACGCCACCTTCCCTGGCGTGGTCGGCACGGCGGTGAGCAAGGTCTGCGACCTGGAGATCGCCCGTACCGGGCTGCGCGAGAAGGACGCCCGCCGGGTGGGGCTGCGGTTCGAGACGGTCACCATCGAGTCGACCAGCCGGGCCGGCTACTACCCCGGCGCCTCCCCCATGACGGTGAAGATGCTCGCCGAGCGCGGCACGGGCCGTCTCCTCGGGGTGCAGATCGTGGGCCGGGAGGGCGCGGCCAAGCGCGTGGACGTCGCCGCGGTGGCGCTGACCGCGCGGATGACGGTCGAGGAGATGACGGCCCTGGACCTGGGCTACGCGCCGCCGTTCTCACCGGTGTGGGACCCGGTCCTGGTGGCGGCCCGCAAGGCGGCGACCAAGGTACGCGCAACCACCCCCACCGGCCCGCCCCGCTGATCCCCCGGCCGCTGCGCCACGAACACGCTGAAGCCCCCGGCCAGGGCGGGCCGGGGCAGACGGTCTCACCAAGGACCCCCACCGCAACCCTCCCGGCCCACCCCCCAGCGCCCCGTGACAGCGCCCCCAAAGGGGCGCGAGGAACTGCGCGACCAGCCACGACAGAGCCGCAGACGAACGACGACATAGCGCGGCAGGACCAGCGGAGCTACGCCGTGCCGCTGATTCGTGGTAGCGATGCCACGGACGCGCTGGACGTCATGGCCTGTGGCTGCTCCGCGGCGGGCTTCGCGTGGGAGGCGGTCGCGCGGACGGATCGCAGGCGGTGGCTGACCGCCTCGTCGAGGGTCACCGGCCGCTGCATCTGCGCGGCGAGCCGCCCGGCCTCCTGGCCGAGCCGGGCGACGTCCTCCCAGGGGAGCCGCACCACGAGGGAGATCTCCGCCTCGCCGTCCGGCATGGCCTGCATCGCGGGGAATGTCTGAGGGGTGACTCGGTCGTTCATCGCCTGGTCCTCACGTCGGTTGCCAAGGGATACGCAGCCGCGCCCGGCGGCGTTCACCGATTCGCCCGCCGCGTCGCGGGCAGTACTCCTGTGTGGTCATCCCCGTCCATGACGTGAACCCGGTGCGCGGCACCCCCTGGGTGACGTACGCGCTGATCGCCGCGAACTTCGTCGTCTTCCTGGCCACGCCCGGCATAGCCGGTTCCGTGGCCGGCGGCGGCGATCTGGCGCAGCTGTGTCATCTCCAGGCGTTCATGGACCACTACGCGGCGGTGCCCCGGGAGCTGATCCACGATCAGTTGCCACGGCTGGTCCCGACCGGCGCCGTGGGTGTCGGCCCGCAGGGGCCGGGCTGTGTGGTGGCCCCGCCGGCCTACGACAAGTCGCCGCCGCTGTCGGTCTTCACGGCGATGTTCGTGCACGGCGGCTGGCTGCACCTGCTGGGCAACATGCTGTTCCTGCTGATCTTCGGCAACAACGTCGAGGACCGGATGGGCCACGTCCGGTACTTCGTCTTCTACGTCGTCTGCGGCTACGCGGCCGGGTACGGCTACGCGCTGCTCAACGCCTCCTCGGCCGAACCGCTGATCGGCGCGTCCGGCGCGATCGCCGGCGTCCTCGGCGCCTATCTGGTGCTGTATCCGAAGGCGCGGGTCTGGGTCCTCGTGCCGTTCCTGATCTTCCTGCCGCTCAGGCTGCCGGCCTGGCTGGTGCTGGGGTTCTGGTTCCTGCTCCAGGCGGTGTACTCGTCCGGTCTCGGCGTCTCCGGCGCCGGAACGGTGGCGTACGCGGCGCACATCGTCGGCTTCGTCGTCGGCATGCTGTTCGCGCTGCCGCTGCGGCCGGGCACCCCGCCCCCGCCGGAGCCGCCCCGGCTGCTGTTCGGCAGGCAGGCGCGGCCCTGGCAGACGTGGTGAGTCAGCGGGCGGTGCGGGTGTGCACGTACTCCACGAGCCGGGTCAGCGCGTCCGGGTCGGTTTCGGGCTGCACGCCGTGCCCGAGGTTGAAGACGTGGCCCTCCAGTCCGGCCGCCGCGTCCAGCACCTCCCGGGTCTTCGCCTCGACGGCATCCTCGCCGGCGAAGAGGACCGTCGGGTCGAGGTTGCCCTGGAGCGCCTTGCCGGGGCCGACGCGGCGGGCCGCCTCGTCGAGCGGTACGCGCCAGTCGACGCCGACGACGTCCGCGCCGGCCTCGCCCATGAGGTTCAGCAACTCGCCGGTGCCGACGCCGAAGTGGATGCGCGGGACGCCGTATCCGGCGACGGCGGCGAACACCTTGGCGGAGGCCGGCAGCACGGAGCGCCGGTAGTCGTCGGGGGCGAGCGCGCCGGCCCAGGAGTCGAACAGCTGGACCGCCGAGGCGCCCGCCTCGATCTGCACCTTGAGGAAGGCGGCAGTGATGCCGGCGAGACGGTCGAGCAGGTCGGCCCACAGTCCGGGGTCGCCGTACATCATCGCCTTCGCGTTGTGGTACGTCCGGGAAGGCCCGCCCTCGACGAGATAGCTGGCCAGGGTGAACGGGGCGCCGGCGAAGCCGATGAGCGGGGTCGGCCCGAGTTCGCGGGTGAGCAGTCCGATGGCCTCGGTGACGTAGGTGACGTCCTCGGGGGTGAGGTCGCGCAGCTGGTCGAGGTCGGCCCGGGTGCGCACGGGGCGCTCGACGACCGGGCCGACGCCGGGCTTGATGTCGAGGTCGACGCCGATGGCCTTGAGCGGGACGACGATGTCGCTGTAGTAGATCGCCGCGTCCACGTGGTGCCGGCGCACCGGCTGGAGCGTGATCTCGGTGACCAGTTCGGGGCGGGTGCAGGACTCCAGCATCCCGATGCCCTCGCGCACCTTGCGGTACTCGGGCAGGGAGCGGCCGGCCTGGCGCATGAACCACACAGGGGTGTGCGGCACGGGTTCGCGTCGGCACGCCTTGAGGAAGGCGCTGTCGTACGTGGCTGTCGGCTGCTGGCCCGTGGGGCTTGCGTTGGCACTCACGACGGAAAGTCTCGCACGGCGCCGAACCCGGCCGGACCAGGCCCTGCACCGGGGGCGGCGGCGTCCTCGGCCGTGTCCTTAGGTGGTGTCTCTCCCTGCGCGAAGCGCCCGTTCCCCTTACTCTTCCCCGCATGGCTGCGGCTCAGGGACGACTGTCGGACGGCGCTGGTGGGATGGACGAGGGGAAGGGGGGCCGGGAGACGGACCGGCACACGGACAGTTCGGCTCCGCCGGCTTTCCAGGCCGCGGTCGAGGCGCTGCGGACCGCGCGGCTGCGACCGCAGATCGAGGTGGATCCGACGCCCGCGCCCCAGCGGCTCGCCCCCTTCGCGTACGCCCTGGAGGCGGCGGTCGTCGACGGCGACCAGGATCTGGCCGACGGACGGCTGATCATGCTGCACGACCCGGCCGGGCACGATGCCTGGCGCGGTGCCTTCCGGCTGGTGACGCTGGTGCGCGCGGAGCTGGAGCCGGAGATGGCGGCCGATCCGCTGCTGCCGGAGGTGTGCTGGTCGTGGCTGACCGGTGCGCTCCAGGCGCGCGGGCTGTCGTACGGCGAGCCGAGCGGCACCGTGACCCGCGCGGGCTCGCACTACTTCGGCGGTCTTTCCCCGCGTCCGCCCGCCTCGCAGATCGAGATCCGGGCCTCCTGGACGCCCCGGGAGGGGCTGGCCGGGGTGCCGGACACGGCGGCCCATCTGGCCTCCTGGTGCGATCTGCTGGCGCAGCTCGCGGGGCTGCCGCCGGCCGCCCCCGGCGACGCGTCGGTGGTGACCCTGCCGCAGCGCAGGGACCCGCAGTCCCGCTGACGGCCCCGGCCACCGGAGACGATCACCCTTTCATTGACCATCTCTTTGTCGATACGGCCACTTTCGATCCTCGAAGCGAACCCGCTCGAACCGACTCGTTCTTCGGTTGATCGATCGCGCGTCCGAATTGCACGGAATGTTCTCACCAGATCGTGATCATTCTCTAAAGCCGAACGGGTTTGGTGCCGAAGACGACTGTGACCTTGAAAGCACGGTTCGTCCCGGCTTCACCCCCCACGAGCCGGCCCCGTCCCGCACCCCAGGAGGCCTGGTGTCCGTTCTCCTTGAGCAACCCGCAAGCCTGGTCGCCTACCGCCCGAACAAGCCGACCGCCATGGTGGTCGTGGCCGACCCGCGCGTCCGCTCCACCGTCACCCGCCATCTGTGGGCGCTCGGTGTGCGCGATGTCATCGAGGCCTCGTCCGTCGCGGAGGCTCGTCCCCGCATCGGCAACCCCCGCGACATCTGCGTCGCCGACGTCCATCTGCCGGACGGTTCCGGCCTGACCCTGCTGTCCGAGACCCGAGCCGCGGGCTGGCCCAACGGCCTTGCGCTGTCCGCCGCCGACGACATCGGCGCCGTGCGCAACGCACTGGCCGGCGGGGTCAAGGGCTACGTCGTCACCGGCACCCGGACCAACATCGGGCTCCCCACCCGACCGGGCGCCGCCCCCATCGGCGCGGCCGCCGCCCGTATGCACCGCCGCCCCCCGGGCGCCCCGAGCCACCCGGGCGGCTACCGTGAACTGTCCGGCCGCGAGGTCGAGGTGCTGCGTCTGGTCGCCGAGGGCCAGTCGAACAAGGCGATCGGCGTCTCGATGGGCCTGTCCGCACTGACCGTCAAGAGCCATCTCGCCCGCATCGCCCGCAAGCTGGGCACCGGTGACCGGGCCGGCATGGTCGCCGTGGCCCTGCGCACCGGCATCATCCACTGAGCCCGCCGGCGACGGCCGGATCCGTATGCCGGCCCCGCACCCGCGTGCGCGGGACCGTCAGCCGTTCACCGGCGGTGTCCCCCGCCGATCGTGTCCTTGTCTTCCTACCGACCTGACTTGTTTACGACCCCCCGGCGCCCGTCGACGGAACGTTCCGTCGACGGGCGCCTTCCACACACGGATACCCTTGACAGGTGACCGACGCCCAAGAGACCGCAGCAGACATGCCACTGCGCACCACCGGAGGGACCCCTCCGGACGACGGCGGATCTTCTGCGGCGGGGGCGCCGATCCCTTTGCTCGCACCGCGTGAGGGCGTTCCCCCCGTGATCGCCGACGAGTCCGCGCTGGCCGCGACGGTGGCCGCCTTCGCAGCGGGCACCGGCCCCGTCGCCGTCGACGCCGAACGCGCCTCCGGCTACCGCTACGGCCAGCGGGCCTATCTGGTGCAGCTGCGGCGCGCGGGCGCGGGGACCGCGCTGATCGACCCGGTCGCCTGCCCCGACCTGTCCGGGCTCGGCGAGGCGCTGGCCGACACCGAGTGGGTGCTGCACGCCGCCACCCAGGACCTGCCGTGCCTGCGCGACATAGGCATGGTGCCCAGCCGCCTGTTCGACACGGAACTGGCGGGCCGGCTCGCCGGGTTCCCGCGGGTCGGCCTCGGCGCGATGGTCGAGGGCGTCCTGGGCTTCGTCCTGGAGAAGGGCCACTCGGCCGTCGACTGGTCCACCCGGCCGCTGCCCGAGCCATGGCTGCGCTACGCCGCCCTGGACGTGGAACTGCTGGTCGACCTGCGCGATGCGCTGGAGAAGGAGCTGGACCGGCAGGGCAAGCTGGACTGGGCCCTGCAGGAGTTCGCCGCGATCGCCTCGGCGCCGCCGCCCGAGCCCCGCAAGGAGCCCTGGCGGCGCACGTCCGGCATGCACAAGGTGCGGCGCCGGCGCCAGCTCGCCGTGGTGCGCGAGCTGTGGCAGACGCGGGACCGGATCGCCCAGCGGCGGGACATCTCACCGGGCAAGGTGCTCAGCGACGCGGCCATCGTGGAGGCGGCGCTCGCCCTGCCGGGCACCGCGCAGGCGCTCGCGGCACTGAACGGTTTCGGCCATCGCACCGGGCGGCGCCAGCTGGAGCAGTGGCAGGCCGCGGTGGACCGGGCCAGGACGCTGCCCGAGGTCGCGCTGCCGCAGCCGGGGCAGCCGGTCACCGGGCCGCCCCCGCCGCGGGCCTGGGCCGACAAGGACCCGGCCGCCGCCGCCCGACTGTCCGCGGCCCGCGCCGCGGTCTCGGCGCTGGCCGAACGGCTCGGCCTGCCGCAGGAGAACCTGATCGCGCCGGACACCGTGCGGCGGCTGTGCTGGGAGCCGCCCAAGCCCGCCGGCCCGGACTCCGTGGCCGCGGCCCTCGCCGGGTACGGGGCGAGACCGTGGCAGATCGAGCAGGTGACACCGGCGCTCGTGGCCGCGCTCTCGACCGGGGCAGAGACCGGCCAGGGGCCTTCCTAGCCTGCCGCGGGCGGCTCATCCGGTCGTACCCAGGGAACACCCGGAACGCCGGGTACAACGGCGTCGAGATCGCGGCAAGATCCTGGGACTCTTGGGGCGGCACGGCACGGCCGCCGCCGAATGTGTGACCTTCACCGCTGTCGCCTGCGGGACTGGGCAGTCACGTTACTGATAAGTAGCATGGGTTCCGAGCGCACGCTCAGCGTCGCGCGGCAGTGCCATCCCGCACCCTGGAGGAGAGCCATCGTGCCTCGTACCGTCAGGGACGTCGTCTTCGTCGACGGCGTCCGCACCCCGTTCGGCAAGGCGGGTCCGAAGGGCATCTACCACGAGACCCGCGCCGACGACCTCGTCGTGAAGGCGATCCGGGAGCTGCTGCGCCGCAACCCCGGTCTGGACCCGAAGCAGATCGACGACGTCGCCATCGCCGCGACCACGCAGATCGGCGACCAGGGCCTGACCCTGGGCCGCACGGCCGGCATCCTCGCCGGTCTCCCCCAGTCCGTGCCCGGCTACTCGATCGACCGGATGTGCGCCGGCGCACTGACCGCCGTCACCACCACCGCCGGTTCGATCGCCTTCGGCGCGTACGACGCCGTCATCGCCGGCGGTGTGGAGCACATGGGCCGCCACCCGATGGGCGAGGGCGTGGACCCGAACCCGCGCTTCGTCTCCGAGAAGCTGGTCGACGAGTCCGCCCTGTTCATGGGCATGACCGCGGAGAACCTGCACGACCGCTTCCCGCACCTGACCAAGTCGCGCGCCGACGCGTACGCGGTGCGTTCGCAGGAGAAGGCCGCCAAGGCGTACGCCAACGGCCGGATCCAGCAGGACCTGGTGCCGATCTCGGTGCGCCGCACCACCCCGGACAGCGGCGAGACCGGCTGGGGTCTGGTCACCGCCGACGAGCCGATGCGCCCCGGCACCACGCTGGAGAACCTGGCGAACCTGAAGACGCCGTTCCGGGTGCACGGCCGGGTCACCGCCGGCAACGCGGCCGGACTGAACGACGGCGCCACCGCCTCGATCATCGCCGCCGAGGACTTCGCCCGCGCGCACGACCTGCCGGTCAGGATGCGCCTCGTCTCGTACGCCTTCGCGGGCGTCGAGCCGGAGGTCATGGGCTACGGCCCGATCCCGGCCACCGAGAAGGCCCTCGCCAAGGCGGGCCTGTCCATCTCCGACATCGGCCTGTTCGAGATCAACGAGGCCTTCGCCGTCCAGGTGCTGGCCTTCCTCGACCACTACGGCATCGCGGACGACGACGAGCGCGTCAACCAGTACGGCGGCGCCATCGCCTTCGGCCACCCGCTGGCCTCCTCCGGCGTCCGGCTGATGACGCAGCTGGCCCGCCAGTTCGAGGAGCACCCGCACGTCCGCTACGGCCTGACGACCATGTGCGTCGGCTTCGGCATGGGCGCCACCGTCGTCTGGGAGAACCCGCACTTCGAGGGGGACAAGTGAGCACCACCGCGGATCTGTTGAAGGGTGCGGCCGAGCTGTTCCCCGACGAGGTCGTCACGCAGGCGCATGTGCGCCACCTCGACCTGCCGTCCGGCGCCGGCCGCTTCGCGCTGATCACGCTGGACAACGGCCTCGACCACACCAAGCCGACCACCTTCGGCCCGGCCTCGCTGGCGAACCTGAACGCCGCGATCGACCAGGTCGGCAAGGAGGCCGCGGACGGCGAGATCGTCGGCGTCGGCATCACCGGCAAGCCGTTCATCTTCGCGGTCGGCGCCGACCTCAAGGGCATCGAACTGCTGACGAGGCACGAGGACGCGCTCGCCATCGGCAAGGGCGGCCACGAGGTGTTCAAGCGCCTCGCCCACCTCGCGGTGCCGACCTTCGCCTACTACAACGGTGCCGCCATGGGCGGCGGCGTCGAGGTCGGCCTGCACTGCTCCTACCGCACGGTGTCCGAGGCCGTCCCCGCCTTCTCGCTGCCCGAGGTGTTCCTGGGCCTCGTGCCGGGCTGGGGCGGCTGCACCCTGCTGCCCAACCTGATCGGCGCCGACAAGGCCGTCTCGGTCATCATCGAGAACAGCCTCAACCAGAACAAGCAGCTGAAGGGCCGGCAGGTCCACGACCTGGGCATCGCCGACGCGATCTTCGAGGGCGCCGACTTCCTGGAGCGGTCGCTGGTGTGGACGGCCCAGGTGATCAAGGGCGAGATCGCGGTGGAGCGCCCGGTGATCGACCGCGGCGACGCCTGGGACCAGGCCGTCGCCAGGGGCCGCTTCCTCGCCGACGGCAAGGTGCACGGCGCGGCGCCGGCCGCCTACCGCGCCCTCGACATCATCGCCGCCGCCAAGGACGGCGACCTCCAGCCGGGCTTCGACGCCGAGGACCGGGCGCTCGCCGACCTGATCATGGGCGGCGAACTACGGGCCGGCATCTACGCGTTCAACCTGGTGCAGAAGCGCGGCAAGCGCCCGGCGGGCGCCCCGGACAAGAACCTGGCCCGTCCGGTCACCAAGGTCGGTGTCGTGGGCGCCGGCCTGATGGCCTCGCAGCTCGCCCTGCTCTTCCTGCGCCGCCTTGAGGTGCCGGTCGTACTGACCGACATCGACCAGGAGCGCGTCGACAAGGGTGTGGGCTACGTCCACGCCGAGATCGACAAGCTGCTCGGCAAGGGCCGTATCAACCAGGACAAGGCCAACCGCCTCAAGGCGCTGGTGACCGGTGTCCTGGACAAGGCCGAGGGCTTCTCCGACGCGGACTTCGTCATCGAGGCCGTGTTCGAGGAGATCGGCGTCAAGCAGCAGGTGTTCGCCGAGGTCGAGGCGGTCGCCCCGGCCCACGCGATCCTCGCCACCAACACCTCCTCCCTGTCCGTCACGGAGATGGCGTCGAAGCTGAAGCACCCCGAGCGGGTCGTGGGCTTCCACTTCTTCAACCCGGTCGCGGTCCTGCCGCTGCTGGAGATCGTGCGCGGCGAGCAGACGGACGACGCGTCGCTGGCGACCGCCTTCGCCGTGGCCAAGAAGCTGAAGAAGACCGCGGTCCTGGTCAAGGACGCCCCGGCGTTCGTCGTCAACCGCATCCTCACCCGCTTCATGGGCGAGATCCAGAACGTCATCGACGAGGGCACGCCGGTCGAGGTCGCGGAGAAGGCGGTGGAGCCGCTGGGCCTGCCGATGTCGCCGCTCGTCCTCCTGGAGCTGGTCGGCCCGGCGATCGGTCTGCATGTCTCGCAGACCCTCAACAGGGCGTTCCCGGACCGCTTCACGGTCTCCCCGAACCTGGCGGCCGTCGTCAAGGCCGGCAAGCGCGGCTTCTACGTCTACGACAGCGGCAAGCCGGAGCTGGACCCCGAGGTCGCCGCGCTCCTCAAGCAGGGCGACGTCGTCCTGACCGAGGAGCAGGTGCGGGCCCGGGTGCTGGACGCGGTGGCGCAGGAGATCGGGCTCATGCTCGACGAGGGCGTGGTCGCCGAGGCCCAGGACATCGACCTGTGCCTCATCACGGGCGCCGGCTGGCCCTTCCACCTGGGCGGCATCACACCGTACCTGGACCGCGAGGGCGTCTCCGCCCGCGTCAACGGCAAGCGTTTCCTGGCACCGGGCGTGGCCACCGTCCCGGCGTAGCGGAACGCCGACCGTCTTCGGGTGCCCGCACCCCCCAGCGGGGGGTGCGGGCACCCGCCCCAAAAGGGGCGCGGGCCTGTATCAATATGCGGCTCCGCCGCGCGGGCGCGAGCAACGACGACGCAGCCGCACACGACCGACGGCGGGTCGCACCCGAAGGGGGCGCGGGGCTGTATCAATATGCGGCTCCGCCGTGCGGGCGCGACCAGCCACGACGATGCCGCAGACAACCGACGGCAGCACACACCCCAAGGGGCGCGGGGCTGTATCAATATGCGGCTCCGCCGCGCGGGCGCGACCAACCACGCCGCCGCACACGACCGACGACGCATAGCGGCCCCACCGGCGGAGCGTTCAGGCGCTCCGCCAAGCCTCAAGGGCGAGCCCCGGTTCGGCCTTGCGACGGGTCAGCAGAAGCCGCCCCGTGGACGGGGACAACACCGCCGCGCTCACCCTGTCCCGCGCGTCCGTCGCGAGGGACACCGCGGCGTCCGCCGGCAGCTGCGGACCGGACTCGGTCCACCAGGCGCCCGCCGACTCCTGCTCCGTCGGGTAGGCGGCGAAGGCGACGCGGCCACTGGCCGAGCGCTGGGCCAGCAAGGTGCAGTCGTGTCCGTCCAGTTCGCAGCGGACCGCGTGGACCGGGCCGGGACCGGCGGACGGCAGGAGGGCGGCGGGCGGACCGCCGGGGCGCCAGGCGCAAAGGTGGCCGGAATCGTCCGTGTAGAAGAGGGTCGTGGCGTCGGGCGACGTGGCGAGGGCGTACAGCGTGCCCGGCCGGACCGACGCCTGGATCGCCTCCTCCAGGACCGGCCGGGAGCCCGGCTCCTCCTGACGCCAGTGCAGGATGCCGCCGGGCACCGCCGCGTACAGTTCGACGCGGCCCGACTCCCCGGTCACGGCCGCCGGTTCGTCCTGGACGTCGCGGCCCTTGAGGTCCTGCCAGGGGCCCCAGCCGCCCTTCTCCTTCTGGGCGAGCAGGCTCATGCCGCCGCCCTTGTTGCGGACGAAGACATGGGCACGGCCCTGCGCGTCGACGGCGACCGCGGGGGTTCCGGTGCGGGGGCCCTTCTTGTTCGGGTGACCGATCGGGTTCCAGTCGAGGGCGGCGAGGTGCGGGCGGAAGTGGGTGGAGTGCACCAGCCCTGACTCGCCCTTGGCGGTGGGGCGCCAGGAGACCAGGTGGGCGTAGCCGTCGCGGCCCTGCCCCAAGGCGAGGACGGGGTGCAGCTTCTGGTCGCCGCCCACCTTGCGCGGGGCACCCCAGGGCCCGTCCGGTCCGCGTTCCGCCCGGCACAGGACGGCGTCGTCCGACAGCAGGTACACACTGAGCCGACCGTCTCGGCCACGTATGAGCCAATCGCCGTTCACCACCTCACTCTAAGCCGCCCTTCCCCGGTCCCCCGGGGCACCCCCGCCCTGCTCACGGCGACGACGCGGCGACGCCCGCACACGCACCGGCCGATCCGGGTCGCGGCGCACGGCGTCCCCGAGGGGGCGGCACGGACGGGTCCGTAGGCCGTGGGACCCTGGTGGTATGGACGTGGTGGGGTCTGCGGTGCTCGTGGTCGTCGACGGGGCGAACGTGGTCGGGTCGGTGCCCGACGGCTGGTGGCGGGACCGGAAGGGCGCCGCCGAGCGGCTGCGGGACCGGCTGGCCGCCGACGGGCTGCCGGGCCGTCCGGCCCCCGTGGAGATCGTGCTCGTCGTGGAGGGCGCCGCGCGCGACGTGGCGTCGGTGCCCGGCGTGCGGGTGGAGGCGGCGGCGGGCAGCGGGGACGACCGTGTGGTCGAACTCGTGGCCGGGAGTCCGCACCGCCCCCGCCTCGTCATCACGGCCGACCGTGAACTGCGCCGCCGAGTCACCGAGTTGGGCGCGGAGGTGACCGGCCCACGCGCCGTACTGGGCTGAGCGAACCCCGCGCATCCCGAGGCGGGCGACCCACCGCGCCCGGCGCCGCCCCGGCCAACCACGGCACCGGCCACCACCGCACCCGGCGCCGCCCCAGGCCACCACAGCACCCGCCACCACCCCACCACACCCAGCGCCACCACGGACCGCCACGGCACCGGCGACCACGACACCGCCCCGCGTCACCACGGCACCGGCCACCGCGGCAGCGGCACCGCGCTACTCCCCCGTCACCCGCGCGTACAGCACCGCGCCGTCCACCTCGCCGACCCGTTCGTACTCGGTGGTCAGCAGGCGGTGCAGGGTGGGTACCCGGGCCGGGGCGTACGGCTTGCCGCGGGAGTCGTCGACGACCAGGGCGGGCGCGTGCGCGGCCAGTTCAGCCCGGAAGACCGGCCAGGCGCCACGGACGGCGTACTTCTCGCCCACCTGGGGCCCGTTGCGGCCGCCGCTGTAGTTGGTGAGCAGGCCGGCCGTGAGATAGCGGCTGGCGGGCGTGCGCGCGGCGAGCCAGTACGTCTCCGGGTGTATGCCCCACACCAGGACCCGGTCGCCGGGCGCCGTGCGGTCGCCGACCGCGGCGGCGAGCCGCTGGGCGTGCCCGAGGTCGGCGCGTGGCGCCAGCAGCCCCCAGGTCAGGAACAGGACGCAGCAGCAGAGGGTGGCACGGACCGCCGCCACCAGCCGCTTGCGCGGCAGGATCTGCAGCGCGGCGGTCGCCAACAGCGCGATCGCCGGCGTCAGTTGCAGGTAGTAGTGGCCGAAGAAGTGGAAGCCGACGGCGACCGCGGCGGCCGATGAGGCCAGCCACAGCCACAGGTCCCGCGCGCCGGTGCGCGCCACCCGCAGCGCCCGGACCACCGGCGGGATCAGCCCCGCACAGGCCACCGCCAGGATCGCCGTGTTGGCCACGGCACGGACCAGCACGTGCAGTTCGGAACCGGTGAAGGAGGCGTACGCGCCGGAACCGGTGACGGTCCAGAAGACGAAGCCCGCCGGGTCCGTGAGCAGGGCCGCGCACAGCACCGGCGCCGCAATGCCCGCCGACAGCCGCAGCACCCCGCCCGGCGGCGCGCCGCACCGGTGCAGCAGCCACACCACCGGCACCAGCACCGCCCCGCCGGTCTGCTTGGCGAGGAAGGCGCAGGCGACCGCCGCCCCGGCCGCACCCCAGCGGCGCCGGTCAGCGCACCACATGGCGGCGGCGGTGCAGGGCAGTATGAACACCTCGAAGGTGGCGGCCTGCGCGTCCTCGGGACTGAGCCCGACGGAGACCAGCAGGTACAGCACCCCGGCGGTGCGGCCCGCGGTGTCGTCCCAGCGGCGCCGGGCCAGGGAGGCAAGCAGCAGCGCGGTGCACAGCTGCGCGAGGACCGCCAGTACCCGTACCGGGGTCAGCGAACCCGATCCGAAGACCGCGAACGCGCCCTCGTACAGCCAGGGCACGAGCGGCGGTTTGCGGTCCACGACCGTCTCGTACAGCCGCCCGCCGCGCGCCAGCATCCGGGCCTGTACGGCGAGGTAGCCCTCGTCCGGGTTCCACAGCGGCCGGGCGAAGGACGGCACCCGGGTGACGCAGGCGAGCGCCGCCAGCAGCGGCAGCAGCCGCGCCCAGTACGCCGTCCGTACGGCTGCGGACCGTGGTGGGGCGAGCGGCGGGGCGAGCATGGTGAGCACGCTATCCGGCCCCGCACTCTCCACCGAAGCGGGACATACGGGACGGGGCCGGCGAGCCGGTCGATCACCGTGTGTTCCCCCTCACGCGCGCGTGCCGCGGGACGGAGGTACCGCCGGGGCGTCCTCGCCGCGGGCCAGGCGGCTGTGGGTGCGGCCGTACAGGAAGTAGACGACGAAGCCGATCACCATCCAGACGGCGAACCGCAGCCAGGTCTCGGCGGGCAGGTTCAGCATCAGCCACAGGGTGGCGGCGACGGACAGCACGGGGATGACCGGCACCCACGGGGTACGGAAGGCGCGGTGCAGGTCCGGCCGGGTGCGGCGGAGGATGACCACGCCGACCGCGACGACGACGAACGCGAACAGCGTGCCGATGTTCACCAGCTCGGCGAGTTCGCTCAGGCTGGTGAAGCCCGCGACGACCGCGATGACCACGCCGAGCAGGATGGTCGGCCGGTGCGGGGTGCGAAAGCGCGGGTGGACGTGGGAGAAGAAGCGCGGCAGCAGTCCGTCGCGGCTCATCGCGAAGAACACCCGGGTCTGGCCGAGCAGCAGGATCATGCAGACCGTGGTCAGGCCGACGGCGGCGCCGAAGCTGATGACCCCGGCGAACCACGGGTGCCCGGTGGCCTTGAAGGCGTCGGCGAGCGGAGCGTCGACGGAGAGCTGGGTGTAGTGCTGCATTCCGGTGACGACGACGGACACCGCCACGTACAGCACGGTGCACACGAGCAGGGAGCCGAGGATGCCGCGCGGCATGTCCCGCTGCGGGTTCTTGGTCTCCTCGGCTGCGGTGGCGACGACGTCGAAGCCGATGAACGCGAAGAAGACGACGGAGGCGGCGGTGAAGATGCCCATCACCCCGAAGTTGGCGGGCGCCCAGCCCACCAGCAGCTGGATCAGGGGCGCCTTGAGATCGCCGCCCGCGGTGACCGGCACCGGCTTCGGGATGAACGGCTTGTAGTTGCCGGCGTGGATGAAGAAGGCACCGGCGATGATCACGACGAGGACGACGGTCACCTTGATGGCGACGACGAGCCTGGTGACCCGGGCGGACAGCTTCATGCCGAGCACGAGGATGCCGGTGAGCACCAGGATCAGCACGGCGGCGAGGATGTCGAAGCCGAAGCCGTGCGCCCCTTCCCGGCCGCCGAGGTACGCCGGCAGGTGCCAGCCCGCGTTGTCCAGCAGCGCCCGGATGTACCCGGCCCAGCCGACGGCGACCACCGCCGTGCCGAGCGCCAGCTCCAGGACCAGGTCCCAGCCGATGATCCAGGCGGGCAGCTCGCCCAGGGAGGCGTACGAGAAGGTGTAGGCGGAGCCCGCCACCGGGAGGGTGGAGGCGAACTCGGCGTAGCAGAGCGCGGCGAGGGCGCAGACGACGCCGGCGGCGACGAAGGCCAGCGCGACCCCGGGTCCGGCGTTCTCCTTGGCGACCTTGCCGGTCAGCACGAAGATGCCGGTGCCGATGATGACACCGACGCCGAAGACCGTCAGGTCCAGCGCGGACAGGGACTTCTTGAGCGCGTGCTCCGGCTCCTCGGTATCGCGGATGGACTGCTCGACCTTCTTCGTACGGAAGACGGTGTTGCTCACGGCATACCTCCCACGCTCGGCGTCCTCGACATGATCGAGAGGGGGCGTGGAACGTATGCCCCGGAACGGGCACATTCACGCAAACGGGCCGGTTCCGCCACTCTTCACCGTGGCGGTACCGGCCCGTCCGGGCGCTCAGTCGCGGGCCCGCTCCACCGGGTCGATGTCGGCCGTGGGCGCATCGAAGCGGCCGTCCAGCCGGGCGACGAGCCCGGTGACCTGGCGGGCGATGTCGGGTGCGGTCAGCCCGATCTCGGCCAGGACCTCGGCGCGCGAGGCGTGGTCGAGGAAGCGCGGCGGGATGCCGAAGTCACGCAGCGGCATGTCGACGCCCGCGTCCCGCAGGGCCTGGGCGACGGCCGAGCCGACGCCGCCGACGCGGGAGTTGTCCTCGACGGTGACGACCACCCGGTGCCGTTCGGCGAGCGGCGCCATGGCCTCGTCGACGGGCTTGACCCAGCGCGGGTCGACGACGGTGGTGGTGATGCCCTGCTTGTCGAGCAGGCCGGCGATCTCCAGGCACATCGGCGCGAGCGCGCCCACGGAGACCAGCAGCACGTCCGGGGTGGCGGTGCCGGGCTCGCGCAGTACGTCCATGCCGCCGACGCGGCCCACGGCGGGTACGGCGGGGCCGACCGCGCCCTTGGAGAAGCGCACGACGGTCGGCGCGTCCTCGACCGCGACGGCCTCCCGCAGTTGGGCGCGCACCTGGTCGGCGTCGCGCGGCGCGGCGAGCCGGAGGCCGGGCACGACCTGGAGGATCGACATGTCCCACATGCCGTTGTGGGAGGCGCCGTCGCTGCCGGTGACCCCGGCCCGGTCCAGCACGAAGGTCACCCCGCACTTGTGCAGGGCCACGTCCATCAGCACCTGGTCGAAGGCGCGGTTGAGGAAGGTGGCGTACACGGCGAAGACGGGGTGCACCCCGGCGTGCGCCAGGCCCGCCGCCGACACGGCGCCGTGCTGCTCGGCGATCCCGACGTCGTAGACCCGGTCAGGGAACTCCTTGGCGAACTTCTCCAGGCCGACGGGCTGGAGCATGGCGGCGGTGATGGCGACGATGTCCTCGCGCTCCCGGCCCAGCTCGACCATCTCGTTGCCGAACACCGAGGTCCAGTCGGCGCCGGAGCTGGCGATCGGCAGGCCGGTGTCGGGGTGGATCTTGCCGACGGCGTGGAAGCGGTCGGCCTCGTCCTGGAGGGCGGGCTGGTAGCCGCGCCCCTTCTCGGTGAGGCAGTGCACGATGACCGGGCCGCCGAACCGCTTCGCGCGGGACAGCGCGGACTCCAGCGCCTCGATGTCGTGGCCGTCGATCGGGCCGACGTACTTCAGACCCAGGTCCTCGAACAGGCCCTGCGGCGCGATGAAGTCCTTGAGGCCCTTCTTGGCGCCGTGGAGCGTATCGTACAGCGGCTTGCCGACGACCGGGGTGCGCCCGAGGAGGTCCTTGGTGCGGGCCAGGAAACGCTCGTAGCCGTCCGTCGTGCGCAGCGTGGCGAGGTGGTTGGCGAGGCCGCCGATGGTCGGCGCGTACGACCGTTCGTTGTCGTTGACGACGATGACCAGCGGGCGGTCCTTGGCGTCGGCGATGTTGTTGAGGGCCTCCCAGGCCATGCCGCCGGTGAGCGCCCCGTCACCGATGACGGCGGCGACGTGGGCATCGCGCCGCAGCTGCTGGTTGGCCTTGGCGATGCCGTCGGCCCAGCCGAGGACCGTGGAGGCGTGGGAGTTCTCGATGACGTCGTGCTCGGACTCGGCCTGCGAGGGGTAGCCGGACAGGCCGCCCTTCATCTTCAGCTTGGAGAAGTCCTGCCGTCCGGTGAGCAGTTTGTGCACATATGACTGGTGACCGGTGTCCCACAGGACCTTGTCCTTGGGGGACTCGAAGACCCGGTGCAGGGCGATGGTCAGCTCGACCACTCCGAGGTTGGGCCCGAGGTGGCCGCCGGTCTTGGCGACCGCGTCCACGAGGAAGGTCCGGATCTCCTGCGCCAGCTGGTCCAGCTCCTCCAGGCTGAGCCGGTCCAGATCGCGCGGTCCCCTGATGCGGGTCAGCAGCGGCACCCGTGCCTCCTTGCAATAGAGCTGATCGACCATTACCGGGCCCACCGAGTCTAATGTTCCCCCCACACCCCCACCCCAAGGGGCACGAGAAACCCCCACCCACCCCCACACAAAACCGACAACACCGTCACCCCCCACACCCCCCAGGGCCGCGAGGAACTGCGCGCCCAACCACAACGCACCCGCACCCAACCAACAACACCAGCCCCCTCTGAAGTTCCCCCCTGATCTTGGACAGGGGTTGCTTACGCTGCGGGGGTGAAGTCGTGCTGCAGCCTGGCTCGGGTTTCGAGTGGGGTGAGGTACCCGAACTCGGGGTGCTTGCGGAGCCTGGTCCGGTTGTACTCGACTTCGATGAAGCGGAAGACGTCGGCCCGGGCGGCCTCGCGGCTCTCCCAGATGGTGGTGCCGATCTCCGCTTTTAGCAGTCCGAAGAAGCTCTCGGCTGCGGCGTTATCGTAGCATATGCCGGTTCTTCCCATGCTCTGCCGCAGGCTCAACGTCCTTATCTCGCATCGGAATTCGCTGCTTGTGTACTCGCTGCCGCGATCGGTGTGCATGATGCAGCCGGGCTGAAGGTCGCCGCGGCCGGCGGCCATGCGCAGGGCGTCGGTGACCAGTTCGGCGCGGTGATGGTCAGCCATCGCGTATCCGATCACCTCGCGGGTCGCCAGGTCGATGACGGTCGCCAGGTACCACCAGCCTTCGATCGTCGGCAGATACGTGATGTCGCCGACCAGTCTCGTGCCGGCCTTCTTGGCGGTGAAGTCGCGGCCGACCAGGTCCGGGGCCGGGGCTGCCCTGGCGTCCTGCTTCGTCAGGTGGCGGCGCCGGCGACGGGTGATCCCGCGGATGTCGCGCT
>NZ_JBIWKB010000067.1:0-49682 GCF_044765425.1 Streptomyces sp. NPDC102462 | reverse complement strand
GCCTTCCCGTCCTCCCAGGTCTGCTCCGCCTGCGGTTTCCGGGACGGCCCCAAGCCCCTGCACGTCCGGCAGTGGACGTGCGGCGCGTGCGGCACAGTGCACGACCGCGACCACAACGCAGCCCGTAACGTCCTCTTCGAAGGACGCCGTATCGTCGCCGCCGGACGGGCGGAGACGCCAAACGCCTGTGGAGCGCCGGTAAGACAGGCACACGTGCCCGCACAGCGCGGTGAAGCAGGAAGCCCCCGGAAGGGTCAGACGACCCAGGCCGGAATCCCCGGACTTTAGCCCAGGGAGCACGTCAATGGAGGGGCTTGTCCCTTCCCCAGGGGCAGAGGGCACAGTGGCCGTGTGCAAGAGGACTTGATTACCATCGGGGAGCTCGCCGCCAGGACCAGGCTCAGCCTCAAGGCCCTGCGGCTCTACGGGAACCGTGGGCTGCTGCCGCCCGCCCGGGTCGATCCGCGGACCGGGATCCGCCGCTACGGTCTCGCCCAGGTTGAACAGGCCCGCCGTATCGCGTTGCTGCGTGCCGCAGGTATGCCGCTGGCGCGGATCGCGGAGGTGCTCGATGCGAGCGGTGAGGAGCTGGTACGGGTGCTCCGCGCGTACTGGCGAGAACAGGAGTCGATTCACGCAGCGCGCCGGGACGCGGTGGGCTACGCCAGAGAGGTTCTGACCGGGAGGAGCCCGACCATGTACGAGATCGCCGAGCGTGATGTGCCCGAGCAGAAGGTCCTGTTCACCCAGCGCCATGTGACCGCGTCCGACCTGCCCGGCTTCCTTGCGGAGTCGAGCGAGCTGTTGCTTTCCCGCCTGCAGCAGGTGGGAGCGTGCCTGTCCGGACCTCTCTTCGCCGTCTACCACGGCCTGGTGAGCGAGGATTCCGACGGCCTGGTCGAGGTCTGCGCTCCCACACAGAAGGTGGTCGAACCGACCGAGCGGATCGGGGTACGCATCGAGCCTGCGCATCGTGAGGCATACACCGCCCTCACAAAGAGGCATGACGGCTACCCGGTGATGGCTGCGGCCCACGACGCCGTCGGCGCATGGCTCGCCGAGCGCGCGTACGCCCGCAGTGCCTCCAACCGGGAGGTGTACTACCCGAATTGGGCGACCGCCGAGCCGGGCGAGCATGTGGCCGACGTCGCCGTACCGTTCCGCCCGGGCTCTGCCGTGTAGGCATCTCCCTCCGCCGGCACGGTGACCGGCGTCGCACAGGCCCTGTTCGTGACCGGCCACCGGAGCCGAGCCTTCGGTCGACGGCGTCGTCCGCGAGAGTGGGCGGTGGTGCGCACCGAATGCACGATGCTCACCGGGTGGGGCGCGCACCACCGCACCGGGTGTTCACCTGCACGACGGTGCGGCCACCGGTGCGCACCGGGTGCGGAAGTGCACCGCGGGCCGCGTCGGAGAGGAGGGGGCCGCCTCACCGGCGCCATCGACCTCTCCAGCCACGCCCGTGTCCAATACTGCCTGGAACAGATACGCGAGCGCACCACCTCTGAGCGTGCCGCCTTTCTGCCGCCCACCTCGCCCCTGAAGTCCTCGCGCTGCGGCCCGACCACCGCCCGCTAGCGAGGCCGGTCAAGGAGATGAGTGGGCGGCCTACGTCGTGCTCGATACGCACAGCGAAGACGTACCACGGGATCGCCTACGGGGCGCGAGCCCTATGGCGACGGAGTGCCCGTAGTAGTCGCAGGAGTCACGACCTGCAGTGAGGTCCGGGAGGGCCGGAGCAAGGGCGAAGGGGCACAGGTGATCGAGAAGTTCAGAGAAGGGAGGCATGCGTAATGCAGACCGCCGAAACGGTGCTGGACGTCGTCCGCAAGCGCGGAGAAGGGGGACAACCGATCGAGAGGCTGTATCGGAAACTGTCCAACCCACAGCTGTACTTGATGGCCTATGGACGGATCTACGCCAACAAGGGCGCGATGACGTCGGCGGTCACCAGGGAAACCGCGGACGGCATGTCGCTGGAGAGGATCGGCAGCATCGTCGACGCCTTGCGCGCCGAGCGCTACCGGTGGTCTCCGGCCCGGCGGGTCTACATCGAGAACCATAGCCACGGGCACCTCGTCGGCGGCCTACTTCACTCTGTGGGAGCCCGGGGGTGCGATTCCCCCAGGCGACCCGACCATCACCGGTGGCTCGGCGCCGAATCGTGGGCGACGGCTACCATACTAGGAAGGCGGAGGCCGCTCGCCGGCCTCTCGTGGACCCAGATCTCCTCCTGACGAACGGACCCTGAGTGGATACCGACCCTGCCCTGACCCGCGAGAGCTCGAAGAGGGAGACGATCCTCCACCTGTTGCGCAGGGACATCGTCACGGGTGCGGTCCCGCCGGGGGAGCGGCTCTCGGAGGCGCGTCTGGCGACCCGTTTCGGTGTCAGCCGGATGCCGGTCCGCGAGGCATTGAAGGAGCTCGAGCGGGAGGGCTTCGTCGCGATCGAGCAGCGCCGCGGCACGTTCGTACGCTCGGTCTCCCGTTCGGAGATCCTCGATCTGTTTGAGGTGCGCGAGGCTGTCGAGGGCATGGCCGCGCGGCTGTGTGCCGCCAGGGCGAACAACAACTTCCTCGATCGGATCGACCAGACGATCGCTGCCATGGCGGAGCACGTCCGTGTCGCGAATTCGGATGGCTACACCCGTGCTGATGCGGAATTCCACGGCCTCATCGTGGCTGGCGCGTCCAACGAGCGCCTCAGTGACCACTACCGGTTGTTGATCCAGTACCTGCATCGCGGCCTGCTCTCCTCGATCGTGACCCGCCGTGAAGGCCGCATGGAGCGCTCCCTCGCCGAGCATCGCGAGATCGTCCGCGCCCTGCACGCGCACAGTGCGGATGAGGCCGAGACGGCCATGCGCGAGCACGTCCGGCGGGGTCGGCTCGAGCTCCAGGAAGAGGTCAGCACGAAGTTCGGCGGCCCCGAGCCGAGCGATCAGGCCTGACATGTCAGGTTAACCCAGGCCGCTGGGCCACGCGGCTCCCGGCCTCCCTCGACTACGGCCACGTTGCCTTTCGATTTCGTTCTGCGATCCGCTTGACAACTGGTATGGCAGAACCGCAGAGTGCGTTCCGCGATACGAAAACCCAGGCGTCATCCAGTGCCTGCATCGCGGCCTGCTCTCCTCGATCGTGACCCGCCGTGAAGGCCGCATGGAGCGCTCCCTCGCCGAGCATCGCGAGATCGTCCGCGCCCTGCACGCGCACAGTGCGGATGAGGCCGAGACGGCCATGCGCGAGCACGTCCGGCGGGGTCGGCTCGAGCTCCAGGAAGAGGTCAGCACGAAGTTCGGCGGCCCCGAGCCGAGCGATCAGGCCTGACATGTCAGGTTAACCCAGGCCGCTGGGCCACGCGGCTCCCGGCCTCCCTCGACTACGGCCACGTTGCCTTTCGATTTCGTTCTGCGATCCGCTTGACAACTGGTATGGCAGAACCACAGAGTGCGTCCCACGATGCGAAAACCCAGGCGTCACTCAGGCTCGGTACTGCCATACCAGTGATGCTGGGACCACATCGACAATCGCAACCAGCTCGAAATCCCGGCCGACCGAAGGGGCCCCTCGGATGCGAAACAAGATCGCGCTCGCTGCGGTGGCATCTGCCATACCAGTGGTGCTGACCGCGTGTGGCAGCAGTTCCTCCGACACCGCCGGCAGCTCCGCCGACTCCGGCAAGAAGACCATCGGCTTCCTGGCCCAGGCGCCGCGCAATGACGGGGGCTTCACCCAGTTCAGCCTCGCCGGCATCAACGCCGCGATCGCGAAGAACGCGGACCTCAAGCTCTCGTCCGTCGTCGACAACGCCGCCAACTCCCAGAAGCAGATCCAGGGCCTCGAGTCGCTGGCGGCCAAGAACGACATCGTCATCGCGGACGGCGCCTCGCTGAACAAGTCGGTCGCGGTCGTCGCACCGAAGTACCCGAAGGTGCGCTTCATCCTGGTCGCCTCTGACCTCGACCAGTACGCCGAGAACGTCACCTCCGTGACCACCGCCGTCGGGCACAACGCCATCGTGGCCGGCGCCGTCGCCTCGATGCACTCGCACTCGAAGAAGCTCGGCATGATCGCCGGCTTGCAGGTCCCGGCCTCGACCGCCTGGTACCACGGCATGGTCCAGGGTGCCAAGATCGACAACCCGGCCACCAAGGTCGTCCAGACCTACACCGGTGACTACAACGACGTCGGCAAGGCCAAGCAGGCCGCCGAGGCGATGATGGCCAACGGCGTCGACCAGATCCTTTCCGACCTGGACTCCGGTTCCGAGGGTGTCTACCAGGCCGCCGATGCCGGTAAGCCCGCCGCCGGCGTGTACGACGTCTTCGCCACGCACTGCGACTCCAGCCCGAACATCATCGGCTCCGGTGTCGTCTCGTGGGCCGACATCCTGCAGAGTGCCGTCACCGAGGCCGCGACGGACAAGCTGCCCTCGGGTGCGATCAGCTACGGACTCGCCTCGGGTGCGCTCCGCTTCGAGTTCTGCCCCGGCAAGGGCAGTGCCGCGGAGAAGGCCCTTGCGCAGAAGGTGACCAAGCAGATCGTCGACGGTGAGATCACCGCGGACAACGGCGTACTGCTGCCCAAGCCGAGCTACAAGTTCGAGCAGCGCTGACCCGATGACGAACATCCTCGATCCCGGCCCGGACGCCCAGGCGTCGCAGGGCAGTGCGCCCGCGCTGCGGCTGCGCTCGGTGACCAAGCGCTTCGGAGCTTTCGTCGCCAACGATGCGGTCGACCTCGACGTCGCCTGGGGCGAGATCCACGCCCTCCTCGGCGAGAACGGGGCCGGGAAGACCACGCTGATGCGCATCGTGACGGGGCTGTACGACCCCGACGAGGGACAGGTGGAGGTGTCCGGCGAGCCGGTCCGTTTCCGCAAGCCGCAGCACGCACTTCGTGCTGGGATCGGGATGGTCCACCAGCACTTCACCCTGGTTCCCACGCTCACCGAGCTGGAGAACCTCGTGATCGCACCCTCGCCGGTGCCGTGGCGCAATGGCGCTGCCGCCGCCCGTCGGAGGGCGGACGAGGTGGCCGCGGCGACGGGTCTGCGGATCACCCCCGACCAGCTGGTCGGCGATGCGGCCGTCGGTGAACGGCAGCGACTGGAGATCGTCAAGCTGCTGTGCGGCGGTGCCCGGATCCTCATCTTCGACGAGCCGAGCGCCGCGCTCAGCCCGGGGGAGTGGAACGAGCTGGCCCGCCTCATGCGGCGGCTCGCCGACGACGGTCACGCGATCATCCTCATCTCCCACAAGCTCTCGGAGGTCTTCGCGACCGCCGACCGCTGGACCGTGCTGCGTCGTGGCGCGGTGGCCGGGAGCGGCCGCATCGCTGATGCCACGCCGGACCGGCTGGTCGAGCTCATGGTCGGCGAGCCGGTTGCCGAACGCCCCCGGCCCGAACCGCGGGAGCCCGGTGCCGCGGTGCTGTCGATCCGCGAGCTCACGGTGGCGCGCGATCCCGGCATACCGCAGGGGCCGCGTGCTCTCGAGGAGGTCTCTCTCGAGGTCCGTGCCGGGGAGATCCTCGGCGTCGCCGGTGTGGCCGGCAGCGGTCAGGCCGAACTGGTCGAGGCCGTGATGGGCCTGCGTCCGGCGCTGTCCGGCGACGTCGATCTGGGCGGCTCCGCCTTCACCGCGCGCTCGCCCGAGGAGTTCTACCGCCGCGGCGGTGCGCTGATCCCCGAGGACCGTCACCACGTCGCGATCGTCGGCGACATGACCCTGTGGGAGAACATCGGCCTGCGTGCGCTGCGCACCGAACCCCTTGCCCAGCGCGGTGTTCTCCGCACCGCTGCCGCCCGCGAGCACGCCCGCGCGCTGATGGCCGAGTACGACATCCGTGCCGAGAGCGAGGCGCTCCCGATCGCACGCATGTCGGGCGGCAACCAGCAGAAGGCGGTGCTCGCCCGGGAACTCTCGGCCGGTCCGTCACTGCTCATCGCGGCACAGCCGGTACGCGGTCTCGACGTACGCGCCACGGACTTCGTCTACCGCCGCCTGGTCGAGCACCGGGAGGCCGGGGGCGCCGTACTGCTGATCTCCATGGACCTCGACGAGGTGATGTCGCTCTCGGACCGGATCGCCGTGCTAGCCCACGGCCGGATCCGCGGGACCGTCCCCGGTGGGTCCGCCACTCGCGCCCAGTTGGGCGCCCTGATGACGTCGTCGGAGGCGGTGTGATGATCGGGAAGGACCTACTGACCCGGATCGGGGTCCAGCTCGCAGTGGTGGTTGGCGCGATCGCGCTCGCCGCCGCGATGGTCGCCGCGATCGGGGTCTCGCCCGGCGACGCACTGTCGGTCTTCTGGGACGGCACCTTCGGCCAGAGCGTCAACCTCGGTACGACGCTCACCCAGAGTGTTCCGCTCCTGCTGGTCGCCCTCGGCTGGATCGTCGCCACGCGGGCCGGCCGCCTGCACGTCGGTTTCCCCGGCCAGGTGATCATCGGTGGCTCGGCAGCGACCGCGGTCGGCCTCCAGTGCGGTGGCCTGCCGATGCCGCTCGCCGTACTCGCGACCGTTGTCGCCGGTGCCGTCGGCGGCATGCTGTGGGCCGCTGTGACCGCGTGGCTGTGGGCCTCGCGGGGTGTGCTCGAGATCGTCTCCTCGCTGCTGCTCAACCTGGTCGCGGTGCAGGTCGCCGCCTGGTTGGTGCGCGGTCCGTTGCAGGGTTCGCTCGACGGGCAGCCGCAGTCGAAGACCTTCCCGAGTTCCACGTTGTGGCCCGCGTACGACGGCATCCCCGGTCGGACCCTCTCGTACGACGTGGTCCTGCTCCCGATCTGCGCGATCCTCGTGGTCGTCGTGCTCAGCCGGACCGTCTTCGGCTTCCGTCTCCGCATGGCCGGTGGCAATCGTGACGCCGCCCGCTGGTCTGGTGTCGACCCGGTGCGTGAGGGCGTGAAGGCGATCCTGATCTCCGGTGGCTTCGCCGGCGTGGCCGGGGCTGCCCTTCTCTTCGCCGGATCGACTCCGTGGATGAGCGATGGCTTCGAGGCCAATGTCGGCTTCAACGGCATCGCGGTCGCACTGCTCGCGCGCAACTCGGCGGCCGCGGCACCGATCGCCGCGATCGCCTTCTCCTCCCTCAATGTCGGCGGTACCGCACTGCAGGCCCAGCTCGACGTACCGAGCTCGATGGCCTCGGTGCTCCAGGGTGCCGTGATCGTCCTCGTCCTGGTCGCCGCGGTGCTGCTCCAGCGGCGGGTGTCGCGACGCGCCGCCATCGCGCCGTCCGCGGCGCCCGAATCCGACGCGAAGGATGCCGACCCGGCACCGATCGCGGAGAGGGTCTGACATGGGGATCTTCGACGTCGCCTTCCTCGTCTCTGCGGTGACCATCGCCGCACCGATCCTGCTGGCCGCCACGGGCGAACTCGTCTCCGAGAAGGCGGGCGTGATCAATGTCGGCCTTGAGGGCGTCATGCTCACTGGCGCCTTCACCGCCTACTGGACGATGACCGGCACCGGCAACATGTTCGTCTCCTTCCTCGGGGGCCTGGCCGGTGGACTGCTCTTCGGTGTCCTGATGGCCGTGCTCGCCATCGAGGCCAAGGTCGACCAGATCGTGTCGGGCATCGCGATCGGCCTGCTCGGCTATGGCATCACGACCTTCCTCAACAGCGATGCGATCAAGGATCCGAAGACCCTCGCGCCGATGCAGCGCCACGGCATCCCCGGCCTCGAACACCTGCCGGTGGTCGGCCAGGCGCTCTTCAACCAGGACGTGTTCATCTACGTCACCGCGGTCGTCGTCGTACTCGTCGCGCTGGCCATGACGCGCACGACCTGGGGTGTGAACCTCAAGGCGGTGGGCGAGACGCCGATCGCCGCCGATGCGGCCGGTGTCAGCGTGCGCGGCCTGCGCTGGGCGGCGACCATGTTCTCGGCGGGCTGCGCCGGACTGGCCGGTGCCTACCTCTCGATCGGCGATGTCGGTGTCTTCCGCGAGTCGATGACCGGTGGACGTGGCTACCTTGCCCTGGCCGCGGTGCTCTTCAGCCGCTGGCGTCTGGGCGGGGTCGGCCTGGCCGTGACGATCTTCGCGGTCACCGATGCCACCCAGCTCCGACTGCAGGCACTGGGGGAGATCCCGCGCGAGGTCTGGATCGCGGCCGCCCTGATCGTGGTCGTCGTCCTGGCGCTGCGCGCCCGGGTCCGGGCCGGTATCCGGCTCACCAGCGGCGACGCCTTCATCGGCGTCGTACTGATCGCCCTGGTGGTCACCGCGATCGCCGCACCGAAGACAACCCTGCCGGTCCCGCTGTGGCTGGCGATGCCCTACGTCCTCGCGCTGGTCGCGCTGGCCACCGCCGGGAACACCCGGAACCAGGCGCCGACCGCCCTGACGATTCCCTACCTGCGAAGTGAGATCTGAGCCGTGATCACCGATGTGCACACGCACTTCTGGACCCCCGACCACCAGGGCTCGCCGTGGTCCGACGGACTGCAGCGGGTGAACCGCAAGCTCTCCGAGGAGGAGATCGACCGGGTCACGCTGGAGTCCTACACCCAGCGGGTGGCACCGGCCGAGCGGACGATCGTCTTCGGTCTCCAGGCCTTCGCGTCGGGGATCGTCGTACCGAACGATGCAATCGCTGACTTCGTGCGCAAGGTGGGCGGCCACACCGTCGGCTTCATGTCGGTCGACCCCACCCGCCACGACGCCTGCGACGAGATCGAGCGTTGCCACGCCGAGCTCGGCCTCCAGGGCATCAAGCTCGGACCGATCTACCAGGGCACCTCGCCGCTGCACCCGCTCACCCTGCGGGTCTTCAAGACCGCCGAGCGACTCGGCCTGCCGGTGATGATCCACCAGGGCGCGATCTTCGCCAGCGCCGGCCGGCTCGCCGACTCCGTCGCCCTGCTCCTCGACGATGTCGCGATCGCCTTCCCCGACCTGCGCATCGTGATCGCACACATGGGCCACCCGTGGATCTACGAGACCGTCACGGTGATGCGTCGCCACGCCAACGTGTACGCCGACACCTCCGCGATCCCCAGCCGCCCGACCGTGCTGGCCAATGCGCTCGTCGCCGCCAAGGAGTACGGCGTCCTGCACAGGGTCCTCTTCGGCAGTGATTCACCAATGGTGAGTGCCGAGTCCGCCGTCGACGGCCTGCACAAGGTGGTCGCACAGACTCAGCGTCAGGGCTACACCGCCATCACCGACGAGGAACTGCACGAGCTCCTGCACCGACCCGCGTTCGAGCTCCTCGGCATCACCGATCCGGTGACCGAGCCCGCTCTCGACCTGGCCCCGACCAGTTCCTGATCCATCCCCACGAAGAAAGAGTGACGATGTCAGACGACACGACCGCTCCGGTCGCGGCGCCCTTCCGGAACGCCGACGCGGTGTTCTCCGGACCGCTCCCGGTGGAGATCTCGATGGAGCCGATCGTCAGCGGAGCCGAATTCGCCTACGAGGACGTCCTCCTCGACGACGACAACGGCTTCTTCGCGGTGTGGGCCTGTGACGCCGGTGTCTACCCGCGCCACAAGGACCGCCGCGGTTCGTTCATGTACCTGCTCGACGGCGGCGGCTCGATCGTCGACGAGGACGGCACCGAGTACGCACTCACCGCCGACTCGATCCTGATCCTCCCCTTCGGCTGGAAGGGCCGCTGGAAGATCACCAAGACGGTGCGCAAGGTCTACGTGCACACGACGCCGGTGCCGCCGTACCGCGAAGGCGTGCAGAAGTGCACCTTCGTCCCGACCGACGAGGTCGCCCAGGACGGCGTCGTCTCCGACGGCCCCGACGGGACCGCCCTCCTGCGCACCACCGAGGTCGGCGAGCACACCGAGGAGATGCGCGGACGGGCCCGCTTCGTCTACGTGCTCTCCGGCATCGCTGTCCTCGAGAACGCCGACGGCTCGCAGGTCGAGCTGACCGGCGGCGCCACCGTCGGCCTCCCCGATGGCTGGTCCGGCACCCTGCGCGTCACCGAGCCGCTGCGCACCTTCGACGTCATCTCCACCCCCGCCCGCTGATCCAGAGAGAACCCCATGACCGATGACCCGTACGCCGTCGTCACCCCGGCGCCCGCACTCACCGTCACCAGCACCGACCTTGTCCACGGGGCGGAGGTGCCCGTCCCGTTCCGCGACCCGGCCATCGGCGGCACCGACGCCAGCCCGCAGCTGTCGTGGTCGGACTTCCCTGCGGAGACCAAGAGCTTCGCGATCACCTGCTACGACCCCGACGCCCCGACCGGCATCGGCTTCATGCACTGGGCGGTCTTCAACATCCCGGTGACGGCCACTGAGCTGCCGACCGGTGCGGGTGCACCCGGATCCGCCGACATGCCCGCCGGCGCGGTGACGCTGCCCAACGACGTCCGCCTCCCGCAGTACGTCGGTCCCAACCCGCCGCCGGGCTCCGGACGCCACCGCTATGTCTTCATCGTGCACGCCGTCGACGTGGCGCGGCTGGAGATCCCGGCCGACCTGACGCCGACCGTGCTCGGTTTCAACCTGCACTTCCACACTCTTGCCCGCGGCAGCCTCACGGGCTGGGTGGATTCTGAATGAGCACGATCGCGTCCGAGGGGAGAACCATGAGTGACCAGGCCCGTCACGCTGAAGTCGCCGGCGCCGGTTTCGCCGGGCTGACCGTCAGCATCGCCCTCGCCCGCAAGGGATGGAGCGTCCGCCTGCACGAACAGAACGACGAGCTGCGCGACTTCGGGGCCGGCATCCTGTTGTGGCGCAACGCGATGCTCGCGCTCGAGGTGATCGGCGTCGCCGCGACGATCCGCGAGCGGGGTGTCCTGCCCGACTCCTACGACACCAGCCTCAACGGTGAACTCGTGTCCGAGGAGATCCCGGGCTTCCCGTACTGGGCGATCACCCGCCCCGAGCTGCACGCCCTGCTGACCGATGCCGCCCGTGAGGTCGGTGTCGAGATCGTGGCTGGTTCGAAGGCGGTGGCCGCCGAACCGGCCGGCATACTGGTGCTCGAGGACGGGAGCCGGCTTGAGGCGGACCTCGTGGTCGCCACCGACGGTGCCGGTTCGGCCGTCCGTAATTCGCTGCCCGCCCTGGTGCAGGAGCGGAAGAAGTACCAGGACGGCGTCTGCCGCGTGCTGATCCCGCGGTCCGACGAGTTCAAGGGCGAGGAGTGGGACCGGGTCATCGACTTCTGGACCCTTGAGCCGGATGCCATGCGGATCCTGTTCATCCCGACCGGGCCGGACACGATCTACATGGGCATGATGGCCTCGACCGCTAATGAGCGTGCCTCACGGATTCCGGTCGATGTCGAGGTGTGGTCCGAGCGTTTCCCGCACCTGGCCGGCGCGATCGAGCTCGCTGGTGTGGCCACCGGCGGACGTCACGACGCCTACCAGACCAACAAGGTGACGCCGTGGTCCGACAACCGCGTCGTCCTCGTCGGTGACGCCGCCCACGCGATGTGCCCGGCACTCGGTCAGGGCGCCAGCGTCGGCATCGTCAATGCCGTCGAGCTGGCGCACACGCTCGACCAGTACGACGACATCACCGAGGCCCTTGCCGTCTGGGAGGAACGCGAGCGCCCGATGTCGGATGCCGCGCAGGCCCGTAGTGCCTTCATGGCCGAGACCCGCACGATGGCGAAGGGCAATGGCTTCTCCGCCGAAGTGATGGAGACCGCCAACTTCGAACTCTCCGCCGCGGGACCCGACGTACTCGCTCTGTATCCGGTGCCGGAAGGAGCGCGGCCGTGACCACGGACACCGTGGTGATCGGCGATGTCGAGATCATCCGAATCCAGGAGTACGCCGGGCCGAGCCTCGCGGTCCCGGCGAAGTTGTTCCCGGACAGCGACCCGTCGTACTGGTACGACAACGCCGACTGGCTCTCGCCGGACTTCTTCGATGCGGGCACGGGCACCTTGCGTTCGGTGCTGCACTCCTGGTTGATCCGCAGCCAGGGGCGCCTGATCCTCCTCGACACGGGTGCCGGCAACGACAAGGAACGGCCGTACGCCTCCGTGTACGGTCACCACCGCACCGGGTATCTGGAGAACCTTGCCGCGGTCGGGGTCGCGCCGGGCGACATTGATGTCGTCGTCAACACGCACCTCCACGTCGACCACGTCGGCTGGAACACCCGCCTCGACGGCCGTTCCTGGGTCCCGACGTTCCCCAATGCGGAGTACCTGATGACCTCGGAGGACTTCGAGTTCTGGAACCCCTTGCTGCACCCGAGGAAACCCGGCGACGGCAACCAGAACGTCTACGAGGACAGCGTCGCTCCGGTCCACGAGGCGGGCCTCGTCCGCCTCTGGAGTGGTCGCCACCGGCTGGACGACGACCTGGTGCTCGAGGCCACGCCGGGCCACACGCCGGGCTCCGCGATCCTGCGGATCGAGTCGAGAGGGCAGGGTGCGCTGTTCGTCGGCGACATCCTGCACTCACCGGTGCAGGTCGCCGCACCGGACGTGAACAGCTGCTTCTGCGAGGACCCGGTCCAGGCGCGCGCCCAGCGTCGCCGGCTCCTGGCCGAGGCGAGCGAGCGCAACCTGCTCGTCTTCCCCGGTCACTTCAGCGGACACTCCGCCTGTCGCGTCGCCGCCCACGCCAACGCGTTCGTCATCACCGACTGGGCCGACCTGGCTCGGATCTGAACTCCGTACTCACCCCCGGAAAGGGGACCCATGAACCAGGACCTGTACGACCAGGGCATCGCGATGCGCCGGAAAGTGCTCGGCGACGCGCACGTGGATGCTTCGTTGGCCGCGGCCACCGACTTCTCCCGCGACCTGCAGGAGTACGTCACCCAGTACTGCTGGGGAGACATCTGGAACCGCCCCGGCCTGACGCTGCAGGAGCGCAGCCTCGTCAACCTTGCGATGATCACCGCCCTCAACCGCGGCCACGAGTTCAAGGCGCACGTCCGTGGCGCGATCAACAACGGAGTCACCGTCGAGCAGATCAAGGAGGTCCTCATGCAGACCGCCTTCTACTGCGGCGGTCCCGCTGCTCTCGAGGCCTTCCGTCTCGCCGCCGAGGTCATCGCCCAGATGGACGCCGAGTCGAAATGAGCGAATTGCGGACCCTGGGCTTCATCGGCCTGGGGAAGATGGGTATACCGATGGCCTCCCTGCTGCACCGGGCCGGCTTCGCCCTCGTCGTCGGCGATCTCGACGAGCAGGCGGTCGCCGGCTTCGTCGAGGATCACCCCGGTACCGCCGCCGCGACGGGTCCGTCGTCGTACGGCGAGGTCGACGCGTTGGTGCTGATGGTCCCCAACAGTGCGGTCGTCGAGGCCGTGCTCGAGACCGACGGTGTCGCCGCCGTACTGCGGCCCGGCACGCTCGTCGTGGACATGAGTTCCTCGGTACCGACGCGTACCCGGGCGCTGGCCGCCCGGCTGACCGGGGCAGGCCTGCGCTTCGTGGACGCGCCCGTTTCCGGTGGTGTTCGCGGTGCCGTCGCCGGGAAGCTGGCCGTGATGGCCGGAGGGGAGCGGTCCGATCTCGACCGGCTGGTGCCGGTCTTCGAACCGCTCGCGTCCACGGTGATCGTGGTCGGACCGGTCGGTTCGGGCCACGCCGCCAAGGCGCTGAACAATCTCGTTTCGGCCGCGACCATCTCGGTCACGGTCGAGGCACTCCAGCTGGGGGAGCGGTTCGGGATCACCCCGGAGACCATGACCGAGGTGTTGAACAGTTCCTCGGGCCGCTCCAACACCAGTGAGAACAAGGTCATCCAGTTCATGACGAGCGGCACCTTCGGGTCCGGCTTCGCCCTCCATCTGATGGCCAAGGACGTCGGCATCGCCGTCGACCTGGCCGACGACCTCCACCAGGAGGCCGAGGTCGCCCACGAGGTGGCCCGCCAGTGGAGCCGGATCGCCGCCGCGGTCTCCGCCGACACCGACCACACCCGGATGTACGAGCTGATCGGAGCACAGCGTTGAGCGAGAACGATGCGGTGCTGACGCACTGGATCGACGGGAAGCCGGTGGCCGCGGCCACCTCGCGCCCCGGCGAGAACCCCGCCACCGGTGGCGCCGGAGCCGAGACCGGCCTGGGCAGCGCGGCCGATGTCGACCTGGCCGTCCGTGCGGCTGCCGCGGCGGCCCCAGGCTGGCGCCGGTTCGCCTCGATGGAGCGCGGCCGGCTGCTCTCGGCCGTCGCGGACCGGCTGCGCGCCGATGTCGACCGGCTCGCCGAACTCGAGTCCGCCGACACCGGCAAGCCGCTGGTGCTGTCGGCGGCCGAGATCCGAGGCAGCGCCGACTACTTCGAGTACTACGCCGGTCTGGTCAACCTGCCGGCCGGTGACGTCCTCGACATCCAGCCTGATCTGCACGTCTACACCCGTCGTGAGCCCTTCGGAGTGATCGGGGTGATCACCCCGTGGAACCTGCCGATCAATCAGGCGGCACGGGCGTGTGCACCGGCGCTGGCGGCCGGCAACACCATCGTCGCCAAGCCGGCCGAATCCACGTCGCGTACGACGCTCGAGCTGGCCCGGATCGCCACCGAGGTGGGCCTGCCCGACGGGGTGTTCAACGTCGTGCTCGGCCGCGGCAGCGAGGTCGGCACCGCGATCGTCGAACACCCCCTGGTCCGCAAGGTGGCCTTCACCGGTTCCGTGCGGGTCGGCCAGGAGATCGGGCGGATCGCCGCCGACCGGGTGCTGCCGCTCACTCTCGAGCTCGGCGGCAAGTCGGCCAACATCGTCTTCGCAGATGCCGACCTGGAGTTCGCGGCGAGCGAGGCCGTGCGTGCCTTCGTCACCAACGCCGGACAGGTGTGCTCCTCCGGCACCCGCCTGCTGGTCGAGCGTTCCGTGCACGACACGTTCGTCGGGGAAGTCGCCCGCGTCGCCGCCGCCGTACGGCCTGGGGAGAACCTCGGTCCGATGATCACCCGCGACCAGTACGAGACGGTGCAGCGCTATTTCAAGGTCGCCGCCGAGGAGGGCGCGACCCCCGTGACCGGTGGCCATGTCGCCACGGTGCCGGGCCGGGAGGGCGGTTTCTACGTCGAACCGACCGTCTACACCGGCGTCACCAACGACATGACGGTAGCTCGCGAGGAGGTCTTCGGGCCGGTGCTCGCGGTGATCCCGTTCGACACCGAGGACGAGGCGGTCGCGATCGCGAACGACTCCGACTTCGGTCTCGTCGGTGGCGTCTTCACGGCGGACATCTCCCGTGCCTTCCGGGTCGCGGAGTCGATCGAGGCCGGCCAGGTCTACGTCAACTCCTGGTCGACCCAGTCGGTGCAGATGCCCTTCGGCGGCCACAAGCTCAGCGGCTACGGCCGGGAGAAGGGCATCGAGGCGCTGCTGCACTACTCCCACGTCAAGAGCATCAGCGTCCGGCTCGCCCGAGGCTGACCACCTCGCCTCGTTCGCTTCGTCCCGTCAACCAGGAACGGTCATGACTGCCATTTCCCCCTTCACGCCCCAACTCAAGGCGGACATCGACGCCGCCACCCGGATGTTCATCGGTGGCGAGTGGGTCACCGCGCAAGGCGGTGAGACCTTCGACGTCCACGACCCGGCCGACGGCCGGGTGATCGCCCAAGTGCCTGCCGCGCAGCCGGCCGACGTCGACGCCGCGGTGGCCGCGGCACGTGCCGCACTCGCCCCCGCGGGACCGTGGCGCACGATGACGCCGCAGGTACGCGGCCAGCTGCTCTGGAAGCTGGCCGATCTCGTCGAGCGCGATGCCGAGCGACTCTCGGCGATCGACTCGGTCGACAGCGGCAAGCCCATGGACGAGATGCGCTACTTCGACATCCCCTTCTCGGTCGACGTACTCCGGTACTACGCCGGCTGGGCCACCAAGATCACCGGCGACACCATCCCGATCTCCTACCCGGTCGGCCACGGCGGCACCTTCCACGCCTACACGCTGAAGGAACCTGTCGGCGTCGTCGCGGCGATCGTGCCGTGGAACCTGCCTCTCCTGATGGCGATCAAGAAGCTGGCACCTGCCCTGGCCACCGGCTGCACGATCGTCGTCAAGCCGGCCGAGCAGACGCCGCTGTCCATCGCGGCGCTGACCCAGCTGAGCATAGAGGCGGGCTTCCCGCCGGGGGTGATCAACTACGTCACCGGCCTCGGCGAGGTCGCCGGCGCCGCGCTCTCGCAGCACCGGGGCGTGGACAAGGTCACCTTCACCGGCTCGGTGCCGACGGGCAAGGACATCGTCCGCGCGGCCGCCGACAACCTCAAGCGGGTCTCGCTCGAGCTCGGAGGGAAGTCGCCGAACATCGTCTTCGACGACGCCGACCTCGACGCCGTCGTCGCCGGCGCGGCCGCCGCAGCCTTCGCGACGCAGGGGGAGAGCTGCATCGCCGGCTCCCGTCTCTACGTGCAGCGCGGCATCTTCGACGAGGTGGTACGCCGCCTCGGTGAGCACGCCGCCTCCATCCGGCTGGGACGCGGCACCGCCGAGGGCACTCAGATGGGCCCGCTGATCTCGGCCGAGCACCGGGACCGGGTCCTGGACTACATCAAGATCGGCATCGACGAGGGCGCCGAGGTGGTCACCGGTGGCAAGGCGCCCACCGGCCAGGGATACGACGGCGGCTACTTCGTCGAACCGACGGTGCTCATCAACGCCGCCCCCGAAGCGCGCATCATGCACGAGGAGATCTTCGGTCCCGTCGTCTGCGCAGTTGCCTTCGACACCGAGGAGGAGGTGCTCGCCCTCGCGAACAACACCCGCTTCGGCCTCGGTGCCGCGGTGTGGACCAAGGACATCTCGCGCGCGCACCGCATGGCTGCGGCGATCGAGTCCGGCCAGGTCTGGGTGAACTGCTACCAGGCCGCCGACTCCGCGCTGCCCTTCGGGGGCACCAAGGAATCCGGCTGGGGCCGGGAGACCTGCCGCGAGACTCTCGAGGAGTACCTCGAGACGAAGACCGTCGTGGTCGCGCTGTGAGCGCGATGCTCGACTACGACGTCGTCGTGGTGGGGGCAGGGACCGCCGGCTGCGTGCTCGCCGCCCGGCTGAGCGAGAACCCGTCGACACGGGTGCTCCTCGTCGAAGCCGGCGTCGAGGACACCAGCGACCGGATCACCCGGACCCCGATCTGGCCCTGCCTGCGTGGCACCGACGTCGACTGGGCCTACGAGTCCGAGGTCCAGGCCGAGACGGGACACGTCCATGACATCCCGCGCGGCCGGATCGTCGGCGGCACCGGCAGCATCAACGCGATGGCCTTCCTGCGTGGCGACCGCTCGGACTTCGACACCTGGGCCTACGAAGGTTGCATCGGATGGGACTACGAGTCCGTGCTGCCGTACTTCAAGCGCTGCGAGACCTCGGTGCACCACGGCGACGACCCGACGCACAGAGGCGGCTCCGGGCCGCTGCGTCCAGGCCCTTCACCGACGCTGCACCCGCTTTCCCGGGCCTACCTCGACGCGGCCGAGCAGGCAGGATTCCCGGTCGTCAAGGACCTCAACGGCGCGCGGCTGCGGGGTGCCGCCAGTCACGACCTGCTGATCGTCGACGGCGTCCGACAGACCACCGCGTCGGCATACCTGGACCCGGCACTGGCACGTCCGAACCTCGACCTGATGACCTCGGCGCTCGTCACGGGGATCGACCTCGACAGAGAGCGCTGCCTAGGGGTCAACCTGGTCAGTGCCGGCCGTCCGGTCCAGGTCCGGGCTCAGCGCACGGTGCTCGCCGCCGGTGCCATCGGTAGCCCGCACCTGCTGATGGCTTCCGGGATCGGTCCAGCCAAGCACCTCACCGACGTCGGGGTCCAGGTCCAGGTGGACAGCCCGGGGGTCGGCGCGCGACTGCTCGACCACATCATCCTGGCCGGGTTGACCGTGCAGGCCGCGCAGCCGCTGCCACCGCCGTCGGCAAATCTCGGTGAGGTCACCCTGCTGCTCGACAGCGAACCGGGACGTGCCTCGGTGGACCTCCAGGTCGTGTTCATCCACGCGCCGTTCGCGAACCCCTGGCAGCAAGTCCCCGAGAACGGATTTACCTTCGGCGTCGGGCACATGCGACCCTCCAGCGTCGGCTCGCTGACCCTGCGCAGCGCCGACCCAACGGTCGCACCGGTGCTCGACTTCGGCTACCTGCGTGAGCCCGACGACCTGCGCGCCCTGGTCGCCGGAGTGCGCCAGGCCCTCGACCTGAGCATGATGCCGGCGTTCGACGCCTGGCGCGCCGAGCCGCACGCCCTCCTGGGCGCGTCCGACGCGGCGGTGGAAGCATTCGTCCGCGAGGCCGTGCAGTCCTACGGGCACGCAGCAGGCACCTGCCGGATGGGCGTCGACTCCACGTCCGTGGTCGACCCGAGGCTGCGGGTGCACGGCGTGGAGGGCCTGTACGTCGCCGACGCGTCGGTGATGCCCACGATCGTCTCGACCAACACCAACGCTGCCGCCGTGATGATCGCGGAGAAGGCGGCCGACCTGATCGGAGGTGGATGAGGGTGGCCTGCGATCGCGACTTTCCTACACGGGACGTTCCGAGCCTGTTCCCGGGGACTGGCGAGCGGGGCGGAGGCCACGCGGACGGACGATCCCTACGGCGCCCATCCGAGGAAGGCGCGGGCATTCGCGGTCAGGGTGTCGGTGTCCAGGCCCCCTGTCGTGGCGAAGGTGAGGGGATCGCTCTGCGCCATGTCGAACGGGTAATCACTGCCGCACAGCACGGACTGCTTCCCCATCCGTTCGACAAGGAGGTCGAGCAGGGCCCGATCGTGTGTGACCGTGTCGAAGTACAGCTCCCGTGCCGCCTCGCCGGGTGGGCGGGTCGAGTCCCGGCGGACGTCGTGGCGCGCATGCCAGCCGTGATCCCAGCGGCCCAGCAGAGCAGGAGCGCAGCCGCCGCCGTGCACGAAACAGATCCGCAGTCCGGGGAGCGCCTCGTGTACGCCGCCGAGCAGCAGTGCGGCCACGGCGGTGGCTGTTTCCACGGGGTTGCCGATCAGGTTGACCAGGTAGTGGTGCGACCACTCCGGCCGGGACAGTTGCATGGGGTGCACCAGCACGGCGAGTCCGAGCCGTGTGCACTCGGTGAGCACATGCCGAAGGACGCCGGAGTCGAGTGACTCACTGCCGAGGAGCGGAGGGATCGCCACGCCGGTGATGCCGTGCGCTGCGGCCAGGGTCTCCAGCCGGGTGGTCGCCGTCGCGGCACTGTCCAGGGGCACCAGACCGAACCCGGCCAACGCTCCCTCGGAGTCGGCGACCGCCGCGGCGAGTGAGTCGTTGAAGGCGTCGACGTAGTCGGCTGCCGGCCCGGCCACCGGAAAGGCGAAGGGCGGAGCGGACAGTACACGCACGGCGATCCCGGTTTCGGCCATGTCGGTGCGGATCGCCGAGATGTCGCTCATCGCGCGGGTGGCGATGGACAACGGTACGTCTCCGAGGTGGAGTTCGCCGTCCCGGTCCCGCAGCGGTCCGTAGGGCGCACCGGGCGGCAACCCGAACAGGTCCGCGGGCAGCCAGTGCGCGTGGATGTCGATCCCGCCGGTCATGCAGGATCCAGCGGAAGCGGCTCGTTGGCGCTGTCGAGGTGCTCGACGGTGGTGAACACCAGATCGGTCTCCCCCACGTTCTCGATGTCGTGGAGGAGGTACTGTCCGGCCGCGAAGGTGAAGTGCCGTGTCTCACCCGCGGCGTAGGAAACGTCGCGGGTGGTGCCGTCGCTGGTGTGCTGGCGGCTTCGGCCGGCGTTCACCGCGGTCCAGAAGTAGTCCAGCACGTGCCGGTGGGCGTGCCAGCGCTCGCCGGGCGCGAGGCGGATCTCCCAGACCCTTACACGGTCGTTGTGGCTGAGCAGCCGTGAGCCGACCGCCCCGTCCTGGGCGTGGGCGTCGAACTCGGCGCGCAGCTCGGGGCTCCAGCCCTCGAAGTCGGTGCCGATCAGCTCGCCGGCCAGCGGCAGGTCGGACAGGAATGCGGTGTCGGTCATCTCGGATCCTTTCGGGTGCGGGGTGGCGGGTGCTCAGCGGCCTGGGCCGTAGAGGCCGAAGCGGAGACTGGGGTCGCCGGGTGTCCAGGTGTTGTGGAACTGGGAGCGCTCGCCCATGTCCTTGACCCGGTCCAGCAGTCTGGCGGCCAGTTCGAGCTGCGCGGGCTCCCATTTGCGCAGTGCGGCGGGGATGTCGCCCTCGGAGGAGGTCAGTGCGTCGGCCAGGGCCCATGCGTCGGCGGCGGCTTTGGCCGTGCCGGCGGCGGCGTGGGGGCGCGCGGCGGATGCCGCGTCACCGAGCAGGGCGATCCGGCCGTCTGTCATCTTCGCCGACCGGACGTCGGAGACCACCTGTATGTAGGGCTGTGCGGTGCCGAGGACCACTTCGGCGGCGGCCGGGGCCAGCAACTGCGCGGCGGTCGCGCGCATCTCATCGACGTAGCGGTCCTGGACCTGGCCGGGGTGCAGGGAGACGGTGCCGGTGAAGCCGCGCTTGTCGATCAACATCTCGGCCAGTTCCGGGCCGGTCGGCACGTTGCGGTACCAGACGTAGTTCATCAGCCGGTCCTGCGGGCCTGTGCCGGTGTCACCTGGAATCGGGTAGAGCGTGATGTGCGAGTGCGGGACGACGCTGTAGGAGATGGCGTTGCCCAGCAGTGACCGCACCGCCGGGGGCAGCCGCCGCTCCGGTACGGTGCCTCGCCAGCCGACGTAGCCGGAGTACTCCATGGAGGATTCCGGGTCGAGCAGCCGGCGGCCGATGGACGTGATGCCGTCGGCGAAGACCACCAGCTCGGCTTCCGCCCTCCGTCCGCTGACGAACCGGACGCTGACGCGGTCGGCGTCCTGGGTGAGGCCGCAGGCGAACTCGTCCAGGTGGTAGCGCTCGGTGCCGAAGTCGGCGAGCAGAGCGCGGTAGAAGGTTCCCCACGAGGTGTAGGTCCAGCGGCGCTGCTCACGGTGGATGATCTCATTGTCGGGGCCGAGGTACTGCACGTGATCGGTGGAGGTGGACAGGGTCTCGGGGTTCTGGTCGCTGCGCTCCGTGAACCATCGGACGGTGTCGGGTTGCAGCACGATCCCGCCGCCTCGCCCGTCCAGGGGCGTCGGGGTGCGCTCGAAGACGTCGACATCGAAACCGAGGTCCCGCAGCAGCAGCGCGGTGGTCAGCCCGCCGATGGAGCCGCCGATCACGATGGCGCGGGCGTGGGCGTACGGGGACATCAGGAAGTCTCCTCAAGTTGGGCCGCGGCCCGCAGTGCGGGTTCCGGACCGGCGGCGGGGGAGGGGTCGGTGGGCAGTGCCTGGCCGCGGGTTTCGGGGGCGAAGAGGAGGCCGAAGGCGCCGAGCAGGCCCACCGCCACGACGCAGGTGGTGGCCAGGCCGAGGTCGCCGCCGAACCAGGACGCGGCGATGACGCCGGCGACCAGGGGACCTGACGCGGTCAGGTACCGGCCGATGCCGTTGTAGAGCGCTATCCCGGTGGCGCGTACGGAAGGCGGGAAGAGTTCCGGTCCGTAGACGAGGATTCCGGACAGGGCGCCGTAGAGGCCGAAGCCCGCTACGGGGATGACGGCCAGGAACGTCGCCCAGCCGTGGTCGAAGGGGAAGAGGAATCCGACGCCGGCCGCGGAGACCGCGAAGCTGGTGAGGAACGCCCGGCGGCGCCCGACCGCGTCGGCGAGGAAACCCCAGGTCGCGTAGCCGAGCACGCCGCCGGCGTTGAACAGCATGGAGGCGGTTGCCACGCGGGAGTTGGCCACGTCCGGGGACAGCGCGGCGGCCGCGGCCGTCTGCCGGATGACTTGCGGGTACCAGGTGGACACGCTCCAGAACGCGACCAGGGAGCCGGTGGCGAGGGCGGTGCCGACCAGGGTGGGCCGCAGCAGCGGCGGGGTGAGCAACCGGGCCAGTACGAAACGGTCCTGTTCGGCGCGGTGGCCGCGGGATCGTCGGGCGCGACGCGCGGTGATCGTGCTGCGGATCTCCGGCGGCTCCGGTACGTGCCGGCGGATGAAGTACACCAGCAGTGCCGGCAGGACGGCTATGCCCATCATCAGGCGCCAGCCGTGTTCGCCGATGAGCGCGTAGGACAGCGCGGCGAGGAAGAAGCCGATCGCGTAGCCCGACATCATCACTCCGCAGGCGCGGGCCCGGTAGCGGTTGCGCCACACCTCGGCGACCAGCGCCGCGCCGACCGGCGCCTCGACACCGGAGCCGAGCCCGGCGATGAAGCGGAGCAGGCCCAACTGCCACCAGGTGTCGGCGAATGCGGCGAGTGCGGTGAACACGGCGTAGGTGACGATGCCCGCGGACAGCACCCGTACCCGGCCGAAGTAGTCGGCGAGGATGCCGAACAGGATGCCTCCGGTGCCCCATCCGAACAGGAAGAGCGCGACGGTCATGCCTCCGTAGAGGCCGATGGCCTCGCCGGCGGGGACGATGCCGCTGTGCGGCAGCAGTTCGGTCATCGCCGGACCGAGGATCAGTGCGTACAAGCTGCCCGCGAACCCGTCCAGTGCCCAGCCCATCGTGGTGCCGGCCAGGACCAGCCATTGGGTGCGGGTGATGACGGTGCGCCAGGTCCCGGGCCGCGCGATGGCGGTTCCGGAATTCGACATGGTCGGCTCCTTTGCCAGAGGTCGAACGTGGTCGGGGTCGGGTCAGTTGAGGCGGCGGGGGGCGTCGGAGCCGTACCAGTCGACGTCGTCGTCCGCGGTGCGCACCACGACGGTCTTGAGCCAGGTGAAGTCGTCGAAGGACTCGGTCCCGGCGTCGCGGCCGGTACCGGATTCCTTGATGCCGCCCCAGGGCAGGGACGGTTCGAGCCGGTGGTGGTCGTTGACCCACACCATTCCGGCCTGAATCCTGTCCGCCACCCGGTGCCCGCGGGCCAGGTCGCGCGTCCAGACGCCCGCGCCGAGCCCGAACCGGTTGTCGTTGGCCTTCGCGATCGCGTCGGCCTCGTCGTCGAACGGCACGACGACAGCGACCGGGCCGAAGATCTCCTCGCGCGCCACCTGCATGTCCATCGTCGCGTCGGCCAGCACGGTCGGACGGACGAAGAACCCGCCGTCCAGCGGCGCGGGCAGGTCCGGGGCCCCGCCCCCGGCGGCGACACGCGCCCCTTCGGAGCGCCCCTTCTCGATCACAGCCAGGACTTTGTCGCGCTGTGTTGCGCTGACCATCGGGCCGATCTGAGTGGCCGGGTCGGACGGGTCGCCGATACGGATCGCGTCGGCCCGCCGGGCCAGCGTCGTGACGAAACGGTCGTAGCTCGCACGCTGGACCAGGAAGCGCGAGCCTGCCACGCAGGACTGACCGGCCGCGACGAACGCGGCGAACGCCGCCCCCTCGGCCGCCACGACAGGATCGATGTCGTCGAAGACGACGATCGGTGTCTTCCCTCCGAGCTCGGCGGTCACCCGCGCGAACCGCTGCGCGGTGGCGACGGCGGCCGCGCGCCCGGCCTCGGTCCCACCGGTCAGGGTGATCTTGGCGATGTCCGGATGCCCGGTCAGCCGCTCCCCCACCGCGCGGCCGCCGGTCACCACATTCACCACACCGTCGGGGACGCCCGCCTTCTGCAGCAGTTCGACCAACGCCAGAGTGGACAGGGGGGTGGTCTCCGACGGCTTGACCACCACGGTGTTGCCCGTGGCCAGCGCCGCGGAGAGGCTGCGGGCCAGGATCAGCAGCGGGTGGTTGAACGGCGTGATGATCCCGCAGACACCGAGGGGCGCCCGGCGCTGGTAGGTCAGGTAGGGCCCGTCCGAGGGCAGCACGGCGTCGCGCTGAGCGGCCAGCAGTCCCGCGTTGTACCGGAACCACTCCGGCACCCTCGACAGCTGCGCCCGCGTCTCGGTGACCGGCCGGCCGTTGTTCTGTGTCTCCAGCCGGTAAAGACTCTCGGCCGCGTCATCGACCAGGTCCGCGACCCGCAGCAGCAGCCGGCCGCGCGCCGTGCGGCTCATCGCGGGCCACGGGCCGTCCAGGAATGCCGCACCGGCACGGGTGACGGCCGCATCGACCTCGGCGATGGAACTGTCCGCCACGGTGCGGATGACGCTGCCGGTGGCCGGGTTGATCACGGGGCGCTCCTGGCCCGCTGCGAAGTTCGCGTTACTGGGCAGCGAAGAAGTCATCATCGACATTCCGGCCCTTTCTGGGACTGATCCGACGGGGTGGGTCTTCGGAGTCTGACCCATACGCAAGGGCGACTGATATGTCACAGCCAACACAGTTGGACAGGGCCAGTGTTATCGGCGACACTGACCGCTCGTGGAGGATGAACAGGAGCTGCACAGCTGGCTTACCGCGATCGGCACGCTGACCTCGGCCGTGAACGCCGGCCGGGGGCTCCGTGAGGTCCTCGACCTCGTCGCTTCGACCGCCCGGCATTTACTGGGACTCGACTTCTGCGGCGTCCTGCTGCCCGACGCCGAGGAACGCAACCTCGTGATCGCCGCCTGGAGCGGGTTGTCGGCCACGTACGTCGCCCGGGTCAACTCCGATCACCCGGTCCCGCTGGAGGACGACGCGCTTTCCGGCGCGCCGTCGAGCCGGGCCTACCGTTCGGGCCGTCCGGCCGCGGTCAAGGACATCTCGCACGAGCCCGGCTTCATCTGGGGCGGCGTCGCACACGACCAGGACTACCGTTCCATGCTGTCGGTGCCCCTGGTCACCGCCTCCGGCGTGATCGGGACGCTCAACAGCTACCGGTCCGCGGTGCACGAATTCGGTCCTGAGGAAATCGGGCGGCTGCAGCTGCTCGCCGAGCACGCGGCGATCGCCATCACCTCCGCCCGGCTCGTCGAGGACCTGCGCCGGCAGCACGACCTCGTGTCGCGCTCGGAGGAAATCCACGAGCGCCTGCTTCGGGTGGCTGTCCGCTCGGGCGGCATACAGGGGATCGCCGCCGCCCTCCACGACCTGCTCGACACGGCAGTGCTCCTGCAGGAGGCGCGGGGTGAGGTGCTCGCCGCGGCCGGCCCTCCGGCCGAGCCTCCTGTCGCCGGCTGGCCGGCGACCGCGCCGGCACCGGGCACCGACCTGGTCCGCGAGCAGGACGGCCACATCGTGGCCGACGTCGTCCTGTTCGGCGAGGTGCCCGCGCGGGTCTGGCTACCCGGCCACCGAGGACCCCTGACGACACTGGACCGCCGGGCGCTGGAGCATGCCTCGGTGGTGCTCTCGCTCGAACTGCTCCGGCAGCGCACGGCGCTGGAGGTCGAGCAGAACCTGCGCGGTGAACTGCTGGCCGAGCTGCTCACCGGCGCCGACCCGCGCGCGGAGGCCCTCCTCCACCGCGCCCGGCTGCTCGGCCACGATCTGACGCGCACCCACTGCGCGCTGGTCGCCCACATCGACACCACCGGGCGGGGCAGCACGGCCCGAACCCTCAGGCGCGCCGCGGACGAGGCGAACCGGCTGGCGTCCACCATCACCCCGCGGCCCCTGATCAGCCAGCACCAGGAGGCGATCGTGGCCCTGTGGCCCGTGCCCGCGACCGGTCTCGAGGACGGGCCGCAGATCGCCGAGACGCTGCGCAGAGCCATCTCGATGACGGCGGGAGTCTCCTCCGTGACCGTCGCCGTTTCCGAGCCCACCGACGGCAAGTTCGCCGAGGCCTACCGAACGGCCCGAGGCGCCCTGGCCGTAGCCGGCCGCCAGGAGCACAATGCAGGCGTGATCACCTTGGAGGGGCTGGGCGTGGCGGGCCTCCTCCTACAACTCGGCGACCCGGCCCCCCTGCGCAGTTACGCCGACCGCACACTCGGCCCCCTCATACGGCACGACGACCAGCACGGCACCTCCCTGGTGGCGACTCTACGAGCGCATCTGGCGCATCGCCTGGACCGCCAGGCGACCGCACAGGCGCTGATGGTGCACCCCAACACCATCAGCCAGCGGCTACGCCGCATCGAAACGCTGACCGGGATGGACCTGCGCGACGCGGCATCAGCCGTAGAGGCCCGGTCGGCGCTGATGGTGCTGGACGTCGCTCACGGAATCGCATGGAACGTCCCGCGCACCGAGTGATACGACAGAGATCGTGGACGCGATCCGCTACGTCGTGGACACCGGCTGCACATGGCGGACCCTGCCCGCGGACTTCCCGCCCTGGCGCACGGCCTGAGGCTCCATGGCCCGCTGGGCAGCCGCCGGCATCGTCAACCAGATCCGCGACCACCTCACCTCAACGATCCGTCGGGAGCCGGGCAAAGACCCCCGGGCCGTCGCCACGGTCATCGACTCCCAGTCGGTGGGGTAGCGGCGGCGTTCGGGTTCACCGGCTGCCTGAACCTCCTGCACAAGTACACCAACCAGGGACGCGCGGACGCCGACCGCAGCCACATCTCCCCGCGTCGGCTCGCCCGGATGCTCCTCACAAGGCCCGACAACCTCAAGACCGAACATCACGACCTTCTGGTCCGGCTCACCGCTGCCTGCCCCGAGATGACCCAACTGGCCGCCCACATTGCGGACTTCTCCCAGCTCCTGACGCCTCGCGAAGGAAATGCCGACGGGCTCTCACGCTGGATCGTCCAGGTCCGCGCAGTAGGTCTGCCTCATCTGCACTCCTTCGCCCGGGGCCTGGATCGAGACCGGGACGCAGTGATCGCCGCGATCACGCTTCCGTACAGCAACGGCCCCACCGAGGGCGTCAACACCAAGACCAAGCGGATCGCGCGCCAGATGCACGGACGAGCAGGCTTCTCCCTCCTTCGCCACCGCATCCTCCTCGGATAGCGGCACACTCCGTCACCACCGGATGTGAGACAGGGCCGCCAAATTGACACACCCGCGGCCGGGTATCGCGCAGAGGAGGGTCCCGCCAGGCGTCCGATCAGCTGGACGGCCGCGCGACGCTTCTGTCGGATTCGGGCTCGCTCAAGGATTCAGCGGGTTTAGGCGTGACCCCTCGGTCACTTCGTCGTGAGCCGACCCAGCGGCGAGTCGTCCGTAAGAGTCGTAAGCATGTCTTTCCACGGGGCATCGCCGAGCCCCAGAGCGTGGCGCAGGAAGGCGGTCGCGGCTCGATTGACGAGTGCGACGTGCTCCGGGTTCTCGTCGGTGGTCTCGGTCACCTCGTATCCCGACACACCCCCCAGGGAGTGTTCGGCGCCGTGCAGGACGAGTCTCCTGAGGGCTCTGGTGGTAGCCGTCGCTCCACCAGTCGGGTTCGCGGGTGGTCATCGGGGAGTGGTCGTGGTCTCCGTAGACGATGAGTGCGGGCGTCGACATGAGCGCGAAGTCGGGGTTCATGGAGGGGAGCTGTTCGGCGGCCCAGGGGGTGAGGTCCTCCTGTCCGTGTCCGGCGAGGGCGAGTAGCACGCCGGCGCGTACGCGAGGGTCGCCCATATTCGGTCCCGGTCGCCCGTCGGCGTCGACGATGCGGGCGTCGAGCAGGGCGCTGGCAGTTGTGGCGCCCCAGGAGTGCCCGGCGACTGCGATTCGGTCGCGGTCCAAGCGCCCGGCCAGGCCGGGCAGTGCAGCCTCGAAGAGGTCGAGATGGTCGAGGATCGCAGTGAGGTCGTTGATGCGGTGGCGCCACATGTCGGGTACCCGCGGGTCGTCCTGTGGGATCGCGAGGGTGCGCGAGTCGAGGTGAGTGGGCTGGACGACGACGAAGCCGTGGGCCGCCCAGTGGTCGACGAGCGGGGCGTAGGCGGACATGCTCGAGCCGAAACCATGAGAGAACATGATGAGCGGGAGCCCGTCGCCGACAGCGGGCGCGGTGACTCGAACGTGGAGTTCGGTGCCGCGATCGGAGGTGGGAACGATGACCGGGGCGACGGACAGAACGGCAGTAGCGGTCACAGGGACGGGCCTTCCGGGATGAGACAGTAGGCGAACGGCTGTGGGCGTTGCGACGGGAGCGCGGACGCAGCGCTCAGGCGTCGGTAGTGGCCCGGGAGCGGGTCAGATCGTCACGGCGGCACGCTCGATACGTGGGCGTCGACGCTGCGATGGTGTGGTAATGGCGGGCGGTTGGTAGGCCATGGCCAGGGGACTGACGTCGGTCCCCGGGGAGACGATGGCGTCGATGGCGTCGAGGAGGTCGTCATCGAGGACGACCTCGGTGCCGGCGAGCAGGTCGTCGAGGTGGTCCATCGTGCGTGGGCCGACCAGCGCCGATGTGACATCGGGGTGGGCGAGCACGAAGGCCATCGCCATGTGGGCCAGGGAAATACCGGCCTGGTCGGCGAGCGGGACGAGGGCTTCGACCGCGTCGAGGCGTCGCTCGTTGCTCATGTGCGCGAACCCGTAGGTGGTGCGGTGAGTGTCTCTCTGCCGGCCCTTGCGGTAGCGCCCAGTGAGCATGCCGCCGGCGAGCGGGCTCCAGACGAACACGCCCATCCCGTAGCGGCGGCAGGTGGGTAGGGAGACGTGCTGTGAGCCTGCTGGGCAACCACGGTCGCACGCTGGCCGCGTTCGATCGAACGGTCCGTCTCGTCCGGGCCGACCAGTGGGACAACCCGACCCCGTGCACTGAGTCGACTGTCCGCGACGTGGTCAACCACATTGTCTCCGAACAGCTCTGGGTACCGCACCTGCTCGGCGGCGCCACTCTCGCCGAGGTGGGCGACCGATACGCCGGTGATGTCCTGGGCCGGGATCCGGTGCGCGCATGGTCGGAGGCCTTGACGAACGCACGAAGAGCGTGGACCGAGGAGGGAGCGACCGAACGCACGGTGCACCTGTCCTTCGGTGAATCCGACGCCTCCCTCTACGGCTGGCAGATGACTACGGACCTCGCCGTGCACGCGTGGGATGTCGCGGTCGGTATCGGCATCCCTCAGCCGATCGAGGACGACGTCGCCGAGGAGCTGATCCCCATCGCTCGCCCGATGATCGAAGCGGCGCAGGGCACCGGAATCCTGGCGCCACCGGTCGAGATACCAGACACAGCGTCCGCAGCGGACCGAATTATCGCGCTCTGCGGTCGCAGCCCCCGCTGAGCTTGTCCTACCTTCCAAGCGTGGGACTGAGCTTGACTCTGTCGGGGATCTTGGAGCGGTCGAGGTCAACTGCCCAGCGTTCGCCAGGACTTCGACCGGGAGATGCCGTGCTGGTCCAGGAAGGCGTGGAAGGCGGTCGGCGGCCGTGGTGAGGGCGTTTCCTCAGCCGGTGGCAGGCCGTTGAGGCGTTCGATGTTCACGGCGATGGCCGTGAGTACGTGTTGCAGGTGGGCTTTCGGTTGTCCTCGGTAGCGGCAGTGGCGCATGCCGTGTCCGTGGGCGAACTCGTTGATGGTGCCCTCGACTCCGGAGCGGACCGCGTAGCGGGTCTTCCAGTCGGGGGTCTGCTGCTCGGCGCGGACGCGGAGTTGCAGGTCGCGGAGTTCTCGTGGGGGAAAGCCCACGGTCCGGGCGCTGTCGGCGGTGGTGGTGCACCGGGTGCGGACCGGGCAGGGGCGGCACTGGCTCTTGGTGAACCGGGCCACGATCAGCGGGGCTGCGGTAGGTGAGGAGGTCGGGTAGGGGCCGTGCCAGCCCTGGCTGACCTGGCCCTGGGGCAGGTGGCCTGGTGACGGTCGTAGTCGATATGGAAGTCGTCCCGGGCGAAGCCCTCGTTTTGGCGTTGTTGGCGGGTGGGGTTACTCCGGAGTGGCCCGGAGACGGTGACCTGGTGTTCACGGACGGCTTGTTCCAGGTGGGGCAGTGAGGTGTAGCCGGTGTCGACCAGTGCTCTGCGGGCAGCAGTCCGCGGCGTGGGAGGCGGGTGTGGATGCCGGGCAGGACCTGGCTGTCGTGGGTGGTGGCCGCGGTGGTGGCCACGTCCGTGATCACGTTGGGGCCGTCGGGGGCACAGGTCTCGGTCAGATGAGCGGCGAACCCCTTCCAGCTGATGATGTGTCCGTGCCGTGCGTAGCGGGCCGAGGTGTCGTAGGGAGAGACGATCGCCGAGGAGGAGGGCGGCTGCCCGCCGTCGTCGGCGGTCCGCCGGCGCAGGCGGCCTGCCGCGTCACGGTAGTAGTTCTGCACGACGATCTGCCGCAGGGCCTCGGCCTGCGGGCCGGGCCGGTAGCCTGGTTCGTGCCGATGGAGGCGTTCCAGCAGGCGGCAGGCGTCGACGCGGGCGGCGAGGATCCTGGTCTTGGGCCGGGTGGGGTTCTTGCCCAGGCGGACCGGACGGCCGTAGCGGCGCCCCCATTCCTCGTCGACCAGGCCGACACCAGCAGGTGCCCGGCCATGCGGGCGTCGGTACACCGACCGGCTCGCCGCCATCGGTGTCTCAGCGTCCGTCGGGTCGGTCGCGGACTCGTATGACAACGCCATGGCCGAGGCCCTGAACGGCACCTTCAAGGCCGAACTCATCGAGATGCAGGGCCCCTGGAAGGACGTCGACCAGGTCGAACGGGCGATCTTCCAGTGGATCACCTGGTACAACGAAGAACGCCTCCACTCCGCATTCGACCACGTACCGCCCGCCGAGTACGAGCAAGCCTTCTGGCGGAGCCAGGAGCAAACCCCGCAGTCCGCCTGAACCATCAAGATCGGACTCCACGAAACTCGGGGCAGCTCACCGCGCCAAGCCCCCAGTTCGGGCGTCTGAGGCTCGGATGAGAGCGGGGGTCGCCGGCCCGGCCCGATCGCGGCGAGACGGAGGAGGCGGCCACGGCCGTCCCGGTCCAGTCGCCCGATGCCCGCCAGTCGTCCCGAGCACGGCTCGTACACGCCCGCCGAGGACGCCTGATCGTCCGGTACGTGAGACGACCCGCCCGGCGCCGCCCCTGCGCATGCTGACCGAAAGTCGGCAGTCGTCCCCCGCACCGGCAGAGGTCCACACCCGTGCCCGGCGGGCGTCGGCTGGGCCGTGCGCCCCGGTCCGCGGCTCCGCCCGGCGACGAGTCGTGCCAGTTCAGCCGGATCCACCCCGCCCGGCATTCCGCGGGGTCGTTGTTTCCGGCCGTCCGGGAAACACCTCCGGAGGGACGCACGACACGGAATTGAGTGGTCCGTTCGGCCGGTGGATGGCGTGAATTTATTGGTGTGCGACCGGCCCTTGTGGCGAATTCGGCTGGTAGTTTATTTCTCGGTGTGGAAGAATCTTTGAGGGGATGGGTGGTCGCGTCCGAAAGGCTCCCGCCGATCGGCCCGCCCGTCCCGCGAGAAGCGGCCGTCGCGTGTGGGGGATAAGTCGGCTCATGAATTTGGTGGAACGGGACGAAGAATTCTCGATCATGGAAGGCATGCTCGACGCCGCCATGGCCGGGCACGGCGGCGTGCTCTTGGTCAGCGGTGCGGTGGCGAGCGGGAAGACCGCGCTCCTGCGTGCGTTCGGTGACCGGGCGAGCGCCGCCGGCTCACTGTTCTTGCAGGCCACAGCCTCAGATGCGGAGCGTGACATGCCGCTTGGTGTCATGGGGCAGTTGCTGCTCGGGCTCGGACTGCCTGACGAGGAGGTGGCCGGGGCGGCCCGCGTCTGGGAAGGGACCGCCTCCGCCTGGCCAGTGTCACGGACCCGGGAAACACTTCCCGGGGCGGTCGCGAACCCGACCTCGGAACTGTGCGGAATTTTCCTCGAAAAGGCAAGGGAAAATCCCCTGACGGTCATCATCGATGATGTCCACCAGGTGGACCGGTATTCGCTCGAATATCTGCTCTATTTGGCGCGCAGGCTGAGCAAGAGTCGCATTCTCATGATCCTCGGAGAAAGCGGGATAGAATTTTCCGAGAACACCCGCTTCCAGGTCGACTTGCTCCGTCTCCCGGGCTGCCGGAATATCCGGCTCGGCCCGCTGACACGGTGCGGCGTCGGCGAAATGGTGACCGCCGCCGTCGGCGACCGGTGGCGCACGCGCTCGCTCGTCGCGCACCTGCACCGCATCGGGGGCGGCAACCCCCTGCTGACCAAGGCACTCCTGGAGGACTCCCGCGCCTCGCTCACCTCCGGCGCCAGCGGGCCCGACGAGTGCATACCGGGCGAGGCCTTCGAACGGGCCGTCGCGATGTGCCTCTTCCGCAGCGACATCACACTGCGGCACATCGCCTGGGCGCTCGCCGTCCTCGGCCCGCACACCGCGCCCGCCGACCTGGCCGAGGTCCTCGGCGTCAGCCGTGAGTCGGCGCACCGCGCGCTGACCGCCCTCGGCGCGACCGGACTGCTCGGCTCCGGCTGGTTCCGGCACGAGGCCGGTCGCACCGCGGTGCTGCGCAGCATGGAACCCGCGCACCGCGCACGCCTGGAGGCCCGCGTCGCCACGGTGCTGCACGAGCACGGCCGCGCGGCCACCGTGGTCGCCCGGCACCTGATCCTCGCGCAGCGCATCGACGCCGAGTGGGCGCTGCCCACCCTGCTGGAGGCGGCCGACCGCGCCCTCGCCGACGACGAGGTCGCCCTGGCCCTGTCCTGTCTGCGCGTCGCCCGCGACACCTGCACCGACGAGCGGCAGAGCCTCGGCATCAGGGCCGCGCTGACCCGGGCCTCCTGGCGGGTCAACCCGGCCGCCGCCGCGCAGTACCTGCCCGACCTGACGACCGCGGCGCTCGCGGGCCGCCTCGGACCCCGGCAGTCCGCCGAACTTGCCGGCGACCTGCTGTGGTTCGGTCAGATCGACGAGGCGCTCGCCGTGCTGCGCGCCGCCGCCCGCGGCGGTACCGGACTGCCGCACCGGCTCGACGACGTACGGCTGTGGATGGCCTACTCCTACCCGGGCCTGCACCGGGCCGCCCGCGCCGACACCGACGCCGCGGTGCGCCGGTCGGCCTCGCCCGCCCGCAGCCTGCGCGGCCGGGTGGCCACCCTGGTGAAGGCGGTGTCCGACCCCACCAGGGAGGACGTCGTGGTGCGGGCGGAACAGATCCTGCAAGGCGCCCGCCTCGACGACCACACCGTGCCCGCGCTGCTCGTCGCCCTGGACTCCCTCGTCCTCACCGATCACCTCGACGAGGCGGCCTACTGGTGCGCGACGCTCCTCAAGGAGGCCACCGAGCGCGGCGCCCCCATGTGGCAGGCCCGGTTCGCGTCCGTCAAGGCCCGCACAGAGGTGCGGCTGGGCGATGTGAGCGCCGCCGAGGAGACCGCGTGCACGGCGCTCACGCTCGTACCCGCCGAGGGCTGGGGCGTGGCCGTTGCCTCGGTCCTCGCCACCGCCGTCTACGCGAAGACCGCCATGGGCCGGCTCGACGAGGCCGCTGCCCAACTCGGCGTGCCGGTGCCGGAGGCGGCCTTCCAGACCCCCGACGGCCTGCGCTACCTGTGGGCCCGCGGCTGCTACTACCTCGCGGCCGCACGCCCCTACGCCGCGCTGGACGACTTCCGCGCCTGCGGCGACATCATGACGGGCTGGGACCTGGACCTGCCCGCCCTCGTGCCCTGGCGCACCGAGGCAGCCCTGGCGCACCTGGCGCTCGGCGAGGAGCGCCGCGCCCGGGCCCTCGCGGAGGAACAGCTCGCCCTGGTGGGTCCCGGGGCCGGGTGGACCCGCGGGGCGTCGCTGCGGGTGCTCGCCCGCACCCTCCCCCCGGCGCGCCGCCTGCCGCTCCTCAAGGAGGCCGTAGAGATCCTGAGGGAGACCGGACACCGGCTCGAACTCGTACGGGCCACGGGCGAGTTGGCCGACGTGACCCGCTGGCTCGGCGACGCCGGACAGGCCCGTGCGCTGGCCCGCCGGGCCCGGCAACTGGCCCGCGAGTGCGGTGTGCCCGGGCCCGCGGCGCGCACGCCCGACACCGGCACACCCGCCGCCGAGGAGCCGGTGGGCGGCAGCCGGACCCGGCAGCAGCCCGTCGAACTGAGCGACGCGGAGTTGCGCGTCGCGACGCTGGCCGCGCGCGGACTCACCAACCGGGAGATCGCAGGCCAGTTGTTCATCACGGTGAGCACCGTCGAACAGCACCTCACGCGCGCGTACCGCAAACTCGACGTCCAGCGCCGGGCGGACCTGAGGGACAGGATGACGCCGGCGGCAGGCACCGGCCAACGCGCGAAGCGCGGCCAGGGCGCGGCCCGCCACCCGGCCTGACAGGCCTGCCAAGACAAGTGCGTCGATCATCTGCGAGGTCACGTCTTCCTGCCGTGCGGGCGTTACGGTCGGATCCGCTCCGGTTTCGTTCTACGGGGCGTCCGGTCACACGACGGTCCGAAAGCCCGCCGGGATCACAGGAGCACGGCCGGCCGGCGCCGCCGGGCGTGCCGGATCCGGGCCTGTGACCGGGCCGCTCGCGTCGGTACTCTGCGAACGGACGACCGCGCACTGTGACCGGCGCGTGACGGGGGATCGGGCAGGGTCGTGCGCTGTGATCAGCCGGGCCGCCCGGCCGGAAGCGAGGAGTGGTCGATGAGGGTGCTGGTGGTCGAGGACCACGCCGAACTCGCCCAGTCCGTCGCGCGCGTGCTGCGCCGTCAGGGCATGGCGGTGGACGTCGCGTACGACGGCACGGACGCGCTGGAGCGCACGGTGGCCGTCGAGTACGATGTGGTCGTCCTCGACCGGGACCTGCCCGGCGTGCACGGCGACGAGGTGTGCAGCCGGCTCGCCGCCCAGCCCGAGCACGCCAGGGTGCTGATGCTGACCGCGTCCAGCACCATCGCCGACCGCGTCGAGGGCTTCAACCTCGGCGCCGACGACTATCTGCCCAAGCCCTTCGCGTACGCCGAACTGGTCGCCCGCATCCGGGCGCTCGGCCGCCGCTCGCAGCCCGCGCTGCCGCCCGTCCTCGTCCACGGCGATCTGCGGCTCGACCCGGCGCGGCGGATCGCGACGCGCGCCTCGCAGCGGCTCGCGCTCACCCCGAAGGAACTCGCGGTCCTGGAATACCTGCTCGCCGCCCAGGGACGGGTGGTGTCGGCGGAGGAACTGCTCGAACGCGTCTGGGACGAGGCGGCCGACCCCTTCACGACCACCGTCAAGGCGACCATCAACCGGCTGCGACCCAAGCTCGGCGACCCGCCGCTGATCGAGACCGTCCCCCGGGGCGGCTACCGGATTTGAGGCACCATGCCACTGCCCAGGCACCCGGTCGCGTGGCCGGCCGGCCCCATCCGCCTGCTGACAAGCGCCGTACGCCGCCTCACCCCGCGCCGGGTGCGGATGCGCCTCACGCTGCTGTACGGGGTGCTGTTCGTCGTCTCCGGCGCGGTGCTGCTCGCGATCACCTATCTGCTCGTCACGCACGCCTCGTCGAACGTCATCGTCGGCCGGGAGGGCGGCGACGTGTCCCGGCTGACCGGCGCCCCGGGCGGCGGCCCCTCGCTCGGGCTCACCGACCACTCACAGCTCAACCTGGACGACGGCATGCGGACGCTGCGCGAACACGCCTACCGTCAGCACCAGGAGGGACTGCAGAACCTGCTGGTGCAGGCGGGCATCGCCCTCGCCATCATGGCGGTCCTCTCGATCGCGCTGGGATGGCTGATCGCGGGCCGGGTGCTGCGGCCGCTGCGCACCATGACCGGCACCATCCGCCGTATCTCCGCGCGCAACGTGCACGAACGCCTCGCCGTCGTCGGCCCCGCCGACGAGCTGAAAGACCTCGCCGACACCGTCGACGGACTCCTCGGCCGACTGGAGGCCGCGCTCGACTCGCACCGGCGTTTCGTCGCCAACGCTGCGCACGAACTGCGCACCCCGCTCACCCTGGAGCACGCGCTGGTGGAGGAGTCGCTCATGGACCGGGACGCCACCGTGGAGTCCTACCGCGCCAATCTGGAACGGCTCCTCGCCATCAGCGAACAGCAGGCACGCCTGTTGGAGTCGCTGCTCACGCTGTCCAGCAGCGAGCGCGGCCTGGACCGCCGCGAACCGGTCGACCTCGCCGACGTCGCCGAGCAGGCGGCGGGCGTCCAGCGCCCGGACGTCGCCCGGCGCCGTCTCGACCTGCGGATCAGCGCGGCACCGGCCCCCATCGCCGGTGACGCCGCGCTCGTGCAGCGCCTGGTGGCCAATCTCGTCGACAACGCCGTGGGATACAACGTCCGCGGTGGACACGTGGAGATCAGCACGGGCACCAGGGGCCGGCACGCGGTGGTGACCGTCGCCAACACCGGACCCGAGGTCCCGCCGGACCAGGTCGAGCGGCTCTTCGAGCCGTTCCAGCGGCTCGGCCGGACCGCCGACGAGGGCCATCACGGGCTGGGCCTGTCCATCGTGCGCACCATCGCCGTCGCCCACGACGCCCTGCTCACCGCTCGTGCCCGGCCGGGCGGCGGCCTCGTCGTGGAAGTCGCCTTCCTGGTACGCACGGACGCCGCGGTGCACGTCCTGACCAAGGTGTGACACCCGTCCGGGGCGAGGCGTGACACCCGCCCACGCCAGGGGTCGTCCCCGCCGTGCCGCGGCCTCAGCCCGCCCCCGCCGCGACCTCACCCCCGCTCCGCCACCGGGTGGCAGGGGTGACCGCATAGGGGTGGGTAGGGGTGTCCAAGTCCGGAAAGCCGTTGTTAAGGTCGCCGTATTCGGCCATAGGAGACGTTCTTCCGTCGGGCGGCTTTCCGCGGCGGCACGCCGCCCCGCACCACGCCGCCCCGGACAGGAAAAGACGTTCTCGGCCGGGACGCTGTCCTTTTCCAGCGGACGCGGACATTCCGTGACGGAGATCTGCAACGCAAACCGGGGGAGTGGCGATGGGCACCGGCAGGGTTCAGAGACACGGCGAATCGTTCTGCTGCTGATTCGGCGTGGCCTGCGACGGCGGGAATGACGGGTTCCCCTCGTCTATCGGTGTGCGCTGTTGCCAGGAGGCTGCCCCGGGTGTGGTGTGAGCCGCCGCGCGTGTCTGCGCATGCGTGCGGAGGCGCGACCGATCACTAGGGGGAATTGAGTTGGCGATACCTGGGCATCCGCGCATCGATCGGCTCATGGTCGTCGAAGTCGAGATCAGCACGCTGTCGACGGCCGACTCACCGAGGCTCTCCGGAGCCGATCCGGACCATGTGCAAGCGCTGGCCGCGGTGCAGACACCGCTGCCCCCGATCACCGTGCACCGCCCGACGATGCGGATCATCGACGGGGTGCACCGGGTACGGGCCGCCGAACTGCGCGGCCAGAGCAAGATAGCGGCGAGGTTCTTCGACGGCGCCGCGACCGACGCCTTCGTCCTGGCCGTCGAGGCCAACACCGCCCACGGACTGCCGCTGACCACCGCGGACCGCAAACGGGCCGCGCGCCGCATCCTCGGCTCGCACCCGCGCTGGTCCGACCGCATGATCGCCTCGGTGGCCGGCATCGCGCCCGGCACCGTGGCCGAGATCCGCCGAGCGGTACAGGACGGTGCCACGGACGGCGCAGCCGACGACGGGGCGAGCCGGATCGGCCAGGACGGCCGGGCCCGCCCGGTCAGCGGCGCCGAGGGCCGCCGCCTGGCCAGCGAGATCATCGCCGAGAACCCGGGCCTGTCGCTGCGGCAGGTCGCCCGGGCCGCCCACATCTCGCCGGAGACGGTCCGGGACGTGCGCAACCGCATGATGCGTGGCGAGGACCCGCAACCGCGGGGCAGGCAGCGGGCCCGGGGCGGGCAGGGCGCGGCCCACGGCCCGCTCGGGCCGGTCGGCCTGCCCCGGCGCACCCCGGCACCGGCACCGGCCCCGGACCCGGCGGCGCTCGTCGACCGGCTCAAGGCGGATCCGGCACTCCGGTTCAGCGAGACTGGACGCACCCTGCTGCGGCTGCTGAACCTCCACACTCTCGACGCGGCGGAATGGGACAGGCTTGTCGACCGGGTTCCGCCGCACTGCGGGAGCCTCGTCGCCCACCTCGCCAACGACTGCGCCGAGATGTGGGCGGAGTTCGCGGAACGAGTGCAGCGGAAGGCCGCCGAGACGGCATAGCGCGGCACGGGTGTCCAACTGACCAATTCGCCCGGTCGGACAGCGGGTCGCGATGCGAAAACGCATCGCGACCCCGTCACCGGTGTTTTCCATGGAATTCGCGGACCCGTTTTTGCAGGTTCCGTACCGTCGGCCGCCCAGACTTCCGCGACCCGCGGATCTGCCCAGCCTGACGCCTGGTTGGCGGGAATTGAGACCGGTAGTGTCCCGGTATGAGCGAAGCCGATGGAATGAAGTGATCCCAGGAGGTTTCCGTCGCGTGTTAATCACCCAAGGTCCTGGTGGAATTACCGTCGGAGACCCGAACTCGTCCGACACCAAGTCCAAGCGGGAGTCCCTGCGGCCCGGCACCCTGCGCCGCGCGCTCACCTATCTGCGGCCGCACCGGCGGGCCCTGCTGCTCCTGCTGCTGAACACCGTGATCGACTCCCTCGTCATCGTGGCGACTCCGCTGCTGCTCAAGGAGATCGTCGACGAGGGAATCCTCAAGGACGACCTCGGCCTCGTCAGCACCCTGGCCCTCGTCACCGCCGGGCTCGCCGTGGTCGACGCCGTGATGCAGCTCGGGCAGAGCTACTTCTCCGGCCGTATCGGCCAGGGAGTCAGCCACGACCTGCGTGTGCAGACGTTCACCCACGTACAGCGCCAGCCCATGGCGTTCTTCACCCGTACCCAGACCGGACTGCTCACCAGCCGGCTGAACGCCGACGTCATGCTGGCCCAGCAGGCCCTCGGACTGCTGTTGGCCTCCGCGACCAGCGTGGTGACCGTCCTCCTCGTCCTCGCCGAGATGTTCTACCTGTCCTGGCTCATCACCCTGATCGCCGTGGCCCTGCTGCCGCTGTTCGTCCTGCCGGGTGTCTACGTCGGGCGGCGCCTCCAGCGCTACTCCAGGGAACAGATGCAGTCCAACGCCGAGTTGGCCGGCGTCGTCCAGGAACGGTTCAACGTGAGCGGCGCGATGCTCGCCAAGCTCTACGGCCGGCCGGCCGCGGAGGCCGCCGTCTTCACCGCGGGCGCGGGCAAGGTGCGCGACGTGGGCGTGAAGTGGACCGTCTTCAGCCGGCTGTCGTTCATCTCCATGGGCCTGCTCGCCGCACTCGCCACCGCACTCGTGTACGGAGTCGGCGGCAGCCTCGTCCTGCACGGCGTGTTCGAGATCGGCACGCTCGTCGCCCTCGCCGTGCTCCTCGGCCGGCTGTACGGCCCCATCACCCAGCTCTCCGGCATGCAGGCGAACGTGCTGACCGCGCTGGTCAGCTTCGACCGCCTCTTCGAGGTGCTCGACCTCAAGCCGCTCATCGAGGAGAAGCCCGACGCGGTGGCCCTGCCGTCGCCGGGCGCGGGACCCGCCCCGCGCATCGAGTTCGACCAGGTGTCCTTCCGTTACCCGCGCGCCAGCGACGTCTCCCTGGTCTCGCTGGAGTCCACCGCCCAGTCCCCGCAGGAGCGTTCGAAGGAAGGGCCGCAGGTGCTGCACGAGCTGTCCTTCGAGCTGCCCTCCGGACAGCTCACCGCGCTCGTCGGACCGTCGGGCGGCGGCAAGAGCACCACGACCCACCTGGTGTCCCGCCTCTACGACCCCACCTCGGGAACCGTCCGCATCGACGGCCACGACCTGCGGGACGTCACCCTCGACTCCCTGCGCGACACCGTGGGAGTGGTCACCCAGGACGCGCACTTCTACCACGACACCATCCGCGCCAACCTGGCCTACGCCCGCCCCGACGCCTCCGAGCAGCAGTTCATGGAGGCCTGTGACGCGGCGCAGATAGGGGAGTTGATCCGCGCGCTGCCCAGCGGCCTCGACACCGTCGTCGGAGACCGCGGCTACCGCCTCTCCGGCGGCGAGAAGCAGCGCCTCGCCCTGGCCCGGCTCATGCTCAAGGCGCCCTCCGTCGTCGTCCTCGATGAGGCCACCGCCCACCTGGACTCCGAGTCCGAGGCGGCCGTCCAACAGGCCCTCACCACCGCCCTGCGCGACCGGACCTCCCTGGTCATCGCCCACCGGCTGTCCACCATCCGTGAGGCCGACCAGATCCTCGTCGTGGACGAGGGCCGGATACGCGAACGCGGCACGCACGACGAACTCCTCGCGGCGGGCGGCCTGTACGCGGACCTCTACCGCACCCAGTTCGACCGGCAGGGCCAGGGCGCGGCCGGCCCCGGACCGCACCCGAACGGCGGCCGGAGCCGCCAGGGCGTCCCCGCGGGGGCACGCGTCATGAGCCTCGGCGACGGACCGGTCATCGGCGAGGGCCCGATGCTCGGCACCGGCCCCATGCCCGGTGGCGACGGGATCGTCCTGGGCGGCGGCATGCCACCCGGAGGCGGCGGCGAGTACATGCTGCGCCGCCACGGCGAACCGGACGAGAACTAGCCCCCACGCACCACCCAGGAGACAGGTCCCGCGGCGCCGTTGAAGGGAGAGCGATGAGCAGCGGAGCGGATTCCACCCTGCCCCTGTCCGAAAGCCAAGAGGGGATCTGGCTGGCCCAGCGCATCGAGAGCTCACGCGGCTTCTACACCATCGGCCAGCACGTCGAGATCCTCGGGCCGCTGGACACCGAAGCCTTCGAGGAGGCGCTGCGCCGGGCCGTCGAGGAGACCGAGATCCTGCGCGTGCGGTTCGTGACGGAACCCGGCGGCGACGTCCGCCAACTCTTCACCCCGGCACCCGAGTGGACCCTGACGAAGGTCGACCTCACCGCGCACGAGGACCCGTGGCGGGCGGCCGAGGCATGGATGCACACGGAACTGCACCACACGGCACGGCTCGCCGACGGCGGCCTGTACGCGTACGCGCTGCTCACCCTCGCACCCGGCCGGCACGTGTGGTACCAGCGCTACGACCACCTGCTGATGGACGGCTTCGGGTGCTCGCTCATGGCCCGCCGGGTCGCCGAGCTGTACACCCGGGCGCAGCACGCGGAACCGGTCCGGCCCGCGGGCCACGCGCCGCTGCGTGAACTGCTCCGGCAGGAGGCCGCCTACCGCGACTCCGCCGAGTACGAACGGGACCGCCGCTACTGGCACGACCGCTTCGGGGACCGGCCGGAACTCGCCGCCCTCCCCGGCCATGGCCTGGCCGCCGCGGACGCCGCCCCGACGGCCACCGGTCATCTGCCGCCGCCCGCGGTGCGCGCCCTGCACGCGGCGGCGGCCCGCGCCGAGGTGAGCTGGCCCCGGCTGGTGGTCGCCGCGGTCGGCGCCTTCAGCTGCCGGCTGACGGGGGCCGACGAGGCGGTGCTCAGCCTGCCGGTCGCCGGACGCCTCACCGCTCCGCAACGGCGCACCCCCTGCACGATGGCGAACGTCCTGCCGTTCCGGCTGCGCGCACCCGCGACGGCGAGCCTGGACGACCTGGCCCGCGCCGCGGCTCCCGAAACCACCGGCCTGCTCCGGCACCAGCGCTACCGCGGCGAGCGACTGCGCCGCGAGCTGGGCTGGCCCGACGGCGGGCGCTGGCACTTCGGGCCCTTCGTGAACATCCTGCCGCTCGGTGAGAACCTGCGCTTCGGCGACTGCCGAGGCATCGTCCGCGACCTGTCGAACCGTCGGGTCGAGGAGCTGAGCGTGGTGGTCAGCGGCTGGTCGGACGACCAGGGCATGGCCATCTCCCTCGAAGCCAACCCCGCGCACTACGACCAGGAGTGGGCGCGCGGCAGCCACCGGTCCCTGGTGCGCTTCCTGGAACGCCTCGTGGCGGACCCGACCGCACCGATCGCCCGGACCGACGCCGCGACCCGCCCCGACACCCGCCCGCGCCCCCGCCCGGGAGCCGACCCGGCCGCCGGACCGGAACGCGGGCCGTCGGTGCCGGAGCTGATCGCCGGGCAGGCGCTGCGCCGGCCCGACGCGGTGGCGCTCACCGAAGGCACGCTGTCCCTGTCGTACGGCGAGCTGTGGTGGCGGGCCGGACGCGTCGCCCGGCACCTCGTGGGCGCCGGCGTCGGCCGCGGCGACCGGGTCGCCGTGGTGCTGGAACGTTCCGCGGACCTGGCGGTGGCGCTGCTCGGGGTGTGGCGGACCGGAGCCGCCTACGTCCCCGTGGACCCCGGCCATCCGGCCGAACGGGTGGCCCGCGTGCTCGCCGACTGCGCCGCCTCGGTGGTGGTGTGCGCCGGGACGACCCGGGCGACGGTGCCGGAGAGCGGCGCCCGGGTGGTGATGCTGGAGGACCCGGCCGCACCGGGGGAGCCGGCGGACGAGGGCGCCGCCGACGCTCCCCGCAGCCCCGCCCACCCGGACGACACGGCGTACGTGATGTACACCTCGGGGTCGACCGGCGCGCCGAAGGGCGTGGCCGTGCCGCACGCGGCCGTCGCCACCCTGGTCGGCGAGCCCGGCTGGCGGATGGCCCCCGACGACGCGGTGCTGATGCACGCGCCGCACGCCTTCGACGCCTCCCTGTACGAGCTGTGGGTGCCGCTCGCCGCGGGCTCCCGGGTGGTCGTCGCGGGCCCGGGCCCCGTCGACGCCGAGCGGGTGCGCGGCTACGTGTCCGCCGGCGTCACCCGGCTGCACCTGACGGCGGGCACCTTCCGGGTACTCGCCGGCCAGGAACCGGAGAGCCTCACCGGGCTGTGCGAGGTGCTGACGGGCGGCGACACAGTGCCCGCCGCCTCCGTCGCCCGGGTCCGGGAGGCCTGCCCCGACCTGACCGTCCGTCACCTGTACGGGCCGACCGAGGCCACCCTCTGCGCGACCTGGCACCTGGTCGGGCCCCGCGCGGCGGCGCCGCCCGTGCTGCCCATCGGGCGCGCCCTGCCCGGCCGGCACACCTTCGTGCTCGACGCGTTCCTGCGCCCCCTGGAACCCGGCCTGGTCGGGGAGCTGTACCTCGCGGGCGCCGGGTTGGCGTCGGGGTACTGGGGGCAGCCGGGGCTGTCGGCCGAGCGGTTCGTGGCGTGTCCGTTCGTGCCGGGTGGGCGGATGTACCGGACGGGTGATCTGGTGCGCTGGTCCGAGGACGGTGAGCTGGTGTTCGTGGGGCGTGCGGACGCCCAGGTGAAGATCCGTGGTTTCCGGGTGGAGCTGGGCGAGGTGGAGGCGGCCCTCGCCGCACACCCGGACGTGGCCCAGGCCGTGGCCGTCGTCCGCGAGGACACCCCGGGCGAACGCCGTCTCGTCGGCTACGTCGTCCCCGCCGCCGCTGACGGCCACGCGGCCGGTGTCGACCCCGGGCAACTGCGCGTCCACGCCGCCCGGCTGCTGCCCGATCCCATGGTCCCGGCCGCGGTGTGCGTCCTGGACACCCTGCCGGTCACCCGCAACGGCAAGGTCGACCGCGCGGCCCTGCCCGCACCGGACTTCGCGGCCAAGGTCGCCGGGCGCGCCCCACGGACACCGGCCGAAGCGGTGCTGTGCGACCTCTTCGCGGCCGTACTGAGGCTGGACGCCGTCGGCGCCGACGACAGCTTCTTCGCCCTCGGCGGCGACTCCATCATGTCGATGCAACTGGCGGCGCAGGCCCGCCGCGCGGGCGTCCTGTGCACCGCGCAGGACGTGTTCGAACACGACACGCCGGCCGCGCTGGCGGCGGTGGCCACCTTCACCGGGACCGCGGGCCCGGACGGCCGCCCCACGACCGGCGGCCCGGACTGCCCCGGCCCCGAACCGCTCCTGGTCGAGCTGACCCCCGACGAACTCACCCGGCTGCGCGCCGAGCGGTCCGATCTCGTCGACGTCTGGCCGCTGTCACCGCTCCAGGAAGGCATGCTCTTCCACACGACGTACGACCACGCCGGCCCCGACGTGTACGCGAGCCAGCGCGTCCTCGCCCTCGACGGGCCCCTGGACGAGGCCCGGCTGCGCGCGTCCTGGCAGGTGCTCCTCGACCGCCACCCCGCCCTGCGTGCCACCTTCCACCAGCGGGTCTCCGGCGAACCGGTGCAGGCCATCGCCCGGGACGTGCCACTGTCCTGGCGCACCGCCGACCTGTCCGGGCGCTGCGGCCCGGCGGCGCGGGCCGAGGTGGCCCGCCTCGCCGAGGCGGAGAAGGCCGAGCGGTTCGATCTCGCGGCGGGCCCGCTGCTGCGGCTGCTCCTGATCCGGCTCGACGACCACCGCCACCAGCAGGTCATCACCAGCCACCACACCCTCGTGGACGGCTGGTCCATGGCGGTCGTCTTCGCCGAACTGTCCGCGCTCTACGCGGCCGGCGGCGACGCCCGTACACTGCCCGCCGCGACCTCCTACCGCGCCTACCTCACCTGGCTGGCCCGGCAGGACCAGGAGGCGGCCCGCCGGGCCTGGCGGGCGGAGCTGGCCGGCATCGGTGAGCCCACCCTGGTCGTGCCCGAGGAATCGGTCAGGACACCCGTGGTGCCCAAGCCGGTGGCGTTCGAGTTCAGCGACGAACTCACCCACGCCGTCGGCGCGTTGGCACGGGCCCACGGCGTCACGGTCAACACCGTCGTACAGGCCGCGTGGGCGCTGGTGCTGGCCCGGCTGGTGGGACGCACGGACGTCGTGTTCGGCACCACGGTCGCCGGCCGGCACGCCGACCTGCCGGGCGTCGAGTCGATCGTCGGGCCGTTCATCAACACCGTGCCCGTCCGCGCCGACCTGGCACCGGACCGGCCGGTCGGCGCGCTCCTGACCGAACTGCGCGACCGGCACGTGGCCCTCATGCCGCACCAGCACATGGGCCTCAGAGACATCCGCAGAGCCGCCGGGGACGGCGCGGTCTTCGACACCCTCGTGGTGTTCGAGAACCTCCCCGAGGCACCGGCCGCGCCCGCCGGCCACCCCGCACCCACATTGACCATGCGGCCCGTCGGAGAGCCCCAGGACCGGGGCCACTACCCGCTGGCGCTCATCGTGGTGCCCGACGAGCGGCTGCGCGGACACCTCGTCGCCCGTCCGGACGTGATCGCACCCGACCGCGTCGCCGAACTGGTCCGCTGGCTGACCCGGGTCCTGGAACAGCTGACGGCCGACCCGGCACAGCCGGTGGGACGCGTCGCCGTCCTCGGCGTCGGCGAGCGCGCCCTCGCCGTGGCGGGCGCCCGGGCCGCGCAGCGGACCGGCCCGTCCGGCACCCACGACGACGTCCTGGTGCCCGAGGCCTTCCAGCGCCGGGCCGCCCGGGCGCCCGCCGACGTGGCCGTCGAAGCGGACGGCCGGACCGTCGGCTACGCCGAGCTGGCCGCCAGGGCCTCGCGTCTGGCCCGGCACCTGATGAGCGAGGGCGTCGGCCCGGAGTGCCGGGTCGGCGTCCTGGCGGACCGCTCCGTCGAGCTGGTCGTGGCACTGCTGGCCGTGTCCCTGGCCGGCGGCGTCCACGTACCGATCGACCCGGGCCAGCCACCGGCGCGGCTGCGGCTGCTGCTCGACGACGTCGCCCCGCCGGTCGTGGTCTGCACCCGCGCGGCCCGGGACGCCGTACCGCCCGGCCTCCCGGCCCGCCTCGTGGTCCTCGACGACCCCGCGACCGAACGGGCCCTCGCCGCACGACCGGACGGGCCCGTGACCGACCGGGACCGCGCGGCACCGCTGCGGGCGGCGCACGCCGCCTACACCATCTACACCTCCGGTTCGACCGGAACCCCCAAGGGCGTGGTCGTCCCGCACGGCGCCCTGCGCAACCTCGTCACCGACCACGCCCGCCGCTACGCGCTGGACGCGGACAGCCGGGTCCTGCAACTCGTCTCGCCCAGCTTCGACGTGTCCTTGGCGGACATCTGGCCGGTGCTGTGCGCCGGCGGGCGCCTCGTGCTCGCCCCGCCCGTACGGCGGCGCGCGACCGGCGACGACCTCGTCCGGCTGATGCGGGTCAGCCGCGTCACACACGTGGCGATGACCCCGACGATGCTCGCCCAACTGCCGCCCGAGCACCTGCCCGCGCTGCGCGTGCTGATCATCGGCGGCGAGAGCGTCCCCGACGACCTGCGCCGACGCTGGACGGCCGCCGGGCGGGACGTGCACAGCGAGTACGGCGTCACCGAAGCCGCGGTCACCTCCACCGTGAGCCGGCCGCTGCGCGCCGAGGACCGGCCCACCACCGGCCGCCCCGTCGACCGCACCGCCGCGTACGTACTGGACGGCTTCCTGCACCCGGTGGGGCCCGACACGGTCGGCGAGCTGTACCTCGCCGGCGCCGGCCTGGCCCGCGGCTACCTGGACCGCCCGGCGCAGACCGGGGGACGCTTCGTGGCCTGCCCGTTCGCGCCCGGCGAGCGCATGTACCGCACCGGCGACCTGGTGCGCCGGACCCGCACCGGCGACCTCGTCTACGAGGGCCGCGCCGACACGCAGGTGAAGGTGCGCGGGTTCCGCGTGGAGCTGGGCGAGATCGAGGCGACCCTCGCCGCGCACCCCGGGGTCGACCGGGCCGTGGTGGTGCTGGGCCGGGACGGCGCGGGCGAACACCGCCCGATCGGCTACGTGACCGCGACCCCCGTCGACACCGTCCCGGCGTCGGAGACCGCCCCCGCCCCCGCGCCCGCCGACGCCCCGGCCCTGGACGGTGAGGCCGTCCGGGAGGCCACAGCCCAGTTGCTGCCCGCGCACATGGTGCCCGCGGCGATCGTCGTACTGGACGCGCTGCCGGTCACACCGAACGGCAAGACCGACCTCGCGGCCCTGCCCGCACCGGACTTCGCCGAGCGCGTCGTGGGCCGCGCCCCCGAGGGCGCGGCCGAGGAACTGCTGTGCGTTCTGTTCGCCGAGGTGCTCGGCCTGGCCCGGGTCGGCGCCGACGACAACTTCTTCCGCCTCGGCGGCGACTCCATCACCTCCATGCAACTGGTCAGCCGCGCCCGCAGGGCGGGCGTCACCATCACCGCGCAGGACGTCTTCGAGCAGCCGACCGCGGCACACCTGGCCACCGTCGCCCGGCTCGGCACCGGCGAGGAACCCGCCTGGGACATCGGCGTGGGCGAGGTGCCGTGGACCCCGGTGATGCGGGTCCTCGGCGAGCGGGTCACCGCAGGCACCTTCGCCCAATGGGTGGTCCTCGGAGCACCGGCCGGGCTCGGCACCGACGTCCTGACCGCGGGTGTACGGGCCCTGCTCGACACCCACGACATGCTGCGCGCCCGCACTGCCGGCACCGGGCCCTACCCGACCCTCGTCGTGCGCGAGCAGGGCGCGGTACCCGCAGCGGAGCTGGTCCGCACCGTCGACGCCACACGCAGCGATGACGCGGGCCTGGACGAGGCCGCGGCCCGGGCCGCACACGAGGCGGTACGGCGGCTGGACCCGGCGTCCGGCGTGATGGTCCAGGCCGTCTGGCTGGACGCCGGGCCCGCCCGCACCGGCCGGTTGGTCCTGGCGGTGCACCACCTGGCCGTGGACGGCGTGTCCTGGCGGATCCTCGGGCCCGACCTGCGGGCCGCCTGCGAGGCCGCCGCGGCCGGCCGCGAGCCCGCCCTCGACCCGGTGGGCACCTCGTTCCGGCGCTGGGCGAGCCTGCTCGCCGGACAGGCGAGCGAGCCGGGACGCACCGCCGAACTGGAGGGCTGGGGCGCCGTGGTGGCCCACGCGGAACCCCTCCTGGGGCGGCGCACTCTCGACCCGGACCGGGACACCGCCGCCACCGTGCGCCGCGTGACCTGGACGGTGCCCGCACGACAGGCCCGCACCCTCGTCGGCGAGGCCCCCGTCCTGTTCCACTGCGGCGTCCACGAAGTGCTCCTGTCCACCCTGGCGGGTGCCGTACGGCTGGTCCGCGGCCGGGACACCGCGAGCACCGCCACCGCGGCGCACCCGCACGACGGGACCGGCGTCGTCCTGATCGACGTGGAGGGCCACGGCCGCCACCCGCTCGGCGGCGCGGACCTGCTGCGCACCGTCGGCTGGTTCACCAGCGTGCACCCCGTGCGCCTCGACCTCGCCCGCGTCGACCTCGCCGAGGCCCTGTCCGGCGGACCGGCCGTCGGCACCCTCCTCAAGACGGTCAAGGAGCAGGCACGCTCCATACCCGGCGACGGACTCGGCTACGGCCTGCTGCGCCACCTGGGCCCCGAGACCGCGCCGATCCTGGCCGCGCTGCCCAGCCCGCAGATCGGCTTCAACTACCTGGGCCGCTTCGCCACCGGAACCCACGGTGCGGCCGTCGCCCCCTGGCAACTGGCCGGGCATCCCCCGATCGGCGGCTCGGCCGCCCCCAGCCTGCCCGCGACCCATGCCGTCGAGGCCGCGGCCGCCGTCCGCGACACGGCCGACGGACCTCAGCTCACCCTCACCCTCGCCTGGCCCGCCGCGGTCCTGGACGAGGAGACGGCGGACCGGCTCGGCCGGACCTGGCTCGACCTGCTCGGCGCCCTCGCCGACCACACCGCGGACCCCACCGCGGGAGGCCACACGCCGTCCGACTTCACCCTCGTCGACCTCGCCCAGGACGAGGTCGAGGAGTTCGAGGCGATCGCGGCACAACTGGCCGTCCCCGGCGGCCCGTCCCGGTCACCGCTCCCGAGAGGTCTCACCGGCCTCGACAGCATCGAAGGAATCGAAGGACGCGAAGGAGGACGGTCGTTGTGAAGGCTCCCACCGCCGGTCAGGGATCCACCGCCAAGGGGTCCGCCCTCGCGGAGGTATGGCCGCTGTCGCCCCTTCAGGAAGGCCTGCTGTTCCACGCCGACTTCGACGGACAGGGCCGCCCGGACATCTACACCGTGCAGTCCGTCCTGTCCGTCGACGGCCCGCTGGACGCGGCCCGGCTGCGGGCGGCATGGCAGACGCTCCTCGACCGTCACCCCGCGCTGCGGGCGAGCTTCCACCGGCGCGCCACCGGCGAGGCCGTCCAACTCATCATGCGGGAGGCGACCCTCCCGTGGACCGAGGCCGACCTCTCGGACCGCACGGAACCCGCCGCGGACGCCGAGTTCGACCGGCTCGTACGCGCCGAACGGGACCGCAGGATCGACCCGGCTGTCGCCCCCCTGCTGCGCCTCCTGCTCGTGCGACGGGACGCGCGCCACCACCGCCTCGTCCTGACGAGTCATCACATCCTGCTGGACGGCTGGTCCCTGCCCGTCCTGCTGGACGAACTCGGCACGGTCTACGAGGCGAAGGGCGACCCCTCCTCGCTCGCGCCCGTGACGTCGTACCGGGACTACCTCGCCTGGCTGGCCCGCCAGGACAAGGAGGCCGCGCGCGCCGCCTGGCGGGCCGAACTGGACGGCGCCGAGGAGCCCACCCTCGTCGCCGCGACGGCCACTGCCCAGCCCGGCTCCGGCAGCCCGCGGCGGCGGTCCGTCCACCTCTGCGCGGAGACGACCGCGGCCCTCACCGACCTGGCCCGCGCCCGCGGCCTCACCCTGAACACCGTCGTCCAGGGCGCCTGGGCGCTGGTGCTGGCCCGGCTGACCGGCCGTACCGACGTGGTGTTCGGCGCGACCGTGGCCGGCCGGCCACCGGAACTGCCCGGCGCGGAGACCGCGGTCGGCCTGTTCATCAACACGGTGCCTGTGCGGGTGCGCCTCGACGGCGCCCAGCCGCTGGACCGCATGCTCGCCGAACTCCAGGACCGGCAGGGCGCACTGATGGCCCATCAACACCTCGGCCTCGCTGACATCCAGGGCGCGGTGGGCCCCGCGGCGTCCTTCGACACACTCCTCGTGTACGAGAACTACCCGCGCAGCCGCAGGCCCGCCCCCGACCCCGGGGCCGTGACCTTCTCCTCCCTGGAGGCCCGCCAGGCCACCCACTACCCGCTGTCCGTCGGGATCGCGCCCGACGAGCGGCTGCGCGTGGATGTGACCTACCACCCCGGCCTCATCGAGGAACAGCTCGGCGAGGCATTGGGCGGCATCGTCGCCCGGGTCCTGGAACAGCTGGCCCAGGACCCCACGGCACCGGTGGGCCGGCTGGGCGTGCTGACCGGCCCCGAACGCGGCCTCGTCCTGGAGGGCTGGGGCGCCACCGCGGGCGGAGTCCCGGGCGGCCTGGTGCCGGAGTTGGTGGCGGGGCGGGTGCGGGTGTCGCCGGGTGCGGTGGCGTTGTCCGAGGGCGACCTGTCGATGACCTACGAGGAGTTGTGGGCGGCGTCGGGC
>NZ_JBIWKB010000066.1:0-50545 GCF_044765425.1 Streptomyces sp. NPDC102462 | reverse complement strand
CGCGGTACCGGGATGGCCGTTGCCGACCTTCTGTACGGCATCGGCGGCCAGGACGCGCGCGGTGTCCACCGCCCGCTGGTCCAACTCGGTCCAGTGAAGGGGCGAAGGCGAGGAAGGCATGACTCTCCTGGTGACGGCCGCACGGGGACGGCCGGTGGTGCGGACGACGGGACGGGGTGACGGGGGCGGGTCAGACCGAGGCCCGTGCCGCCCCCCACAGCGGGGCGCGGCACGGGCCTCGGTGCATCGCGCGGGTCAGCGCCTGATCTCCTTGATCTTCAGCATGCGCGTGATGACCTTGTCCAGTTCCTCGTCCTCGAAGACCTTCTTCCAGTCGTCGCGCACGATGGACTCGCGGCCGTAGTCCATGGCGATCAGGCAGGCGTCGGAGAACGGGTTGGAGCCCTTGAGGGTGTTGGCCAGCGCGACCTGGGTGTGCCCGAGGAGCATGGCGCGGGCCGCCTTCTCCGGCACGCCGACCGTGTGCACCGTCTCGTGCAGCGCCTCGGTCAGCAGGGCGCCGACCATGCAGGCGATGGTCTCCACCAGCGTGGGCTCCAGCACGGCCAGCTGCTTGACGGTGACCCAGTGCACGTCCACCACCGGCGCGTACATCACGCGGATCACGGACTCGGCCAGCTTCTGCCTGGCCTCGTCCCCGCCCTCGTACGCGGCGACGACCTCCTGCGGGGCGGCGATGCCGCCGAAGGTGTCCTGCCACTCCTCCTTGGTGGTGCGCTCCAGGAACACCGACGGGTGGCAGGGGTGGGCGCAGGCGTAGTGGATGTCGTCGCGGGCGAACAGCAGGCCCGCGTAGGCGGCGGCCGGGTCGAGGGTGAGCACCACGGTGCCCGGCTTCATCAGCGGCACCAGTTCCTCGGAGACCTTGCCGAGGACGACGTCGGGGACGGCGAGGATGATCACGTCGGCCGCCGCGGCGGCGTCGGCGGACTCGGTCAGCTCCCGGCCCAGGCCGCGGATCAGCTCCTGGCCCTTGGGCGAGGCCTCGCTGAAGAGCACCCGGAAGTCACTCTTGACCAGGTTGTTGGAGACGCGCTGGCCCATCTTGCCGGCGGCCCCGATGACGGCGACGGTCACGACGTCGGCCCGGGTCTGGATCTCGGTGGCCATTACTCGCTCCTCAGAAGGGTGTTGATGCTGTGCTGCGTCCACTGGTGTTCGAGCCGGGCGGTGGCCTCGAAGCCCTCGTCCTGCCACGGGAGCCAGTGCTCCACGATCTGGTTGATGCCGCGCTCCGCGGGCCGTACGGCGGCGATCATGCCGTCGTAGTCGAGCAGACCCTCGCCCAACGGGCAGCCGGCGTAGGTGAATCCGACCCAGCCGTCGCGGCGGGTGAAGGCGAAGTCCTTGACGTGGATGTTCACCACGTAGGGCGCGGTGGCGGCCACGACGTCGGCGGGGCGCTCCAGCCGGGCGACGCTGTTGCCCGGGTCGAGCACCACGCCGAGGTGCGGGCTGCCGACCCCGCGTACGACAGCCAGCAGATCGTCGGTGGCCACCTGCTCGTAGGTCTCCAGGCCGAGGGTCACGCCCGCGTCCGCGTACCGGGGTACGGCCTCTTCCAGCAGAGCGACCGCCTCGGCGGTGCCGGGCCGGTGGCCGGCCGAGTTGAGCATCGAGCGGACCAGGGTGACGTCCAGTTCCCGGGCCAGACGCAGATAGGTGTCCAGGCGTTCCGGGCGGATGCCGCGGGTGCCGAGTTCCAGGCGCAGGCCGAGGTCCTGTGCGGTGGCGCGGACGTCGGCGAGCCGGGCCGTGTCGTAGGACTCGATGGGCGGGTAGTCGCAGATCTGGAAGACCCGGCCGCCCAGTTCGGCGGTGTCGCGCAGCATGTCGGTGAGCGACAGCGGCTCGGGGGCACGCTCGGAGATGCGCCAGAAGTAGGCGTAGGTGCTGATGCCGTGGGCCATCAGGCCACCGCCGTGGCGGCCGGGGGCCGGATCTCGTCGAGGACGGCCTCCACGTTGGCCGGGTCGTGGGCGAAGCGGCCGAGGAACAGTCCTCCGACGCCGCCCGCGAGCCGGGTGAGCAGGCCCGGTCCGGCGCTGCCGCCGTAGATGACGCTCGAACCGGCGTGCTGCGGACGGGAGTCGAGCCAGTCGCGCAGGGCCGTGCACACCGTCGAGATGTGCTCGACGGAGGCCGGTTCGGGCGCGCCGATGGCCCACTGTGGTTCGTAGGCGAGGACCACGGTGCCGTCCAGGCCCTGGAGCAGACGCTCGGCCTCGGCCACGGTGCGCTCGGCCGCCTCGCCGGGGCGGGCCCGGTCGCGTTCGCCCACGCACAGGACGGGGGTGAGCCCGTTGCGCAGGGCGGCGGCGGTCTTCGCGGCGACGACCGTGTCGCCCTCGCCGTACAGCCGGCGGCGCTCGGCGTGGCCCACCTCGGCGTAGCGGCAGCCGATCTCCTTCAGGGCCGGGCCGCCGACCTCGCCGGTGTACGGTCCGCGGTCCTCGGTGGCGATGTCCTGCGCACCGTAGGTGATGCCGTACGGGGCGAGGATGCCCGCCGCGGGGACGATCGCCGGGAACGACGGCAGGACGAACAGGCGGGCGGCGCCGGAGGTGAGGGCCGGGTGCCGCTCGGCCAGGGCCGAGATCCGGCGCGCCCAGTTGAGGGTCTGCTGGTGCCCGAAGTACATCTTCAGGCTCACCCCCAGCAGCACGGGCGGTGGTGCGGCGGCAGGCATCAGGCGGCTGCCTCGTCGTTCTCGTAGTCGCTCATGAGCTGGACCTTGGCGGCGGACGGCGAGGTCTCGTCGAACCGGTAGGTGAGCCATTCGGCGGCCAGCCGCCGGGCGAGTTCCAGGCCGATGACCCGCTGGCCGAAGGTGAGGATCTGCGCGTTGTTGGACAGGACCGCGCGCTCGACGGAGAACGAGTCGTGCGCGGTGACCGCCCGGATGCCCTTGACCTTGTTGGCGGCGATGGCGACGCCGAGTCCGGTCCCGCACACCAGCAGCGCACGGTCGGCGTCGCCGCGCGCGACCATCTCGGCGGCGGCGATGGCGACCTTCGGGTAGGCGGTGTGCCCGTCGGCGTCGACGCCGACGTCGGTGACCTCGGCGACCAGGGGGCTGCCCTGCAGGTCCCGCTTGAGGGTCTGCTTGTACTGGTAGCCGGCGTCGTCGGATCCGACGACGATACGGAGCTTGTCGGTCATCTCGGCTTTCCTCAGTGCTGGTTGGTGGGGTGGCTGAGCAGGGCGCCGTGGACGGCGCGGGTGATGAGGGCGAGGGAGTGCGCGCCCGCGTCCGGGGTGCCGAGGGACTTCTCGGCGTGCGGCCGGGCCCGGCCCTTGCGGGGCAGCAGTTCGGCGGTGGCGGCGGCGGCCGACTGCGCGGCGCCGGCGGCCCGGTCCCAGGCCGCGGTCAGGGCGAGACCGGACGCGGTGGCGGCGGTCAGCGTGTCGGCGAACGGGACCAGGACGTCGACCATCGTCTTGTCCCCGACCTCGGCGCCGCCCAGCCGGCGCACGGCGGCGGACGCCTCGGCGACCCCCGCGGCCACCCGGTCCGCGTCCGGCGCCGCCAGGTCGCCGAGCGCCGTGCCGAGGCAGCGCAGGATGGTGCCCCACAGGGCGCCCGAGGTGCCGCCCGCCTTGTCGGCCCAGGCGTCCGCGGCGCGGGTGAGGACGGTGCCGGCGCCCGCACCGAGCCCGTACGCGGTGGCGGCGGCCTGCCGGGCGGCGGTGGCGCCGCGCTGCATGCCGATGCCGTGGTCGCCGTCGCCGGCCACCGCGTCGATCCGGCCCAGCTCCTCGACGTGTGTGTCGACGGTGTCGGCGATCGCGGTCAGCGCGGCCAGGACGGTGCCCGCGGCCCGCCGGGAGTCCTCGGATGCCTCGGGCAGGCTTTCGTCGGCCGTCTCGTCGGCCGCCGCCCCGGTCGCCGCCGCCTCGGGGTCCGGTGCGGCCTCCGGGGCGGCGAACGCGCCCTTGCGGTAGGCCGGGGTGTCGGCCGGGGCCCGCCACAGCGGTGCGAGCCGGTCGTCGAGCCAGGTCAGGGTGAGCGAGACGCCCGCCATGTCGAAGCTGGTGACGAGTTCCCCGACCTCGGGGTCGACGATCTCCACACCCGCGTCGCCGAGCAGTTCGGCGACCTTGCGGTAGACGACGAACAGCTCCTCGTACTTGACCGAACCCAGCCCGTTGAGGATCACCGCGGCGCGCCGGCCGGCCGGGGCCGCGACGTCGCCGGGCAGCTCGGCCAGCAGCCGGGTGACCAGCAGCCGGGCCGCGTCGTCGGCCGTGGGCAGGGGCTCCTCGCCGATGCCGGGCTCCCCGTGGATGCCGAGGCCCACGGCCATCCGGCCCTCGGGCACGGTGAACAGCGGGTGGTCGGCGCCGGGCAGCGTGCAGCCGGAGAAGGCGATGCCGAAGGAGCGGGTGCGGGCATTGGCGTGCTCGGCGACCGCCAGCACCTCCGCGAGCGGCAGACCCTGCTCGGCGGCGGCCGAGGCCGCCTTGAAGACGGGCAGGTCGCCGGCGATGCCGCGCCGCTTGGCCGACTCCTGGGCGGCCGCACTGGAGATGTCGTCGGTGACGGCGAACGTACGCGCCTCGACGCCTTCGGCGGCAAGCCGCTCGGCGGCCTGCCCGAAGTGCAGGACGTCGCCCGCGTAGTTGCCGTACATCAGCAGCACCCCGGCGCCCGCGTGCGCGGCCCGGGCCACGGAGCGGATCTGCTGCGCGGAGGGCGACGCGAACACGTTGCCGACCGCCGCGCCGTGGGCCAGGCCCCGGCCGACCAGGCCGGAGAAGGCCGGGTAGTGGCCGGAGCCGCCGCCGATGACCACCGCGACCTGCCCGGCCGGGGTCCCGCTCGCCCGCACGACACCACCGGTGACGGGGCGCACCCAGCGCCGGTGGGCGGCGGCGAAGCCTTCCAGGGCCTCGTCGGCGAAGGCCGCGGGGTCATTGATCAGGCGGGTCATCGAAGGGCCTCCAGGGGCTGCTGCTCGGGGCCGGGGGCCGGTGCGGCGGTGCGATTGCGGGTGGCGAGCCAGATCATCAGGACGGCGGACAGCAGCATGAAGAAGCCGACGAGGTAGAGCGGTACGTAGTAGTCGCCGCTCCAGTCCTTGAGCCACCCGGTGATGTAGCTGGCCGCGAACCCGGCGACGTTCCCGGCGGTGTTGATGAGGGCGATGCCGGCCGCTGCCGCCGCCCCGGTCAGGAAGCGCGAGGGCACGGACCAGAAGACGGGCAGGGCGGCGAAGATCGCACAGGCGGTGACGGTGATCACGGCGACCGTGGCGGTCGGGGAGCCCATGTAGAGGGCGAGCGGGATGGAGACGCCGCCGACGACGGCCGGCCCCGCCACGTGCCAGGTGCGGGTGCCGTGGCGGGTGGCGTGCCGGGTCCAGAAGAACAGCACGACCGCCGCGGGCAGATAGGGGATGGCGGTGATCCAGGCCTTGTCCATCACGCTGAACGTGGTGTCGTACTGCTCCTGGAAGCCGTTGATGATCGTCGGCAGGAAGAACGCGAGGGCGTACAGGCCGTAGACGAAGCCGAAGTAGACCAGGGCGAGGACCCAGACGCGGCCGTTGGCGAAGGCGGCCTTGAGGTCGCTCTTGGCGTGCTGGTCCTCGTGACCGGCCTTGTGGGCGTTCTCCGCGGCGAGTTCCTTCGTCAGCCAGTCGCGTTCGGCCGGCGTGAGCCACTTGGCGTCGGCGGGCCGGTCGATCAGGTAGAACCAGGCGATGACGCCCAGCACGATGGCGGGCAGCGAGACGAACAGGAACATCACGCGCCAGCCCTCGAGGCCGAACAGTCCGTGCCGGCCGATCAGCCAGCCGGCGAGCGGGGCGCCGAAGACCGTGGTCAGCGGCTGGGCCAGATAGAACAGGCCGAGGATCTTGGTGCGGTGGCGTGCGGGCACCCACTGGCTGAGGAAGAGGATGGCGCCCGGGAAGAAGCCGGCCTCGGCGACACCGAGCAGAAAGCGCAGGGTGTAGAGCTGGCCGCTGCTGTTCACCCAGGTGAACAGCAGGGACACGATGCCCCAGGTCACCATGATCCGGGCCAGCCAGCGGCGGGCGCCGAAGCGGTGCAGGGCCATGTTGCTGGGGACTTCGAGCACGATGTAGCCGATGAAGAAGATCCCGGACGCCAGGCCGAACTGCGCGGCGGTCAGGGCGAGGTCTTCCCCCATCCCGTTCGGTTCCGCGAACGAGACGGCCGTGCGGTCCAGGTAGTTCACGAAGAACATCAGTGCCACGAAGGGCACGAGGCGGACTGAGATCTTCTTGATGGCAGTTCTCTCGACTGCCGTGGATGGCGCGTCGGCACCCATGTCGACTCCTCGGCTCGCCCGGACAACTCCGTCCGGGGTGGGTCACACCGGCGGTACGCGTCAGCCACGCCCGGCCGGTTCACCCTCACGCTAAGCCTCCGATGCAAATTGGTCACCAATTTACCAGTGTGCCGAGACTCACAGATGTCCTGACTTCCCACCTCTTGACACAGGCTGGTCCCGGGGCGATGAACTGGCTGGTCAGCCGCGTGCCGACGGCATCTGGTTGACTGGTGACCGTGACCAGTCAGCCTGATCAGCAACCCCCCGCCGCCGCGCCCGATCTGGCCCAGCTCCTGCGCCCCGTGGTGCGGGAGTCCTCCGTCAGCGAGGTCGCCAAGCGGCTCCTCGACCATCTGTCCGCGGGTGACATCCGGCCCGGCACCCGGCTGCCCGCCGAACGCCAGCTGGCCGAGGCGCTGGGTGTGGCGCGCTCCAGCGTGCGCGGGGCGCTGTCCGCGCTGGACGTGCTCGGCATCATCGAGATCCGCCCCGGGTCGGGCTCCTACGTCCGCGAGGGCACCTCCGAGTTCCTGCCCCGCGCGATCAACTGGGGGCTGATGCTCGGGCAGCGCCGCACCCAGGACCTCGTCGAGGTGCGCACCTACATGGAGGGCGTCTCCGCCCGGCTGGCCGCCGAGCGCGCCACCGACAAGGACGTCGCGGTCCTGGAGGAGCATCTGCGGCGGATGCGGGACGCCGGGGGTGACGTGGGGGCGTTCATCGAGGCGGACATCGCCTTCCATCTGGAGTGCGCGCGCATCGCCCGCAACTCCGTGCTGAGCGACATCCTGCACAGCATCCGCGCGCTGCTCCAGGTGTGGATGGAGCGGGTCAGCGACATCGAGGGCACCGTCAGCGGCACGCTCTGCGAGCACGACGCGGTCCTCGAGGCCATCCGCGCCCGCGACCCGGAGGCCGCGGACCGGGCGATGGCCGAACACATGCGCATGGCCAGCGCCCGCCTCCGGGCATCGATGCCATAGGCTCCGCCCGGTTCGGCCCCGGAAGCCGGTCGGGGCGCCCCGACCGGCTTCCGGGCACGGGGTCCAAAGGGCCGGCGGATTCCGGCGCGGGGCAGCGGGCGTCAGCGGGAGACGGCACGTGGTGTGTCGCCTGGGGCGGCCGGTCGCGTGACTGGTGCGCGACTCCCTGTGCCGCGGGACGGCTACGGCGGCCTGTCGTGCCGGGGCGGCCGGAGCCCTCCGGTGGGGGCGGCGTCGGCGTCGGGTTTCGCCGTTCCCGGCTCTCGCCGGACGCGGTGGGCGGGCGTGGGGGTCGGTGCGTTGCCCGCAGGGTTGATCGTCGGGCCGGGCCGGTGGGGCGGGGGTGGCGTGGTCGGTGTGCCACCTGCTCGTGGGCCGGCGGAATGGTCGGGGTTGGCTGCGGTGGCGGGATGAGGGCCGGGGCGGCTCGGTGGCCGGAATCGAGTGGGGGAGGGCCACGGGGCCGTTCGTTCGCGGCGCCGTGGGAGGTGGCCGCGCAGCTCCCGGTGGGCCTCGATGCCCGTTGCACATCCGGCCTTCTTGGCCACACCGCCATCCCGCTCCCCGCCGTTCATCAGGGCTTTGCAGACTCCGCACGTCCCAAGCGTGTACATCCCTGTTGCCAGCGGGAGTTGAAAATGGGCCACGGCCACAGACATGACCAGGGTCACCACCACCATCACCACCACGGCAGCGACGAGCCCACGTCCCTGCCGCCCGCCCTCGACATGTCGGTCCCCGACGCCGAATTGACGCCCAGTCAGTTGTCGCGGCGCTCCATGCTCCGCCGCACCGGCCTGCTGGGCGCGGGCCTGGCGGCCGGCAGCGTACTCGCCGGCGCCGGCCAGGCGGCCGCGTCACCGGCCGCGACGGCCGCGACGGCCTCGTCGGACCGCTCGCGTTCGAAGGGCTACCTGTGGCTCGCCGGTGACCACCACATCCACACCCAGCACAGCTCCGACGCCAAGTACCGCGTCATCGACCACGTCCGCCAGGCCAACGCGCACGGTCTCGACTGGATGGTGATCACCGACCACGGCAGCGAGACGCACGCCAAGATCGGTGTGGAGAAGGTCAACCCCGACATCGTCGCCGCCCGCGACACGATCGGCGACACCCTCGTCTTCCAGGGCCTGGAGTGGAACATCCCGGCCGCCGAGCACGGCACCGTCTTCGTCCACCCGGGCAAGAACGAGGTCGCCGTGCTGAAGGAGTTCGAGAACTCCTTCGACGGCTCCGTGAAGAAGGCCACCGGCAACACCCCGGCCAACGAGGCGCTGGCCATCGCCGGCCTCAACTTCCTCGCCGACCAGGTGCGCCACCGCAAGGTCAAGGACGCCCTCTTCCTGGCCAACCACCCGGCCCGCAAGGGCATCGACTCCCCGCACGAGATCCGCGGCTGGCGCGACGCCCAGCCCACGATCGCCGTCGGCATGGAGGGCGCCCCCGGCCACCAGGCCGCCGGCCTGCCCGCCCCGAACGGTCCGGGCGGCGGCCGTGGCTACTACGACGGCAGCCCGGGCGCCGACTCGTTCCCCGGCTACCCGCTGGAGAGCTACCGCACCTGGGGCGGCTTCGACTGGATGACCGCCACCGTCGGCGGCCTGTGGGACAGCCTGCTCGCCGAGGGCAAGCCGTGGTGGATCACCGCCAACTCCGACTCCCACAACGTCTACGCCGACTCCGCCGTGCGCGGCCCGAACAGCGACTTCAACGCCAACGGCCGCTACGAGGACCCCGTCTACGGCGGCGGGCTGAACCTGACGGACGGCGACTACTGGCCGGGCCAGTACTCCCGTACGCACGTCGGCGCCTCGTCGTTCTCGTACCAGGCGGTCATGGACGGCATCCGGGCCGGCCGGGTCTGGGTCGACCACGGCGGACTGATCAGCGGCCTGAACGCCCAGGTGCGCTCCGGGTCCAGGGCGGTCACGCTCGGCGGCTCGCTGGTCGTGCGCCGCGGCAGCCAGGTCGACCTGGTCATCGAGATCAGCCTGGCCAACGGCCCCAACTGGTCCCAGTTCGTGCCGAAGCTGGCCCGCGTGGACGTCATCCAGGGCGCCGTCACGGGCCGGGTCGCGGACAAGGACGCCTTCGCCACCCCGGACACCAAGGTCGTGAAGTCCTTCGAGGTGAACAAGTCGACCGGTTCCGTCCGGCTGACCTACTCCCTCGGCCGGGTGGACAAGCCGCTGTACGTGCGGCTGCGCGGCACCGACGGCAACCGCTCCGCCGTCGGTCTGAACGGCGCCGCCGTGGACCCGGCAGGCCCGGCCATGGACGTCGTCGGCGACGCCGACCCGTGGAAGGACCTGTGGTTCTACTCCAACCCGATGTGGGTCCTGCCCGCATGACGGCACCCCACCCCGTATCCGGCGTCCACTCCGTCATCGGGGTGGACGCCGGCACGGCGAGCCTGCGCGAGGCCGACCATCTCGTGCACCGCCTCACGGACCGCCTCCAGCTCCCGGACGGCACCGTCGCCTGCACCCATCTGATCCGCAGCGCCGAACGCCGCGGGACGACGGTCTCGTTCGCGCTGCCGGACGCCGCGGCGGCCCGGGAGGCATGGCAGCGCCTGACCGAACGCGCCGACCCGGACCCGGGCCTGGGCGCCGTGCTCGGCGACCTGACGCACGGCTCGGCCGGATCGGCCCGCACGGCGGCACCGGGCGCCGCGGAACACGCCCGGCGCAGCGGCGGGCGGGCCGTGCTCTATCCCGGCGCCGACCGGCTCACCGGCACCGTCGTCCTGGCGGAACTGCTGGCCATGACCGCCGTCGAACGGGTCGTCGTGGTCGGCGCACCCTTCGCCGGCGGGCCCGACCCCGGGACCCCGGTGCTCACCCGGGACCATGTGCGACCCGAGTGGCGCGACGGCCTGCTGACCCTCGCCCTCGTCCCGGCGGCCGGCGGGACCCTCGCACCCTTCGAGGTGCCCAACCCCACGCCCTGCTGCGCCGACCACGGCTGACGGCCCCGCGCGGGCCGTGACCCGTGGGCCGGCTCGGCGACCGGGCCGGCGGCCGGCGCCCGCGCCGCCGTCACGCGGGGCGGCGCTCGCCCGCAGGCGTGCCGCCCCCGGTGGCCCCGGTCCGCGGGAGCAGCCCCAGCTGCTGGGCGCGGAGCACGGTGCCGACCCGGTCGCGGGTGCCGAGCTTGCGGTAGATCTTCTCGATGTGCTTGTGCACCGTACGGTCGGAGATGCCGAGGCGGCGGCCGATCGCCGCGGCCGTCAGGGCGTCGGCGAGGAGCAGCAGCACGGTCGTCTCGCGCGGCGTCAGCGCACAGTCCGCCGCCCGCTCGTCGGGGGATACGGCGCCGGGCAGCAGCCGCCGCCACTGCTCCAGGAGCTGCCGCTGCCGGTCCACGGCGGCCAGCAGCGGCTGTGCGCGCCGGGCGAGCAGGATGTCGTCGTCGGTGAAGTCCGCACCGGAGCGGTAGACGATGCACCCGGTGATCGGGGTGGTCGCCTGCGGCAGCGGCACCGCCAGGGCATGCTCCGCGTCCAGGGTCCGGCCGAGCAGCCGGGCCGTCGCGCTCGCCGGCCAGGCCGGGCCCGCCAACCGCCGTGCGGTGACCGGCTCCCGGCCGGTTCCGGTCAGGTAGTGGGAGGCGAACGGCCGTCCCGTCCTGAGCAGCGCGAGGTCCGCGGCGCCGAGCCGGGCGAACTCCGCGGCGGTGTCGCCTGCCAGGCCGACCGTTCCGCTGCCCGCGCTCCAGTCGTCCAGCTTGAAGATCACCGCATCGCCGCCGCACAGGCCCGGCAGGGCGTCGGCGAGCAGCGGCCACAGACGTCCGGGGTCGCGTTCGTGCAGCGCCGCCACGGCCACGGACGCGATGCGCTCGTAGGCCGCCTTGGGTGATCGTGCCACGTGTTCCTCTCACCGGGTGCTACTGCGCAGCCTCTACGTAGTTTTACCCATACCCGTGGGCCGCGCGCTGACCGAGACTTCAACCGTGCAACATCACGTCCGCGGACGTGGTCGTTGCGTGCGGGCCGCCGAGACGGGGGAGCGGCGGCCCGCACCCGGCGAGTCCCCGTATCCCGCGGACGTCCGCCCCGCCCTGCGTGTCCCCGGTGCCGACGGCCAGGACCGCAACGTGACGTGTGCGAGTGCCGGGGCGCGCCCTTCACCCGGGCATCAGGAGTCACAAGCAGTGCTGCTTGCGCCGGACGACCGACCGTCCGGGCGTTGGCGGGGGAACTGATGCGGTGCGCCCGGCCGCCGTCGTCCGTGTCGCGCGGCCGGCCGCCGCGCCGATCCGGAACACATCCCTCCGATACCCCTCTGGGCCGACACCGACGGCAACCGGCACTTCTACGGCTTCGAGTGCGTCGACCTCGGCGACGGCAAGGACCCGTGGCCGGAGGCGCATAAGGACGCCATCGCGCGGGAGCATCGCCGTCCGGCTGGCCGGAAAGGGCGGGGGGGCGGGAAGGGCCCCGGTGAGCCGCACAGGCCGAAGCCGGCGCCGAAGCCGTCGTACGCCCCCTTCCCGGGCAGCGGCTTCTTCCACGTCGGGCAGAAGGCGGCGGTGATCACCGCGATGGGCCGCCGGCTCGTCGCCGAGGGGTGCGGCCACTCCGAGCGGGGCGGTCAGCCCCGCCCCGCCTGCTCCTTGCGCAGTTCCTTGAGGCGTGCCGCCTCCTTGCGGACCTCGGCCTGGGTGGCGCGCTCCCGCTCCAGCCACTCGGGCCGCTCCTGCTTCAGCGACTCGATCTGTTCGGTGGTGAGCGCTTCGGTCACCCCGCCGCGGGCGAGGCCCGCGATGGACACGCCCAGCTTCGCGGCGACCACCGGACGCGGGTGCGGGCCGTCGCGTCGCAGCTCGCGCAGCCACTCGGGCGGCTCGGCCTGGAGCCGGTCGAGTTCGGCGCGCGTGACGACACCCTCCTGGAACGCTGCGGGGGTGGCGGGGAGGTACACACCCAGCTTCTTCGCCGCGGTCGCGGGCTTCATCGTCTGGGGGCTCTGCTGCGACTTCATGAGGCCCAGGGTATCGGCCGGGTACGGGGGCTCCGGCCGCGGCCGGTAGTCTTGGCCCGGTGACAGCCCCGCAGGAGACACCGCCGTTCCGGCTCGCGTACGTCCCCGGGGCCACGCCCGCCAAGTGGGCGCGGATCTGGCACGAGCGCCTGCCCGGCACACCGCTCGCCCTCGTCCAGGTACCGGCCGCCGAGGCGGCCGACGTGCTGCGGGCCGGCACGGCCGACGCGGGGCTCGTCCGGCTGCCGGTCGACCGGGCGTTCTTCAGCGCGATCCCGCTGTACACCGAGGCGACGGTCGTGGTGGTCCCCAAGGACCATCTGATCACCGCCGCGGACGAGGTGACCCTCGCGGACCTCGCCGACGAGGTCGTCTGCCACCCCCTCGACGACGTACTCGGCTGGGACGCACCGCCCGGCGAGCCGGCCTTCGAGCGGCCCGCCACCACCGCCGACGCCGTGGAACTCGTCGCGGCCGGTGTGGGCCTCCTCGTCGTGCCCCAGTCACTGGCCCGGCTGCACCACCGCAGGGACCTGACCTACCGCACGGTCGTCGACGCCCCGCAGTCGTCCGTCGCCCTGTGCTGGCCCGAGGCCGCCACCACCGACCTGGTCGAGGACCTGATCGGGATCGTGCGGGGACGCACCGTCAACAGCACCCGCGGCCGGGGCACCCTCCAGCCCGAACAGCCCCCACCGAAGCGGAAACGCGCCGAGCCCACCGCCCGGCAGCAGCCCACGTCAGGCCGCCCCCGCCAGCCCCGCTCAGCCGGGGCCAGCGGAACCAAACGGGGCCGCCCCCGCCGCCGCTCGTAGCGACGGAGCGGGCGGTGGCTGGTCGGTGGTCGGGTGTGGGCGAGCCCCGGGCGGCCCTGGCCGAGGGGGAGACGCCCCGAGGGGCCGCCGCCCGGCAGCGGCCCACGGCGGGCCCCTGCCGCCCGCCGTGGGCCGCCGCCCGGCAGCGGCCCACGGCGGGCCCCTGCCAGTCCGGTTCCGCCGCGCCCAAGGTGTCCAGGCGGGGCCGCCCCCGCCGCCGCTCGTAGCGACGGAGCGACGGGAGCGGGCGGTGGCGGGCGGGGCCAGGCCGTCCTCGGGTCTTGGCGGGTGGTGGTCGGTCAGGCGTCCGGTGCCAGGTGGCGCAGGTCCGCGACGGCCAGTACCAGCGCCGCCAGCACGAACACCAGCGAGGCCGCGAAGCCCAGCCGCAGCGCGTCCACGGCGCGCCCGTGGTTGGCGAGGTGCGCGAAGTACACCGCACCCACGGCGGCGATCCCGGCCGCCGCCCCGATCCGCTGCCCGGTCTGCAGCACCCCGCCGGCCGCCCCGGCCCGCCGCACCGGCACCTGCGCGAGCGTCAGTGTGGTGTTGGGGGAGACGGTCAGACCGGAGCCGACCCCGGCGACGAGCAGCGGCAGCGCCGCCGCCCACCCGACACCCGGGCCCGGCACCCGCTGCACCGCCGCGATGGTGCCCACCAGCCCCACCGCCACCGCGGCCAGCCCGAACACCACCAGCCTGCGGTCATGGCGGACCACCAGCCGGCCGCCGACCAGCGCCGCCACCGCGGAACCGACCGCGAACGGCATCGCGGCCATCCCGGCGGCCAGCGCGCTGTAGCCCAGGCTGTTCTGCAGGAACAGGTTGTAGACGAAGAACACCGAGGTGAACCCGGCGAAGTAGACGAGGCTCAGCAGCGCGCCCAGCGAGAACGACCGCAGCGCGAACAACCGGAGGTCCAGGAGCGGGCCCCGGCCGAGCCCGCCCTGCCGCCGCTCCCACGCCCAGAACGCCATGAGCAGCAGCACCGCCACGGGTACCAGGGCCCATTTGCCCCGGCCGGGCCACGCCTGTTCCTGCACCAGCGGCAGCATCAGCGCGAGCGCGCCGGTGCCGAGCAGCAGCACGCCCGGTACGTCGAAACCCTCACCGGCGTTGCCGCGCGGCACGGTCCTCGGCAGCAGCCGCAGCGCCGCCGCGAACACCGCGAGACCGATCGGCAGGTTGACGTAGAACACCCAGCGCCAGCTGCCGGACACCTCGATCAGCAGGCCGCCGGCGAGTGGTCCGACCGCCGTCGAGATGGCGACGACACTGCCGAACGCGGCGAAGGCGCGGGCCCGTTCGGCGCCCTGGAACATCTGCTGGATCAGCCCCGTCGCCTGCGGTGCGATCAGACCGCCCGCGACCCCCTGAAGCAACCGGAACACCACCAGCAAGGTGCCCGTCGGGGCCAGCCCGCAGGCCGCCGAGGCCAGCGTGAACAATCCGACGCCGATGAGGAACGTCTGCCGGCGGCCCCGCAGATCACCGAGCCGTCCGGCGGGCACGAGGAACAGGCCGTATGTGAGGGCGTAGCCGGAGACCACCAAGGACAGGTCGGCCTGGGCGGCCCGCAGCCCGCGTTCCATCGAGGGCAGGGCGACGTTCACGATCGACGTGTCGAGCAGGGTCATGAAGCCCGCCGTCAGACAGACCGCGAGCGCCTTCCAGCGCCGCTCGTCCGCGACGGGCTCGGTCTCCCGCGCCTGGACGGTTGTCATGGGGATCCGCAGGCGCCGGGACGCCAGGCGCGGTGGGACAGCCCGGGCTGCCGGTACGGGGGGAACGGGTGGGTGGCCATAGGGGCGCCTTCCTGTGCTGTCCTGCGACCACGGTAGGAACGGGCCCGGCAAGGCGCCCGCCGAACCGCCGCCTCGGCGGACCACCGCACCCCCTCACACCACCGAGAACTGGGCCCCGACCCGCCTCCCCCGGCCACCCAGCCGAACTACGCCGTCCGAGTACCGAACCACTCCGGCACAGCCCACCCAGGGGCCCGGGGAACTGCGCGCTCAGCCCCATCCCACCCGCACTGCCCCCGCAACCGAACCCCCAACGGCGCAAGGGCCTTACTGTCCCACCGCTCTTCTGTAGCCACGCGCCCAGACGCAGCCCACCCAGGGGCCCGGGGAACTGCGCGCTCAGCCCCATCCCACCCGCACAGCCGCCCCGCAACCGAACCCCCAACGGCGCAAGGCCCCTACAGTCCTGCCGCTCTTCTGTGGTCAAGCGCCAGACGCAGCCCACCCAGGGGCGCGGGGAACTGCGCGCCCAGCCCCAACCCACCCGCACAGCCCCCCACACCGAAACCCCAACGGCTCACACCCCCACCTCCACTTGGTCTAGACCGCAAAGATCAACTGCTACCGTCACCCGCGGACGCGACACGCACGAGAGGGGACAGCCGTGGCATACGGCAACAGGCGGCACAGGGCCTTCATCGGGTCGTTCACGGCGGCGGGCGGACCCGGGTTGGTGACGGCCGCCGTCCACCCGGACACCGGCGCACTCGCCGTGCTCGGCAGCGTCGACGGCGTCCCCGACCCCTCGTACCTGGCCCTGTCCCCCGACGGGGACACCCTGTACGCGGTCAGCGAGACGGCCGACGGCGCGGTGGCCGCGTACCGGGTCAAGGACGACAAACCGACCCTGGCCGGACCGCCGGTGCCGGTCGGCGGCAGCGGACCCACCCACCTCAGCCTGCACGCCGGGCACGTGCTCACCGCCAACTACGGCTCGGGCAGCGTCACCGCCGTCCCGGTACGCACCGACGGCGCACTGGCCGGCGCCCGCTCCGGCGTGCTGCAGCACATCGGCGCGGGCCCGCACGAGCGGCGCCAGCGCGGCCCGCACGCGCATCAGGTGCAGCCGGACCCCAGCGGCCGCTGGGCCGTCAGCGTCGACCTCGGCACGGACTCGGTGCGGGTGTGCACCCTGGACGGCGGGGTGCCCGTGCTGCACCGCGAGATCGCCCTCCGCCCCGGCTGCGGCCCCCGCCACCTCGCCTTCCACCCGGACGGGACGTTCGCCTACGTCGTCAACGAGCTGACCCCGACCGTCACGGTGTGCCGCTGGGACGCCGAGGCGGGCTTGCTGCGGCCGTTGACCGAGACGCCGGTCCTGCCGGGCGCGCCGGCCGGCGACGCCTACCCGTCGGGGATCGTCGCCTCGCCGGACGGCCGGTTCGTGTGGACCGCGACCCGCGGCGAGGACGTCCTGTCCGTGTTCGCCGTCGAGGGCGCGGGGCTGCGGCTGACCGGCACGGTGCCCTGCGGCGGCCACTGGCCGCGCGCGCTGGCCGAGAACGCGGGGTTCCTGTACGCCGCCAACGAACGCTCCGGCAACATCACCTGGTTCGCGGTCGACAAGGACACCGGACTGCCCCGCTACGACGGCTCGGTGGACGTGCCCGCGGCCTCCTGCGTGGTCTTCGGCTGACACGCGCCGCGTCCGGCCCGGACCGCCCGTGCCCGGCGCGCGCCCGCCGTCCGGTACGGCGCGGGGCCCGCTTCCCTTGCGGAGCGGGCCCCGAAGCGTACGGGCGCCGTGCGGATCCGGCTCAGCGGGCCGGGGTGCTCTGCGGCTGCTGCGGAGTGATGCCGAGCGCCGTCGTGTAGCGGGCCAGGGCGAGCTTGCCGATCGTCGGGTACGCGCCCAGCGCCTCCGCGGCCGGGCAGTCCGCCTCGGTGGCGGCGGCCGCCAGCAGATCCGGGTCGATCTCGGGGCCGATCAGGTACGGAGCCAGCGCCAGCTGCTGCGAACCGGAGGAACGCAACTGCTCGGCGACGGACGCGATCGAGCCGTCCTGGTCCAGGGCCGCCGCGATCACCGGCACGGCGAGGCGCGCGGCGAGCAGCATGCCGGTGATGCCGGCCGCCTGCACGGCCTCGTCACCGCCCACGGAGGCCAGGATGATGCCGTCCGCGGCGGTCGCCACGGTGAACAGGCGCGCGCGGTCGGCGCGGGCCAGACCCGCCTCGGACAGGCGCACGTGCAGCGCCTCGGCGAGCAGCGGGTGCGGGCCGAGCACATCGGTCAGGTCGGCGGCGACCTTGCTCTCCATCACGGCCTGGCGGACCTGGCGCAGCAGCGCGCTGTCCGGGCCGGCCAGCAGCGGCACGACGACGGCCACCGGGCCGTCGGGCTCCTTGACCTCGGCGCCGGCGGCGACGGCCTGCTCGTAGCGGGCGGTGCGCTCCTCGGCGGCCTGCGTCAGCACGGACTGCAGCGTCAGGAACTCCGCGTCGTCCCCGTCCACGTACCCGATCCGGGCGTCCAGGCCGGGCAGCTCGGAGCGGGCGATGCTCACGACGTCCTCGGCGAGGCCGCGTGTGACGGCACTGGGCGTGCCCGGCACCGCGAGGACGAGCGCGGGCGCGCCCTCGGGAGCCACCAGCGGTTCGGGGCGGCGGTGCCGTCCGGGCTGGCGGGGGCGCGGCATTCGTACTGGCAGGCCGGACGCGGGCCCAGTGGGGGAGCTCATGGCGCCGCATGTTACTGGCTTCCTGGGCTCCCCTGTTCGGGGAGGGTGCAGGTGAGCGGTATCCGTCCCGTTTTGTCTGATGAGTCGCGTACGGATCACATGGCCGCGGCGTGGAGCAAACTGCCCTTCTACCAGGTGACCGGCTGCGTGCTCGGCTCGACCGGCTCGCAGACCTCGTTGAGGAGGAAGAGTGACGAGGAGGAAGAGTAGCGCCTGCGCGACGGCCCGTCTGCGGAGGCTCCCTGCCTGTGCTCGGCCCCGCTGCGTACGAGTAGAGTGACGCGCCGTGGCAGCACGACCTTTGCATGAACTTGTGGAAGCCGGATGGGCCAAGGCGCTTGAGCCGGTGGCCGAACGGATCGCCGCGATGGGGGACTTCCTGCGGGCCGAGATCGCGGCGGGCCGGACGTATCTTCCGTCCGGGGCGAACGTCCTGCGGGCTTTCCAGCAGCCCTTCGACGACGTCCGCGTCCTGATCGTGGGTCAGGACCCTTACCCCACGCCCGGTATGGCGATCGGGTTGAGCTTCGCGGTGGCGCCGGAGGTGCGTTCGCTGCCGGGCAGTCTGGAGAACATCTTCCGGGAGATGCACTCCGACCTCGGGCTGCCCAGGCCGTCCAACGGCGACCTGACGCCGTGGACGCGGCAGGGCGTGCTGCTGCTCAACAGGGCGCTCACCACGGCCCCGCGCAGTCCGGGCGCGCACCGGGGCAAGGGCTGGGAGGAGGTCACCGAGCAGGCCATCCGCGCGCTGGCCGGGCGGGGCAAGCCACTGGTGTCGATCCTGTGGGGCCGTGACGCGCGTAATCTGCGGCCGCTGCTGGGGAACCTGCCGGCGATCGAGTCCGCGCATCCGTCTCCGATGTCGGCGGACCGTGGCTTCTTCGGCTCCCGTCCGTTCAGCCGGGCCAACGACCTGCTGGCCGGGCAGGGTGTGCAGCCGGTGGACTGGCGACTGCCGTAGTCCCCACCCCCGTTGCGCCCGCGTCTCCCAGGGCGCCGACTTCGCCACCCTGCGCATCCCACGTTCACGAAGCCCGTGCGGGTCTGGACACCCAGACCCGCCGTGAGCTGTGCGGCGAGACGGCCCGCACCACCGACTGCCGCTCGACGTGCCCGCAGATCACCACGCCACGACCCCGGCAGCGCCGCGGCCACTTTCCGCGACCGCGTCCCGAAGGTGTCCAACTGCGCTCCGGTGGCCGGACTTTGAACTCACTGATGACAAAGTATGGACGCACTCGGCAGAAGTCCCCTAACGTGACGGCCCAACCGTAGGCGTACCGACTCTTCGGCATCAGCACCCGCGTTTCCGTACAGCTAGACCGGAGTGCGATCCGGCGGCCTCCGGTCCCGTCCTGGAGGACCGATGCATCCACATCCGTTCCGCCGCGCCCGAAGACAGCTCACCACTTTGCTCATCGGCGGCTTCCTCGCAGGCGGGATAGCGGCCGCGCCCCCGTCCGCTGCCGCACCCGCCGACATCCCGCCCCAGGAACCCGGTGTCACCCTGCGCGTCTTCGACACCCAGGTACCGCTCACCAAGCTCTGCACGCTCAAGCCGGGCCAGACACCCAACCACGACAAGCTGATGCCGACCGTGGACTGGTCCTCGACCGACGACTTCGGCGGATTCGCCGACAACTTCTCGGCGCAGGCCTCCGGTTACCTCGTCATCCCCGCCGACGGGACGTACACCTTCCGTCTCACCAGCGACGACGGGTCACGGCTCACCATCGACGACCGTGAGGTCATCGACCACGACGGGCTGCACGCCGCCGAACCCAAGGACGGGGCCGCCGAACTCACCGCGGGCTCCCACCCGTTCCGCATCGACTACTTCGAGCGCACCGGCGGGCAGCAGCTCACGCTCGCCTGGAAGCCGCCGGGCGCCACCGACTTCACCGTGGTGCCGCGCGAGTCGCTGACCACCGACGCCGGGGTGGTACGGGTCACCGCGCCGGGCCGCAAGGAGTGCGAGTCGGGCGCGGACAGCCCCGGTGACGGACTGCCGCTCACCGACGTGCGCCCCGACCTCACCCTCACCGACCTGCGCCCGGACGGGTTCGAGCCGCAGGTCACCGGCATGGACTGGCTGCCCGACGGCCGGCTCGCGCTCAGCACGTGGGGCGGCTCGCAGAACCAGGCGGGCGAGGTGTACCTGCTCGACCATGTCACCGGGAAGACCAGCCGCGACAAGGTGACCGTCAAGAAGGTCGCGAGCGGGCTGCGCGAGCCGATGGGCATCAAGTACGTCGACGGCTCCCTGTATGTGTCGCAGAAGCACGAGCTGACCCAGCTCGTCGACACCGACCACGACTGGGTGACCGACAGGTACCGCACCGTGGCCACCTGGCCCTACGGCGGGAACTTCCACGAGTTCGCCTTCGGGCTGCTCTACCGCGACGGCTACTTCTATGTGAACCTGTCCGTCGCCATCAACTACGGCGGCGCGACCACCACCCCGCAGCCGGCCCCGGGCCGCGGCACCACGTACCGGATCAGCAAGAAGACAGGGAAGATCCATCCGATCGCGGGCGGTCTGCGCACGCCCAACGGGATCGGCTGGGGTCCGGGCGGCGGCATCTTCACCACCGACAACCAGGGGGGCTGGCTGCCGGCCAGCAAGCTCGTCCAGATCAAGCAGGACCGCTTCTTCAACCACTTCACCGAGCCGTCGGGCCCGTTCGACGACCGTCCCGTCACCCAGCCGGTGCTGTGGCTGCCGCAGAACGAGATCGCCAACTCGCCCAGCACTCCGCTGTACTTGACCAAGGGCCGGTTCGCCGGGCAGATGCTCTTCGGCGACGTCACCTACGGCGGGCTCCAGCGCGGCTATCTGGAGAAGGTGAAGGGTCAGTACCAGGGAGCCGTGTTCCGCTACACGCAGGGGCTCGAAGCCGGCGTCAACCGGATCACCCTTGGCCCCGACGGTGCGATCTACGCGGGCGGCCTGGGCGCCGACGGCAACTGGGGTCAGGAAGGCAAGCTGAAGTTCGGCCTGCAGAAACTGACGCCGAACGGCGGCAACGCCTTCGACATCAAGGAGATGCGGGCCGTGCCCGGCGGCTTCGACCTGGAGTACACCCAGCCGGTGTCCGAGGCCACCGCCGAGAAGCTGGCCTCCCGCTACCAGGCCGAGCAGTGGCGCTACACCCCGACATCCGACTACGGCGGGCCGAAGATCGCCGAGGAGCGGCTCACCGTCCGCTCGGCGGCGCTCGCCGCCGACGGGCGCACGGTCCGGCTGCGCCTCGACGGGCTGAGGCCCGGCCACGTCGTGCACGTGCGCTCGCCGCGCCCCTTCGCTTCCGCGTCCGGCGAGACGCTGTGGAGCACGGAGGCCTGGTACACGCTCAACGCGCTGCCGGGCAAGCAGCCGCCGCCCGCCACGCTGTACGAGGCCGAGGAGGCGCGCCTGACCGGCACGGCCGGCATCAACACCGACCACCCCGGGTACTCGGGCAGCGGCTTCGTCGACCGCTACGGCACCGAGGGCAAGGTCGCCACCACGTTCGACGTGACGGTCCCCAAGGCCGGCGAGTACGACGTGAACCTGCGCTACTCGAACGGCCCCAACCCGTTCCAGGGCACCAAGACCCTCTCCCTGTACGCCAATGGCCAGAAGCTACGCCAGACAGAGCTTCCCTCCACGGGCACCTGGGACGCCTGGTCGACCCGGACCGAACGGGTCAGCCTGCGCGCGGGCCACAACACCCTCGCGTACCGCTTCGACGCCGGAGACACCGGTCATGTCAACCTCGACCTGATCACCGTGCGTCCGCACGGCGCCGCGGTCACCCTCTTCGACGGCACCACCGCCTCCCAGGCGCAGTGGCAGCACACGGACGGGCGGCGCGTGGAGTGGCCGCTCGCCGCCGAGCAGTCGATGGAGGTGTGCTGCGGCGACATCCGCACGAAGGAGGCCTACCAGGACTTCAAGCTGCATGTGGAGTTCCGGGTTCCGTTGCTGCCGGACGATGTCACCGGCCAGAACCGCGGCAACAGCGGCGTCTACCTTCAGGACCGCTACGAGCTGCAGATCCTCGACTCGTACGGTGACACCACGCTCGACACCAACGAAGCCGGGGCGATCTACCTGAAGAAGGCCCCCGATGTGAACGCGGCGACGGCCCCGGAGACCTGGCAGACCTACGACATCACGTTCCGCGCGGCACGGTTCGACGACAGCGGCCGTAAGACCGCGGACGCGCGGGTGACGGTCGTGTGGAACGGCCAGAAGGTCCATGACGACGTCGCGATCGACGGGCCGACCGGCGCCGGTGCGCCGGAGGGGCCGTCGGCCGGTGCGATCCGTCTGCAGGACCACGGGAACACCGTGCGGTTCCGCAACCTCCGGGTGCAACCGCTGAGTTGACGCACCCACAGCACAGCCGCGCAGCGGCGGGGCGCGCCCGGGAGACCGCGGGCGCGCCCTTTCCCGCTCACCCTTCTTCGGCCGCGGCCTCAGGCGAGGACCGCGGCCCGTACACAGAGCACGTCCGGCAGATGGGACGCCAGCTGGTGCCAGCTGTCGCCGTCGTCGGCCGACGCGAACACCTCGCCGTTGCGGTTGCCGAAGTACACGCCCGCCGGGTCGCCGCCGTCGGTGCACAGCGCGTCCCGCAGCACCGTCCCGTAGTGGTCCTCCGACGGCAGGCCGGCCGTCAGCGGCTCCCAGCTCCCGCCCGCGTCCGCCGTGCGGAAGACCCGGCAGCGGCGGTCGGCGGGCACCCGGTCGGCGTCGGCGTTGATCGGGAAGACGTACGCGGTGCCTGCGCGGTGCGGGTGGGCCGCCACCGCGAAGCCGAAGGTGGACGGCAGCCCCTCGCCGATGTCCGTCCAGTGCGCGCCGGAGTCGTCGCTGCGGTACACACCCCAGTGGTTCTGCAGATACAGCCGGTCCGGGCTGCCCGCGTCCTGCGTGATCTTGTGGACGCACTGCCCGAACTCCGGGTCCGGATCCGGCAGGAACACCGCGGACACACCGGAGTTGGACGGGGCCCAGCTCGCACAGCCGTCCGTGGTGCGGAACACACCGGCCGTGGAGACCGCCACGGTCACCGCCTTCGGATCGCGCTGGTCGGTGACGACGGTGTGCAGTCCCTCACCGCCGCCGCCCGGCACCCACCGGCTCCGGGTGGGGTGCTCCCACAGGGGCCGGACCAGTTCGAAGCTCTCGCCGCGGTCCTCGGAGCGGTACAGCGCAGCCGGTTCCGTGCCCGCGTACACCACGTCCCCTTCCGCCGCCGCGGGGTGCAGTTGCCACACCCGCTCCAGCGAAGCCCCGGTGTCCTTGGGGAACCTGACGGCGGGCCTGGCGGGTTCGGTCCAACTGCGGCCGAGGTCGTCGGAGTGGAAGACGGACGGGCCCCAGTGGGAGCTGTCGCCGCCGGCGAGCAGGCGTGGGCTGCCGCCGCGGGTGTCGATGGCGACCGAGTAGATCGCCTGCGCGTTGAAGTAGGGGCTCTCGTCGAACTCCCAGGCGTTCTCCCGCCGTCGCCCGATGAACAGGCCCTTGCGGGTGCCCACGGCGAGCAGTACCTCGGTCATGCCGATCACCTCCGGGGTGTCGTCGCACAGCTGGTCCTCAGACACCGGCCAGTGTGCACCCCACCACTGACAGCCACCCTAACCCCACAATCACCGCACGTCAGGGCGGTGCCGTCGGCTGTCCGTAGGAACATCCGAGGCGGTTTCCGGCCAGTGACCCCGGGCGACGGGCCGGTCCCCGCACGCGCCGCCCACGGTCTTCGGCCGAGCGAGGAGGCCCTGCGTGGAGGTCCGCGGCCCGGCCCCCGAGCGCGACGGGTCTCTCGGGGCCGGGCCGCCGGACGGGGCGGTGGGCCCAGGCGCCGCGTGGTCAGGCTCCGTCGGGCAGCGCGCGGTCCAGGATGGTGTTCAGGGCGGCCCCGGCGGGCAGTGTGCCGAACGCATGCCCCCAGTCCCCGCCCAGCCGGGACGCGCAGAAGGCGTCGGCGATCGCGGCCGGGGCGTGCCGGACCAGCAGGGACGCCTGGAGCGCCAGGGCCATCGCCTCGACCAGCCGGCGCGCCCCCACCTGGTCGGTCTCGGCCAGCCGGTCCTTGAGCCGGGCGACGGCCGCGTCCAGCCGGGCGTCCGCCCCGCGCGCCAGGGCCAGCTCGGCGAACAGGGCGTCCGCCGCGCCCGGCTCCCGGCCGAGTGCCCGCAGCACGTCCAGCGCGTTGACGTTCCCCGAGCCCTCCCAGATCGACAGCAGCGGTGCCTCCCGGTAGTGCCGCGGCATGCCCGACTCCTCCACATAGCCGTTGCCGCCCAGGCACTCCAGGGCCTCCGCCGTGAAGGCAGGGCCCCGCTTGGTGACCCAGTACTTGCCGACGGCGGTCGCGATCCGCCGGAGCGCCCGCTCCCCTTCGTCCCCGCGCACCGCGCGGTCCGCCGCACCGGCCAGCCGCAGCGTGAGCGTCGTGGCCGCCTCCGACTCCAGCGCGAGATCGGCGAGGACGTTGCGCATCAGCGGCTGGTCGAGCAGCCGCGCACCGAACGCGCTGCGATGGCGCGCATGGTGCCCCGCCTCGACGAGGGTCTTGCGCATCAGGGTGGCCGACGACATCACGCAGTCCAGGCGGGTGCAGTTGACCATCTCGATGATCGTCTTGACGCCCCGGCCCTCCGGGCCGACCAGCCAGGCCACGGTCGCGTCGAACTCCGGCTCGGAGGAGGCGTTGGAGCGGTTGCCCAGCTTGTCCTTCAGCCGCTGGATGCGGAATGTGTTGCGGCTGCCGTCCGGCAGCACGCGCGGCACCAGGAAGCAGGACAGACCGCCCGGGGCCTGGGCCAGCACCAGGAAGACGTCGCACATCGGCGCCGACGTGAACCACTTGTGCCCGCGCAGCGTGTACACGCCGGGCTCGGCGGTGGGGGTGGCCGCGGTGGTGTTGGTCCGGACGTCGGAGCCGCCCTGCTTCTCGGTCATGCCCATCCCGGCCAGCAGGCCGGGCTTCTCGGTGGGCACCCGCAGCACCGGGTCGTACTCCCGGCCGGTCAGCAGCGGTTCGTACACCTTGGCGAGGTCCGGCTGGGCGCGCAGCGCGGGGACGGCCGCGTACGTCATCGACGTCGGGCAGCCGTGTCCGGCCTCCGTGTGCCCCCACACCAGTCCGCCGGCCGTGCGGGCGACGTGCGCTCCGGGCCGGGCGTCGGCCCAGGGCGCGCCCGCGAGGCCCGCGCCGACCGCGACCCGCATCAGATGGTGCCAGGCGGGGTGGAACTCGACCTCGTCGATCCGGTTGCCGTACCGGTCGTGGGTGCGCAGCAGGGGCTCGTGCCGGTTGGCCAGTTCGCCCCACTCCTGCGCCTCGGCGCTGCCGGCCCGCCGGCCGAGGCGCCGGACCTCCTCCTCGGCCCAGCCCGCACCCTCCCGGCGCAGGCCCTCCAGCAGGGCCGGGTCCGCGGACGCGTCGTACGGGGCCGACGGAGGCGCCTGGTTGGTGACGTCATGAGTGGCGTGCGGCGGCTGCGCGGGAGCGGGTGTCGAGACCATACGGTCCATGTTGCACTTGGTCTGCGGCTGTAGCAATGTTGCAACAGGAAGTGGCCCGTACAGTACGTGCCCATGCGGATGAACACGCCGGTGCAGCCCGGCGAGCCGGACCTGAGGCCGCTGTCCGCCCGGTCGGTGGTACTGAGCCTGCTGCTCGGCGCCCATCCGCCGCGGCTGCCGGTCAAGGACCTCGTGCGGCTGGTCGAGCCCTTCGGGGTCGGCGGCTCCACCCTGCGGGCGGCGCTCAGCCGGATGGTGAGCGCCGGCGACCTGCGGCGCACGGACACCGTCTACGGCCTCAGCGACCGGCTGCTGGCCCGTCAGCGCCGTCAGGACGACGCGCTGCGTCCCGGCACGCACGCGTGGGACGGCGACTGGGAGATGGTGGTGATCAGGGCGACCGGCCGCGGCCCCGCCGAACGCGCCGACCTGCGCGCCCGGTTGACCGCCCTGCGGCTGGCGGAACTCCGCGAGGGCGTATGGCTGCGGCCGGCGAACCTCGACCGCCCGCCGCCGGACGACCTGGAGCGGGTGGCCCAGCACTACACCGCCCGACCTCGGCGCCCGCCGCGCGAGCTGGTCGCCCTCCTGTGGCCGCTGGACGCCTGGGCCGCCACCGGCCGCGCCCTGCTCGCCCATGTGGCCCGCGCGGACCGTCCCGCCGACCGCCTCACCGGCTACGCCGCGGTCGTACGCCACCTCCTCACCGACCCCGTGCTGCCGCCCGCCCTGCTGCCCGCCGACTGGCCGGGCACCGCGCTGCGCACCGCGTACGCGGACTTCCAGCAGGAACTGACCGGAGCGGTGAGCGGCCTGGACGGCGCCGGGGGCCGCCACCCGCGGTGACGGCCCCCGGCGCTCTCTCCCGGTCCGGCGGGCTCACCTGTAGGTGATGTCGGACGACGCGTACTTGCAGTAGGTGCCGTCGGCGCCGGAGCCGTTCGTGGTCGGTTCCTTGCCGGTGTTGTTCCCGATGTACTTCTGGCAGGGGATGATCTTCTTGCTGGAGTCCCCGACGATGGTGATCCGCTTCAGGGTCGCGCTGTCGCCGTAGTTGGTGTTGATGCCGACGAGCCGGCTCCCCTTGTAGGTCGCCTCGACGGAGTCGATGCTGATCGTCCGCTTGTACTGGGTCCGGCAGTTGCCGCAGGAGCGGACGAAGGTGCCGAAGTTCTGCACCGCGAAGCCCGAGACGTTCAGCGTGCCGGCGCCGTTGAACTGGAACACCTTGTCGCTCGCCTCCTTCGCGCCGCCGCCGGAGACCGTGTACACGTTGGACGACGAGGAGCCGAGGAACGTGGCCGCGTCCTCGCCGACGTCCTCCCACCAGACGTTCTGCAGCGTGCAGCTGCCCAGGCAGTGGATGCCGTCCGCGGCGGGGGAGCCGATGACGACGTTCTTCAGGACGGTTCCGGGTGCCAGTTCGAGGATGGGGTCCTGGTCCTCGTTCTGACCGCCGGTGCCCAGGTCCCCGGTGCCGTACAGGCGCAGCATCCCGTAGTCCTTGGTGCCGGAGACCGAGATGGTGGCGGAGACGCCCTGGCTGCCGCTGGGCGTCGGCCAGGTGGCCGCGCTCGCCGCCGTGCCGTCAGTCATGATCATGCCAAGCGAAAGACCGAGGGCGGCGAGACCGCCCGTCAGGGCGCGCCCGGTGGTCGCGCGTGACCGTGCTCGTAAGGTCATGTCCCGTATGCCTTCTTCCGGGTGGGGGAGTATGGCCGGCAAGCCGTATATGTGAACGGCGTGCATCATATGGAACGCTCTTTGCGGGCGGGTGACCGTATGGGGCCAATGTCGCCACCGCACGGTCACACTGCTGAACGGACCGTAGGGTGCAAGCGCTTTCTAGTCAACGCCTCGCGCGAAATCCTTCCGGCCATGTCGGCGGTCACACGGGAGCGCTCCCATGAAAGTCGTGACCGACCTGCGGCCCGCGACCCGGGCGCCGGGTGCGGGCCGAGCGGCACGTCGGGGAGCGGTCACGCTCGGCCCGCGCGAACGAGGCGGGCCGGCGTGGGACGCGCCGCCGTGCTCAGACCGAACGGTGGTACTGGTCCGGCACCCGCACCGCGGCGCCCAGCTGCCGCGCGGCGTGCCGCGCCCAGGACGGGTTGCGCAGCAGTTCGCGGCCCAGCAGCACCGCGTCCGCCTCGTCGTTGGCGACGATCTTCGCCGCCTGCTCGGCGTCGGTGATCAGGCCGACCGCGGCCACCGGCAGCGGCGTCTCGGCCTTCACGCGCGCGGCGAAGGGCACCTGGTAACCGGGGCCGGTGGGGATGCGGACGCCGGACGCGTTGCCGCCGGTGGACACGTCGAGCAGATCGACGCCGTGGGCGTGCAGCTCGCCGGCGAAGCGGACCGTGTCGTCCGCGGTCCAGCCGCCGTCCTCCAGCCAGTCCGTCGCGGAGATGCGGAAGAACAGCGGCTTGTCGTCCGGCCACACCGCGCGCACCGCGTCGACGACTTCGAGGGCGAAGCGGGTCCGGTTCGCGTACGAGCCGCCGTACGCGTCGGTGCGGTGGTTCGAGTGCGGCGAAAGGAACTCGTTGATCAGGTAGCCGTGTGCGCCGTGGATCTCGGCGACCTCGAAGCCCGCGGCGAGCGCGCGCCCGGCCGCCGCCACGAACTGGTCCACGACCTCGGCGATCTGATCGACCGTCAGCTCATGGGGCACCGGATGGCCGGCGCCGAAGGGGACCGGGCTCGGACCGATCGGCTGCCAGCCGTGCGCCTCGGGTCCGACGGGTGCGCCGCCCTTCCACGGCCGGTCGGTCGAGGACTTCCGGCCGCCGTGCGCGAGCTGGATCCCGGGCACCGTGCCCTGGCCCACGAGGAAGCGTGTGATCCGGCGGAACGCGGCCACCTGGGTGTCGTTCCAGATGCCGACGTCGTACGGCGAGATCCGGCCCTCGGGCGAGACCGCGGTGGCCTCGGTGAGGATCAGGCCGGTGCCGCCGGTCGCCCGCGCCGCGTAGTGCGCGAAGTGCCAGTCACCCGGCGCGCCCTGCGCGGGGCCCTCCGGCTCGGCGGAGTACTGGCACATCGGCGCCATCCAGACCCGGTTGGCCATGGTCGTTTCGCGCAGGGTGATGGGCTCGAAGAGGGCACTCACGGCGGACTCCAATCGTCGTCACGAGGTCGGTCGTCCTTCGTACGATAGACGTCGTAGTACGGGGAATGTCAAACTACGATGACTCTCGTACAATGAGGGATCGACGACGAAGGTGAGCCGCCGTGACCAGTACCTCCGTGACCAGCCGCGAGCTGGAGCACCCCGGGCGTGACGAGATCCGTCTGGAGGGTGTGCTGCACGCGCTCTCCGATCCGCTGCGGCTGCAGATCGTGCGCGAACTCGCCGCCGAGGGCGATGAGATGTCCTGTTCGCAGTTCGACCTGCCGGTCACCAAGTCGACCACCACACACCACTTCCGGGTGCTGCGCGAGTCGGGGGTGATCCGGCAGGTCTACCGGGGCACGGCCAAGATGAACGGCCTGCGCACGGTCGACCTGGACGATCTCTTCCCGGGGCTGCTCGACAGCCTTCTCGCCGCCGCAGCCCGGCAGGCCGCCCGGCTCGGCGCCGACGGCTGAACCGGCCGTCGCGGGCAGGCTGTTCCGTGCGGTTCGGTCCGGCTCCGTCCGTCACCGTCCGGAACCAGCCGGGGAACACCCGGTCATGGACGTTCGGCGGCTAAGGGGCCGCCGTGCGGGCCGCCGCCAGGAGCGAGTCCCAGTCGGCCAGCTTGACCACGCGTCGGCCGAGCCGCGCCCCCAGTGCCGCCTCGGCCCGCTCGATCGCCCGCCAGCCAGCCCATTCGACCGGCTCGATCCCCTCGGCCCGCAGCGCCCGCGCGGGATCACCCGGCACCTCCCGGCACAGCAGCGCGGGCGCGTCCGCGAGCAGGGCGGCGACCGTCTCCTTGGCGCACGGACGGTTGGTGCCGATGACACCCGTCGGGCCGCGCTTGATCCACCCCGCCACGTACTCACCGGGACTCGCCACGCCGTCGCGCAGCACGCGGCCCCGCTCGTTGGGCACCGTGCCGTCGGCCGCGTCGAACGGCAGCCCCGCGAGCGGCACCCCGCGATAGCCGACCGACCGCAGCACCAACTGGGCCTCGACGGTCTCGAACCGGCCGGTCCCCGTCACCCCGCCACGGCCGTCCGGCGCCGTACGCTCGAAGCGGACCGCGGCCACCCGCCCGCCGTCGCCGAGCAGTTCCACCGGGCGCAGGAAGAAGCGCAGCGCGATCCGGCGCGGCGCGCCGCCGGGCTCCCGCGCCGCCCAGTCGCGCAGCACCTCCAGATTGCGGCGCCGCGGGGCGGGCAGCCCGGACGGGTCCGCGTACGCCGGGTCCATGGCCAGCTCGGCGGGGTCCACGCCGACATCGGTGCCGGGCAGCCCGCCCAGCTCGCGCAGCTCCTTCGTGGTGAAACGCGCCTGCGAGGGCCCGCGTCTGCCGGCCATCACGACCTCGGACACCCGGCTCGCCGCCAGCGCGGTCAGCGCGTCCTGCGGCATGTCGGTCGGGCTCAGCTCCGCCGCGGCGCGGACCAGCATCCGCGTGACGTCCACCGCGACATTGCCGACGCCGATGACCACGGCCGACCGGGCGTCCCGCAGGAAGCCGGCGTCGGCGGCGTCCGGGTGCGCGCTGTACCAGGCCACGAACTCGGTGGCCGACCAGCTGCCGGGCAGGTTCTCGCCCGGAATGCCGAGGTGCCGGTCGGCGGCGGCGCCCACGCAGTACACGACCGCGTGGTACAGCCCGCGCAGCCGCGCCACGTCCGGCCCGCCGGGGCCGCCGACCCGGACACCGCCCAGGAACCGCACCCGGTCCTCCTCCAGGACCGCCCGCAGGTTCTGCTGCAGCGACTTGATCTTCTCGTGGTCCGGGGCCACGCCGTAGCGCACCAGCCCGTACGGGCACGGCAGCCGGTCCAGGACGTCCACGAGCACGTCGGGATCCTGCTGGACCAGGCTCTGGGCGGTGTAGCACCCGCTCGGCCCGGAACCGACGACGGCGACACGCAACACGGCGGACTCCTAACCCCGACAGGCGCAGGGGCGCTGGTGGCTCCAGCATCGCACCGCCCAGGGCCCGCTGACAGGGTCCGCCGGGGTGACGGGCGTGCGTGTCTGTTGCCGCCGGGATGTGATCATGCGGTTACTTTGCGTGTGTGCTTGAAGCATCCTTTCTTGATCTTTCCGACCGTTGCCCGGCGGACGGCACGGTGTCGGTGGGGCCCGCGTGGGAGGTACGGGAGGACGGGAGCGCCGCGTCGTGGTTCACCGTGCGGCTGGCGTTCGCCGACGGCGCCCGGATCGACGTGCTCGCCGTGGTCTGCGAGGGATGCGTCTTCTTCGAGGACGTCCGTGCCAGGCCCGCGCTGTCCCCGGACGACCTGACGGTGCTGGCCGACTGGATCGAGGAGCCGCTGCTGCGGGCGTGCGGCCTCGGCGCGGAGCCGGGCGGCGAGGGCGGGGCGGCGGCCCGGGCCCGCCCGGCCTGGCCGCGCGGCGACGAGGGACGCCGGCAGGTCGCGCGCGCCTACCAGGCCGCCCAGGAGGAGGGCGCGGACCCCGTCCTCGCGGTGATGTCCGCGACCGGGTACGGGCGCCGCAAGTCGCTCGTCCTGATCGCGCAGGCCCGCGACGCGGGCCTCCTCCCCCCACGCCACGCACGCCGCTGACCACGGCCTACCGGACAAGGCCGAGCCGACCCGACTACCGGCGGGCCCCATGCCGGCCTGCCGGCCGGGGCCCGCCCAGGCTGAGCGTGGGCCGGTCCCGCGTCACGCGGGGCGTCGATCCGACCTGACGCGTGACGCGGCCCCGCGCCGGCCCCGCGTCATGTGGGGCACCGACCTGTGTATCGGGCCCACCTCGCACGCATGGCGTCGGACCGGTCGGCGCGCCGGAGGCGTTCGGCGGCCTCAGCTCATGTCTCGCATGCGGGCGATCTCGCTGGTCTGCTGGGCGACCACGTCGTCGGCCATCTCCTCGATGCGGATGTTGTTGCCCTGCGCCTTGACGTCGGTCGCCATGGTGAGCGCGCCCTCGTGATGGGTGATCATCAGCGTCAGGAACAACTCGTCGAACGCCGCGCCGCGTGCCGCGCGCAGCTTCTTCAGCTGCGCCTCGCTCGCCATCCCCGGCATCGCGGCGTGGTCGTGCCCCTCGGGCCGCTCGTCCTTGCCGTACGACGTCAGCCAGTCCCGCATGGCGGCGATCTCCGGGCCCTGGGCCGCGGCGATCCGCTCGGCCAGCCGCTTGACCTTCGACGACGCGGCGCGGTCCGGGACGAGTTCGGTCATCTCCAGGGCCTGGGCGTGATGCCGGATCATCATCCGCGCGTAGTCGACGTCCGCCGAGTTGGGGGAGTCGTCCTCGGCGCGCTGCTCGGCGGCGTCCGCGGCGGACAGGGTGCGGTTCTGCTCGCCCGGTTTACCCGGCACGATCACCGAAGGCCCGCTCGACGCGGGCGACTTGGCGTCCGAACCGGATTCGCAGCCGGTGAGCCCGAGCACGGTGAGCGCGGCCAGCGAGGCCGCGGCGAGGGACGCTAGGGACGCTCGGCGGTGGGGCACGACGACCTCCTGTGGCAGGTGGGGTGGGTGATGACTGGCCGGCACGCGGTGAGTGCCGATGAACGTCCTAGCACGCTTCGGCGGCCGACTGATCAAAAACCTTCGTTACGAGTGCGTTGCCCACTGTTGATCTGTGCATGATGAAGACGATACTTCGAGGGTGCGTGACCCGTTCCGACGTGAACGGAACCAGGGAGGAAACAGTGAACCTGTTGAACGAAGCCCGAACGCGGCGCAGACACCTGGGTGTTGCCGCCGTGGCCGCGGGGCTCCTCGCGGCGCTGCTGACGGCCCATCCGGCCGTCGCGACCCCCGACCCGGGGGACGGCACGGCCGCGCGGGACGATGTGTCCGCGAGCGCCCGGGCCGAGGTGCGCGACGCCATCGCGAGCGGTGAGATACCCGGCCAGGACGAGGTCGTCCACTCCGCCAACATCCAGCACCTGACCAACATCCCCAAGGACGCGCTCCCGGGGACGAACTCGGACCTCGCCTTCCAGGGCAGGTACGCCTTCGCCGGCAACTACGACGGCTTCCGCGTCTTCGACATCAGCAATCCGAAGGCGCCGAAGACGGTCGCCCAGGTGCTGTGTCCGGGCTCGCAGAACGACGTCTCCGTCTCCGGCAACCTGCTCTTCCTGTCCACCGACTCCTCGCGCAGCGACAGCAGTTGCAACAGCACCACCCAGCCCGCGACCGAGAAGTCCTCGTGGGAGGGCATGAAGGTCTTCGACATCAGCGACAAGAAGAACCCGAAGTACGTCGCGGCCGTCGAGACCGCCTGCGGCTCGCACACCCACTCGCTGGTGCCCGAACGCAAGAACGTCTACATCTACGTCTCCTCGTACTCGCCGAGCGCCACCTACCCCGACTGCCAGCCGCCGCACGACGGCATCTCCGTCATCAAGGTGCCGCGCAGCCACCCGGAGAAGGCGGCGGTCATCGACTTCCCGGTGCTCTTCCCGGGTGAAGGGCCCGACGGCGGCGGCAACCCGGGCGCACCCACCAACCCGGGCGTGTCCAAGACCACCGGCTGCCACGACATCACGGTCCTGCCCTCCAAGGACCTGGCGGCCGGCGCCTGCATGGGCGACGGCATCCTGCTGTCGATCAAGGACCCGGAGCACCCGAAGGTCATCGACCGGGTCCAGGACAACGTGAACTTCGCGTTCTGGCACTCGGCGACCTTCAACCAGAAGGCCGACAAGGTGGTGTTCACCGACGAGTTGGGCGGCGGCGGCGCGGCCACCTGCAACGCGGCCATCGGTCCCAACCGCGGCGCGGACGGCATCTACGACATCGTCGGCAAGGGCGACCACCGCAAGCTGGTCTTCCGCAGCTACTACAAGATCCCGCGCCACCAGGCGGACACCGAGAACTGCGTCGCCCACAACGGCTCGCTGATCCCGGTCAAGGGCAGGGACATCATGGTCCAGGCCTGGTACCAGGGCGGCGTCTCCGTCTGGGACTTCACCAACTCCTCGAAGCCGAAGGAGATCGGCTACTTCGAGCGCGGCCCGCTCACCACCGACCAGCTCGTGGTCGGCGGCTCCTGGTCGGCGTACTACTACAACGGCTACATCTACTCGAACGACATCGCCAAGGGCTTCGACGTCCTGAAGCTCAGCGACCGGCGCACGGATCCGGCGGCCCGGATCCGGCTGGACGAACTCAACGTCCAGACGCAGCCGGACTACTTCGACCGCTGAGCCGGATCCGGTAGACCGGGCCGGCCCGACTCCTCGGGCCGGCCCGCCGGTTCGTCGCCGGTGGCGAAGAACCGCGACAGATCCGAGGCACACCTGCCGTCCGGCGCCGCCGCGGCGTTTGGCGGGACACCCATCTCCCAGTCGAGCCGGTAGCGCTCGAACAACTCGGCCCGCAGCACCGGGACCGGCATCGGCACGCCCGGCACCAGCGCCGCGTACACCGCGCCCATCAGCAGCGCGCGCAGCATGGGGTAGTCGGCGGTGACGTCATGGGAGCCGTACCGGCTCACGGTGTCGCTCAGCAGCTCCGACAGGCGCCGCTGCTCGGGGCACTGGACGAACCCCTCGGCCTGCAAAAGCCCGGCCATGTGCTGGCGCATCAGGACGGGCCGGTCGTGCGCCAGCCCCAGGATCGCGTCGATGGCCCTCGCCAGTCGCTCCCGGCCGTCCTCGGTGTGCGGCTCGCGCTCCAGCGCCTCCTCCAGCGTGCGGTGCATCAACCGGTGCACGGCGGACTGCACGAGCTGGCGCTTGCCGGGGAAGTAGTACGACACCAGCCCGCGGGCCGAGCCCGCCCGGTCCGCGATGGCACCGAGAGTCGTCGCCTCGAACCCGTGCTCGCCCACCAGCTCGACCGCGGCCTGCAGAAGCCGCTCGCGCGAACGCCGCCGCAACTCTTCATTGACCGAGGCGCTGCGCGGGGACATGCTGTAACTCCTGCGTTGACTGGCTGCCAGCCAACTATACTCAACGCAGCAGGCCCGGCCGACGTACGGGCCTGTCCTGGGCTGCCGTCCGTCCGGGGCGACGCGGGGGATCGCCTCGGCGGGCGGCGCACACCGTCCGGCGCTTCCCGCACGAGGGGGCCGCTCCCTTCCGGTGGCCGGCTCGCACAGCCGCCCGCCCGTCCCTACAGTGGGCACGGGCGACGAGCCGAGGAGGCGGGCGGAGATGGACCAGGACCGGCGGATACTGGCCAGGATCACCGAGATGGTCGACGACGAGCGCAAGCTGCGGGAATCGCTCGCGTCCGGCGAGATCGACGGTGCCACGGAGCGGCGGCGGCTCGGCGAACTGGAGCGCGAACTCGACCAGTGCTGGGACCTGCTGCGCCGGCGCCGGGCCAAGTCCGAGTTCGGCGAGAACCCCGACGAGGCGCGGGTACGGCCGTCGTCCCAGGTCGAGGACTACCGGGGCTGAACCGGCCGGCCGGGCCGGCCCACCAGGTCCAGCACCGGCAGCAGCGCGTCCGGCCGCTCGGCCACCGGCAGATGGTCCACGAAGTGCACCCGGCAGCCCAGCGCCGCTGCGCCGCCGTCCGCCGGCCGGCTGTCGCCGACCATCAGCGCCTTTTCCGGTTGCGTGCCAAGCGCCTCGCAGGCCACGGAGAACAGCCGCGGGTCCGGTTTCTGGACGCCGTGCTCGTACGACAGGACGTACGCGTCCACGTAGGCGTCCAGGCCGTGTGCGCGGAACACCGGACGCAGGTCCCAGCCGATGTTGCTGACCACGGCGACGGGGACACCGCGCTCCTTGAGCGTGCGCAGCACCTCGGCGGTGTCCGGGTACGGGGACCAGGCGTCCGGGGACATGTGCCGTTCGTACAGCGCGTCGTGCAGGCCGTCATCGGGCAGCGGCACCCGCCGGGACAGGCCCGTGTAGGCCGCCCGGTGCAGCTCGGCGCTCTCGTCGCGGACGGCCCACACCCCGGCCAGGTCCTCGGGCAGCCACGCCGGGGCCGCGCCGCCCGGCAGCGCACCGGCCGTCTCCAGCGCCCGCGCCGTCTCGGTCAGCTCCGGTTCGGTCAGCGTCACGGCCGCCCCGGCGAGGACGGCCCGCAGCCACGACTCGGTGGACTCGACGCGAAAGAGGGTCCCGGAGAAGTCGAACAGCACGGCAGACATGCGGTGATCTTACCGGTGCGCAGGGTCCGTTCCGCCGCCCCGTTCCAGGCCCCTCGTGTGCACAAGGGCCGCGAGCGCTACAACCAACCCGCCGAGCAGCCAGCCGCCCAGCACGTCCGAGGGCCAGTGCACGCCGAGCCACACCCGGGTCAGCCCGGCGCCGAGCACACAGACCGCGGCCACGGCGGCGGCCGTGCGCCACAGGATCCGCCCCGCGCCCAGGCGGCGCAGCAGCCACAGCAGCAGCCCGCAGACCACCGTGGCGGTCATGGCGTGCCCGGACGGGAAGGCCGCGTAGTGCGCCGAGTCGACGGGGTCCGGCCAGACGGGCCGGGGGCGGCCCACGGCGGCCTTGAGGGACTGCTGCAGCGCCGTGCCCAGCGCGCAGGCCAGCACCAGCCACAGCGCCGTCCACCAGGCCCTGCGGCGCCACACCAGCCATCCGGCCGCCGCCGCGCAGACCAGGCGCATGGTCAGCGGGTCCCAGACCCAGTCCGTGAGGATCCGCGAGACGCGGGTGAGGCCGTGCTCCGCGACCGCCCAGCGGTGCGTGGTGCGGGCGATGTCACCGTCCAGCGAGACCAGCGGGCGCCACTCGGCCGCGACCAGGGCGAGCAGCACCGCGGAGCAGGCCGCCAGGGCGAGGGCGACGCGGGTCGTGCGGGCGGCGGCGCGGTGGTCCGCAAGGCGGGGCGGGGACTTCGTGGAGGTTCGGCGCATGGAGTGATCTTCGCGGACGCGGGGCGCGGTCGGGCGGACCGGGTCAGCGAAGCGCCCGCAGCCCCGGCACCAGCGTCACCAGCACCGGGATCACCGGCACCAGCGCCGCCGCGGCGGTCAGGCGCAGCCGGCGCATCGCGGTGAGCCGGTCCGGGGGCGAAAGCAACCGGTGCACGCGCTGCGGGACATGGGCCTGTGCGGCGGGGCCGGGGCCGAACACCCCGCGGTCCTCGTTGAGTTCGACGAGGGCCAGCGCCGTGGTGAGCCGGCCGAAGCGACGCGATGCCATGTCGTCGGCGGCCAGTTCGACCAGCCGGTGCATCTCGTCGCGGAACGCGGCGAACACCGGCACCTGCGGGAAACCGTCCGCGAGCGCGTCCGAGCAGTGCAGCAGCCAGTCGTGCCGGGCCGTGGCGTGACCCTGCTCGTGGGCGAGCACGGCATCCAGTTGCCGCCCCTTCAGACGGCGCAACGCGGCCGTGGTGACGACGAGTTGCGGTGCCGCGCCGGGCAGCCACCAGGCGTCGGGCCGCTCGCCCTCCAGGACGACGAGCCGGCCGCCCGCCGGTTCCTCGCCGGGCAACAGCGGGGAGCGCACGAGGAGTTCGGCCCGGCGCCGGCGCCGCCGCGCCCGGGCCCGCAGCACCTCGCGGACCAGCATCGCGCCGCTCCACAGGCCCGCGCAGGCCAGCGTCACCGCGGTCGCCGCCGCCCAGGGGCCGGCCGCGCCGAGGGCGTAGGCGTCGACGACGGCGCGCGGTGCCGGGGCGAAGACATGCCCGCGGACCGCCTGCCAGGCGGCGGCCGCGCTCAGCGTCATCGACAGGACGCAGCACAGCAGTACGGCCGCCACGACGCACTGCCACACCCACAGGGCGACCACCGGTTCCCGGTCCGGCCAGTCGGCCCGCGCGAGCAGCCGGGGGGCGACGACGGCGGTCAGCGCGCCGAGCAGCAGCAGTGCCGCGGGGACCATCATGGTCAGCAGCCTATGAGCGGCGGGCCGCTCAGGGGTACGGTCCGCCGCCGCAAAGTGACGCAGGCAACGTCTCCGCCCCGGCGTCGGGGCGCGCTCCGGGTTCCGGGTCAGAGCGTCAGCAGCATCGCCACCATGCCGATGGCCATCGACAACCGGCAGGCCAGCGCCAGTTCCGGGCGGTCGCCCCAGCCGGGGCCGCCGCCCGCCGCCGCGGCGACCGGGACCAGGCGCACGCCCGACAGCAGCACATAGCCGGTGAAGTAGAGGAGCAGCGGCCCGGTCACCAGGGGGACCCCGCCGCCGTGCGCGTGGTGGGCGGAGCCGGGGGCGGTGGCCATCACGGCCGCCATGTAGACCATCGCGGCGGCGCCCACGGCATGGTGCAGATGGTGCGGTCTGTCGCGCGCCGCCCACAGGGCGCGCAGCCCGGCCGCGCCGAACACCGCCGCGTACCCGGGCCACGCCCAGGAGGGAGGGGTGAACACCGTGGCGGGCACGGCCATCGCCGCCATGCCGAAGCCCATGAGCGCTTCGCCGCCCGCCGAGCGCCGCTGTTCCGGCACGGCGCTGCGCATCCGCAGCAGGCAGTAGGCGCCGGTGAGCGCGCACAGCGCGACCAGCAGCCAGCCCGGTGAAGCCGGTCCGTGCACACGCGCCTCCCCGTTCCCGGTCCCCGTCCGGCGCTCGCCGCGCCGTCGAGGGTGCGATGCCCCCGGCACGAGGCGCGCACGCAAGCGCAAAGGCGTACACGGGGAGCATTCGGCAGAGCACAGCAGGTGAGGCGGGGCGGTCCTCCGGAAGCGCATATGATTTACGAGTAAAACACATGCTAAGTTAGTGGGATGAGCAGTGCGACCCCCACCCGACTTCCCCTCGCCGGGGTGCTGCGCCTCGGCCGGCCGTCCGACATCTGGTTCAAGCCCGCGCTCAGCGCGGTCGCCGCGGCCGGCCCGCCGAACCTGACCCTGCTCGCGCTCGGCCGCCTCGACCTGGCCATGTACACGATGGCCGGGTCCCTGTGCGCGCTCTACGCCCACAACCGCCCCTACGCCGCCCGCGCCCGGGCCCTGGCCTGGGTGGTGCTCGGCATGACCGGCGGCCTCGCGGTCGCCCTCGTCGCCGCCTCCCTGACCACCGACCCGGTGGTCCTCGTCACCGTCGGCGCGCTGCTGGCCGCGGTGCAGAAGACGTTCTGCGACGCGACCCGCATCGGCCCCCCGGGGAACGTGATCCCGACCTTCATCAGCTCCGCCTCGCTGTTCGCCCCGCAGACCCTCGGCCAGGTCCCCGGCCACGTCGGCCTGGCGCTTGCCGCGGGCGCCCTGGCCTGGCTGGTCGGCATGGCACCGGGACTGCTGCGCCCGCACGGCCCCGAGCGGCGCGCCACCGCCCACGCCCTGCACACCGCCGCCGGCTACGCCGCCACCCGCGGCACCGGCGACGGTCATACGGCGGCCAGGGCCGCGGCGGCCGCCGCCGTGCGGAGCGCCTGGCAGTCGCTGCTGTCCACCGGGGCCCGCGCCGACCGCACCCGGCGCGCCCTGGAAGGCCTCGTCGTCCGCGCCGAGGTCGCGCTCGCCGCACCCGCGGACGCCGACCCGGACCAGCTGCGCGCCTGGGCCCGCGCGCTGCGCGGCACCGGGCGCGTGCCGCGGGCCGGCCTGTCGGCGGCGGGCGAAGAGAAACTGCTCGGCGTGGCCGCCGAGAGCGCCGCCCCGCACCGCCCGCTGCGCCGCAGGCTCGCCCCGCTCGTCCCGCTCGCCGTCCGCACCGCCCTCGGCTGCGCCCTCGCCGGCTACGCCTCCCTCGCCCTCGGTGTCGGCCGCCCCTACTGGGCCCTGGTCACCGCGGCCTCCCTCTACCAGGCCAATCTCGCCCTCACCTGGCGGCGCGGCGTCCAGCGCGTCGTCGGCAACCTCGTCGGTGTCCTGGTCTTCGCCGCGGTCGTGCCCGTCGCGCACCTGCACCCGCTGGCCCTGGTGCTGTGCTGCCTCGCCTGCAACTTCGGCGCCGAGGCACTGATGGGCCGCAACTACTGGCTCGGCAGCGTCTGCGTCACTCCGATGGCGCTGCTCATCACCGAGTTCGCCCGGACCCAGGACTCCGCGGAACTGATCACCGACCGGGTCCTTGACACCCTCGTCGGCGCCCTGGTCGGATTCGCGGCGGCCGTCGTCGTCACCAACCGCCGTGCCGGCGACCGCGTCGAGCACGCGCTGACGGCCGTCGAGCGGGCCAGGGAACGCGCCGCGCGGCTGCTCGCCGAGCCACGGCCCGCGCCCCGCGACCTGGAGACCGCCCGGCACGCGCTCGCCGCCGCCCTCGCCGACCTGCGGGCCACGGTGGACGCCGCGTCCGGCGAGTGGTGGCAGCGGGCCCTGCCCCAGGAGCGGGTCGTGCTCGCCGAGCGGTCGGGACACCGTACGCTCGCCGCGACGGTACGGCACCAGGGGCCGCACGCCGGGGCCGGCCCGAGCGCCGAGCGGACGGCCGGGCAGCCGGGCGCGGTGCCGCGGACCGGCACGACAGCGACAACGGAGGACGGACGGTCATGACGGCGACCAACGGACGACCCGCGGCCGGGTACGACACGGCGGGCGGCAGCAACGCGGCCGGCGGCGACACGGTCGCCGCGGTCGTCCGGCAGTGGCGGACCGTCCATCCCGACCTGGACACCGGACCCATGGAGGTGATCGGCCGCATCAACCGCTGCGCCGCCCTGCTCCAGCAGGCCGAGGACGCGCCCCTGCGCCGGGCCGGCCTCAGCCGCCCCGAGTTCGACCTGCTCGGCGCGTTGCGCCGCACCGGGCACGAGCTGACCCCGAGCGAGCTGGCCCGGGAGACCTTCTCCTCGGGCGCCGCCGTCACCAAACGCCTCAAGCAGCTGACCGAACGCGGCCTGGTCGAGCGGCGCGGCGACACCCGTGACCGCCGCGTCGCCCATGTCCGCCTCACCGACTCCGGACGGGCCCTGGTCGACGGCATCCTGCCGGAACAACTCGCCTACGAGACGGCCGTCCTGTCCGTCCTCGCGCCCGAGGGGCAGGGCGAACTGGCCGGACTGCTCGCCGAGTTGCTGAGCCGTCTGGAGGGCCGCATGGGCGCCCTGCGCGCCTGAACACCCGGTCACCGCGGCTCGCTCCGCTGGGAATGCCGCGATGTGCCGTCGGTCGTCTGCGGCTCCGTTGTGGCTGGTCGCGCAGTTCCCCGCGCCCCTGCGGGGCGCTTTGACCGCAGCGGACCTCACTGGGCCTGCTCAGATCCCCGGTCGGTACCGCAGGGGGTGGTCCGCGGGTACCTGGACCAGGACGATGGGGACGCCGTCCGGGTCGGCGATCCACGTCTCGATCAGGCCCCACGGCTCCCGCACCGGCGGGCGGACGATCTCCACGCCCTTCGCGCGCAGCTCCGCGTGCGCCGCCGCCGCGTCCTCGACCTGGAGCCACAGCTGCAGCGCCGGGGAGGGCGGGGTGTCGGACCGCCCGGACACCTCCAGGAAGCCGCCGCCGAGGAAGTAGACCGTCCCGCGCTCCGGACCCGTGCCGAACTCGCGGTAGACGGCGAGCGCCAGCTGTTCGCCGTAGAAGACCCGGGAACGCTCGGGGTCGGTGGGCCGCAGAAGCGTCCGACTGCTCAGTACATGCACCATGCGCCCGCACCCTAGGCCCTGCCGCGGGCTCCCCGCCCGCGACGCGACGCACACCACCCGCGCGTCGAGCGGAACCGGCGACGCGTGGCGTGGCGGGCGGAACCGGCGACGCGTGGCGTGGCGGGCGGAACCGGCGACGCGTGGCGGGCGCGGCGACGGTGCCGGCGACCGGGCCGCAGGCAGCGGCGATGACTGACGCCGCGGGGACCGGCATCGGGCGGACGACGGGGGGCCGGCGACGGGGTCTCGTGGCGGGGTTACCCTCGTGCGAGCCGTGCCGCGTCCCAGATCGGAGACCCCTGCCCATGGACACCGCCGCCACCGGACTCACCTTCCGCGACGCCACCGACGCCGATGTCGACGTACTGGTCGCGCTGATCGAATCGGCGTACCGCGGCGAGGCCAGCCGGGCCGGGTGGACCACCGAGGCGGACATCCTGGCGGGTCAGCGCACCGACCCCGAGGGCGTGCTGGACGTGATCAAGTCGCCCGACAGCAGGTTGCTGACGGTGTGGCGCGAGGGCCGGGCTGTCGCCTGCTGCCAGCTCGAACACCGCGGCGACCACGCCTACTTCGGGATGTTCGCGGTCAGCCCCGGACAGCAGGGAGCGGGCCTTGGCAGACTGGTCCTCGCGGAGGCGGAGCGGCAGGCCCGCGAGACCTGGGCCGTCACGGAGATGCACATGACGGTGATCTCCGTGCGCGAGGATCTGATCGCCTGGTACGAGCGCCGCGGCTACCGCCGTACGGGACGGATGACGCCGTTCCCGTACGGCGACGAGCGCTTCGGCGTCCCGCTCCGCGACGACCTGCGGTTCGAGCTGCTGGTCAAGGAACTCGGCTGACGCTCACGCCGTGAACCGGCCGGTGCGCTTGATCTGGGGGTAGTCCGTCGTCGCGCCGTCCAATTCCAGGGCCCGCACCAGCCGCAGGTGTTCCTGGGTGTTGACCACCCAGCCGATGATCCTGAGGTCCGCCCTGCGGGCGTGTTCCACGACTTCCAGGGTGAGCCGCCGGATGTCGAGGCACACCGTCGCGGCACCGGCGTCGACGGCGCGGGCCACGACGTCCGTGCCGTAACGGCCGGCGATCAGCGCGGTGCGCACGCCCGGCACCAGCCGTGCGATCTCGGTGATCGCCTCGTCGTGGAACGAGGAGACCTCCACCCGGCGGGCCAGGTCCCGCCGGAGCAACACGTCGGCCAGCGCGCGGGCCGCCGCCACGTCCTTGATCTCGGCCTGCAGGGGCGCCTTCACGGCGTCCAGGACCTCCTCGAACACCGGGACGCGCTCGCCCCGGCCCGCGTCGAGCGTGCGCAGCTCGGCGAGGGTCTTCTCGGCGATCGGGCCGGTGCCGTCGGTCGTGCGGTCCACCTCCGCGTCGTGCATGACGACGAGGGCACCGTCCTTGCTCAGGTGCAGATCGAGTTCGATGGCGTCGAGGCCGGCCTGCTGGGCGGCGACGAAGGAACGGAGGGTGTTCTCGGGCTCGACACCCATGACTCCGCGGTGACCGATGGTAAGGAGGTTCAAGGTTCGACTCGCTTTCCGTCGACGGCGGCTCGGCACACGCGCGGACCGGACGGACGCCGTCGTCCACGCGGGCGGAATCGCAGCCTAACCGCCGGGTCTGCCGTTGAACCCGCGCGTACACGGGGGATCGGGGTGACGGGCGGCGCGGTTCCCGGCCCGTACCCCCGGGTGGCCGTCACCCTCGCGTGGGCGCGTCCACCACGCGGTTGACCCGCAGGACCCCTGCACCACGCCTCCGCGCCCCCGCACCGCGCCCCCGCGCCATCGACTCCGCACCCGTGCGCGGAACCGCCGCGTGAAGCGGAAGCGGGCGTCAGCACGGTTCGAAGCAGGAAAAACGCCGGTGACGACGAGGTGCCGCAGGATAATTTCCCGATGATCCTCTTGCTAGGGGAAACCGCCCATGCATACGGTGTCCATACGCGAGGTTCTTTCGTGGAGGATGGGACATGACGGAAATTCTTGTGCAGGCGGGTGTGGGGGAGCAGGTTTCTGCGGCGCCCAGGGTGGTCGAGCACCCGGCGTGGCCCGTGCTCAAGGATGCCGTGGAGCGGATCCGGCCCTGGCAGTCCAAGGACGGGTCGATCGACTTCGACGCGGAGGGCGCCCCGGACCCGGCCGACGCCGCGGCGGCCGTGCGCGGCGTCATCGGCGCCGTCGAGCAGCTGTCCCCGCTGCTGCCGCACGACGCCGCCTACCACCGTGCGCTCGTCCAGGACCTGCGCCGCTGGGCCGACGACGGCTTCCGGGTGCCCGACTTCCTCGACTCGCTGCTGGCCTTCCAGCCCGCCGCACAGCGCGCCGACGGCCTCCAGCACCTGGTCGTCTTCCCGATGTACACGCAGAACGGCAACCCCGACCGCAACCTGGAGGCGGTCGTGCTGCGCATGGTCTGGCCCGACTGGCTGGCCGAACTGGAGCGCACCCGTTACGACAACCCCCTGTTCTGCGGCATCACCTTCGAGGACTTCACCGCGGGCTACGACACCAACTCGGCCGTCCTGTTCCCGGAGACCATCGCCGTGCGCGAGGCGCCGGAACGGTTCTCCTGGGGCGGCATCTTCTGCGACCGGGAGGCCGCACGCTTCCGCCGCGTGACCGCGGCGGCCGTCGACCTGCTGGGCCTCGAACTGCCCGCGGACATCGCCGCGATGGTCCACGACCAAAAGCGCTGCGAGGAGGCCTTCGTGCTGTGGGACATGGTGCACGACCGCACCCACAGCCACGGCGACCTGCCGTTCGACCCGTTCATGATCAAGCAGCGGCAGCCGTTCTGGATGTACGGCCTCGAAGAGCTGCGCTGCGATCTCACCGCCTTCAAGGAGGCCGTGAAGCTCACGACCGACGGCGTCGCACAGGCCCGGGACGTGCAGTACGCGGTGCTCTTCGACCGCATGTTCCGCTTCCCGGTCACCGGCGAGCGCGTGCGCAACTACGACGGCCTCGGCGGCCAGCTCCTCTTCGCCTACCTGCACAAGCACGACGTCGTCCGCTGGACCGACAACAAGCTCTCCATCGACTGGGAGCGCGCCCCGCAGGTCACCAACCAGCTGTGCGCCGAGATCGAGAAGCTCTACCGCGACGGCATCGACCGCCCCAAGCTCGTCCACTGGTTCGCCGGCTACGAACTCGTCTCCGCCTACCTCGCCCCGCACCCGGGCTCCAAGTGGGCCAAGGGCCCGGACGCCCTCGATCTGACCCTGCCGCCGCGCAAACTCGTGGACGACGTGCTTCCGGACGAGTTTCCGCTGAGCATGTTCTATGAGGCGTTGTCCAAGAAGCTGAAGAACGTGATCGCCTCGACCCGGGGCATCACGGGGGACGGCGCCGAGCGGGTCGCCGCGTGAGCGACCGTACCGTAGAGGCCCGGCAGGCTCAGGAGGCGAAGATGGGGAACGGCAACGGGGAACTGAGCGGCGCGGTCATCGCGGTGGCGGGCGCGGGCGGACCCGCCGGCCGTGCGGCGCTGCGCAGGCTCGCCGAGGCGGGGGCGACGGTCGTCGGAGCGGACAACGACCCGGAGCGGCTTTCGGAGGCCGTGGACGCGGCCCGCTACGCCTCCGGCGGCGCCAGGGTCATCGGCGACACGGTGGACCTGCTCGACCTGCAGTCCACCCGCGACTGGGCCACCCACATCGAGAAGGACTTCGGCCGGGTCGACGGACTCGTGCACCTCGTCGGCGGCTGGCGCGGCAGCGAGACCTTCACCAAGACCAGCCTCGACGACTGGGACTTCCTCGAACTGCTGCTCATCCGCACCGTGCAGCACACCTCGCTCGCCTTCCACGAGGCGCTGCAGCGCAGCGAGCGCGGCCGGTACGTACTGATCAGCGCCGCCGGTGCCAGCAGGCCCACCGCGGGCAACGCGGCCTACTCCGCCGCCAAGGCCGCCGCCGAGGCATGGACGCTGGCCATGGCCGACTACTTCCGCAAGACCGGGGGCGCCGAAGGGCCGACGGCGGCGGCTGTCATCCTGGTGGTGAAGGCGCTGGTGCACGAGGCGATGCGCGCCGAACGCCCCAACGCGAAGTTCGCGGGCTTCACGGACGTCGGGGACCTGGCCGAGGCCATCGCCGAGATCTGGCGGAAGCCCGCCGCCGAAGTGAACGGACACCGTCTGTGGCTGACCGAGAAGCCGTGAACCCGCCGAGGACCGACGCCCGTCGCCATCACGACCCGCAGGTCCGCGGTTTCGCCAGTGACAACTACGCCGGGGCGCATCCCGAGGTGCTGGCGGCCCTGGCGCTGGCCAACGGCGGTCACCAGGTCGCCTACGGCGAGGACGCCTACACCGAGAACCTTCAGCGGATCGTCCGCAGCCACTTCGGGCCCACGGCGCAGGCATTCCCGGTCTTCAACGGCACCGGCGCGAACGTCGTCGCGCTCCAGGCGGTCACCGACCGCTGGGGCGCGGTGATCTGCGCCGAGAGCGCGCACATCAACGTCGACGAGGGCGGCGCCCCCGAGCGGATGGCGGGACTGAAGCTGCTCACCGTGCCCACGCCGGACGGCAAGCTCACTCCGGAGCTGATCGACCGGCAGGCGTACGGCTGGGAGGACGAGCACCGGGCGATGCCGCAGGCCGTCTCGATCACCCAGAGCACGGAGCTGGGCACCGTCTACACGCCCGGCGAGATCCGCGCGATCTGCGAGCACGCCCACGGGCACGGCATGACGGTGCACCTGGACGGCTCCAGGCTGGCCAACGCGGCGGCCTCTTTGGACGTGCCCATGCGGACCCTGACCAATGCCGCAGGCGTCGACATCCTCTCCCTGGGCGGGACGAAGAACGGTGCCGTGTTCGGCGAGGCGGTCGTCGTCATCAACCAGGACGCGGTGCGCCGCATGAAGCACGTGCGCAAGATGTCCATGCAGCTCGCCTCCAAGATGCGTTTCGTCTCGGTGCAGTTGGAGGCGCTGTTCGCCAAGGACCTGTGGCTGCGCAACGCGCGGCACGCCAACGAGATGGCGCAGCGGCTCGCCGAGGGCGTGCGCGCGGTGCACGGGGTGGAGATCTGCCATCCGGTGCAGGCCAACGGCGTCTTCGCCCGGCTGCCGCACCAGGTGGGCGAGCGGCTGCAGAAGCGGTTCCGGTTCTACTTCTGGGACGAGGCGGAGGGCGTCGTGCGCTGGATGTGCGCCTTCGACACCACCGAGGAGGACGTGGACGCGTTCGTGGCCGCGCTCAAGGAGGAGATGGCTCACCAGTAGAGCGGCCAGGCTATGCATAGATATGCGGTCACCTGAAAAGTCATTGACTGACGGGTGATCGCATTCCTATGCTCTGCGGGCATGGAGCTGATCCAGAACACGCCCGACCTGTCCGCCTATCTGGCCGCGGACGAGGTCATCGACCATGACCACCCGGTGGTGCGCGAGACGGCCGCCCGGCTGGCCGCGGACGTCCCGGACTCGTATGCCTATGCGCGAGCCGCCTTCGAGTTCGTACGCGACACGATTCCGCACTCCCACGACGCCGGCGATCCGCGGGTCACCTGGCGCGCCTCCGACGTCCTCACGCTGCGCACCGGCATCTGCTACGCGAAGGCGCACGCGCTGGCCGCGCTGCTGCGGGCCGAGGACATCCCCACGGCGCTGTGCTACCAGAAGCTCGACGTGGTGCACGGGCTGGTCGCCGTCCGGTTCAACGGGGCGTGGCACCGGCAGGACCCGCGCGGCAACAAACCCGGCGTCGACGCCCGGTTCTCCCTCGACGGCGAACGGCTGGCCTGGACGCCCGATCCCGAGTCCAATGAGTTGGACTACCCGGTCCTGTATGCTGAACCTCACCCGGCTGTGTTGCGTGCCCTGAAGGCCGCGCCCGACCGGGACCACCTCTGGAAAACCCTCCCCACCGCACTCTGAGGCGAGGCAGATGACTCTCACGCTCACCGTGTCCGACGAGGTGCGCGCCCTCGCGCCCGGTTTCCGCCACGTCGCCATCGAGGCGCACGACCTCGTCGGCGGGCCCAGCACCGAGGCGACCTCGGCGCTGCTCGACGACGCGGCCCGCCGGCTCGCCGCCCGCCTGGCCGGGCGCGCCCCGCACGAGGACCCGCACATGGCGGCCTGGCGGGAGGTGTACACGGCGTTCGGCGCCAAACCCTCCCGCACCCGCAACTCGGCGGAGGCACTGGCGAGGAGAGCCCTGTCCGAGTCCGGCCTGCCCCGGATCAACCTGCTCGTCGACCTCTACAACGCCGTCAGCGTCGCCCACCTGATCCCCGTGGGCGGCGAGGACGCCGAGCGCATCGAGGGAGCCATGCGGCTCGTGCGCGCCACGGGCGAGGAGGACTTCGTGACCGTCGCCGGGGGTGAAGAGGTGGTCGAGCACCCGGACGCGGGCGAGGTGGTGTGGCGCGACGACGCGGGCGTGACCTGCCGCCGCTGGAACTGGCGCCAGGGTCCCCGCACCCGGCTCACCGAGCGGACGGACTCCGGTGTCTTCCTGCTGGAGGGCCTGGCCCCGATGCCGGTCACCGCGATCGAGCGGGCCGCCGCCGAACTCGCCGAACTCCTGGAGAAGTTCAGCCCTGGCGCCTTGATCACCCTCGACACGACTCGCTGAGCGCGTTGCGCTCCGCGTTGCGCTCCGCTGGGTGGGGCGTGGTCTGTTGTCTGTTGGGTGCGGCGTCGTTGTGGCTGGTCGCACAGTTCCCCGCGCCCCTTTGGGGCGTCTGGGCGGCGGACGTTCGTTGAGTGCTCGGAGCGCCCCTTTGGGGGCGCTGCTGTCCGGGGGTCAGTGGGCTTCGGCTGCGCGTAGTTGTTCCTGGGTGGGGGCCGTGCCGCCCAGGTGGGCCGGTAGCCACCAGTGGTCGTCGGCGCTCCTCGGGCGGCCCGGGTAGGCGCGCTGTGCGGCCTCCAGCAGATCCTGGACCCGCTCGCGCAGCCGGCGCGTGATCGCGCCCGCGTACTGGTCGCGGGGCGCCTCGATCCGCTCGCCGACCCGGACGGTGACCGGCAGATGGCTGCGCCTGAAGTTGCGCGGGTGGCCCTTGGTCCACAGCCGCTGGGTGCCCCACACGGCCATCGGAACCAGCGGGACGCCCGCCTCCTGGGCGAGGCGCGCGGCGCCCGACTTGAAGCTCTTCAGCGTGAAGGACTGCGAGATCGTGGCCTCCGGGAACACCCCGACGATCTCGCCGGACCGCAGCGAGTCCAGCGCGTGCGCGTACGCCGCCTCGCCCTGTCCGCGGTCCACCGGGATGTGCTTCATCCCGCGCATCAGCGGCCCGGAGACCTTGTGCCGGAAGACGGACTCCTTCGCCATGAAGCGCACGAGCCGCTTCTGCGGCAGGGCCGCCAGCCCGTTGAAGATGAAGTCCAGATAGCTGATGTGATTGCTCACCAGCACGGCGCCGCCCGAGCGCGGGATGTTCTCCGAACCCTTGCAGTCGATCTTGAGGTCCCAGACCTTGAACATCGTCTTGGCGAAACCGATGACGGGACGGTAGACCAGCTCTGCCATGGGTGGGACGAACCCTTCCTGCTCTGCCAGGGATAGGCGCTCCCGGCGGACAAGTTACGCAGCCGTAGGTTTACGGCGTCTCGCAGATCGTGCCCGAAGAACGGACGGGGAGCCAGCCCTGGTTCCCCGACGCGGCGAGATTCTCGTCACGTCGGCGGAGCGGTCACCTCGGCTTTTCACGCCCCCCTGCGCTCCGCGCGTACGCCGATGCGCCGCAGCAGCAGAAACAGCTCGCACCCCAGGCAGTAGCCGAACACCGCGTTCAGGAAGGCGGCGGCGAGCGCCGCGCCGGTGGCCAGGAGCCCCAGCCAACTGGGGCCCAGCGTGTACCCGACGAGGCCGAGCCCGGCGAAGACGAGCCCCACCGCCTGGGCGAACCGCGGCGGTTCGGGCGCCTCGAACGCGGTCGGCGGCCCGATCCGCGGGCGGACGGCCCGGCGGAACAGCAGGCCGTACGGCGACCTGTTCACCCCGCCCGCCGCACCCAGCGCGAACGCCAGCGTCTGCCAGGCCAGCAGCCAGGCGCTCCCGGTGATCAGCACGACGGCCAGTACGGCCGCCGTCAGGGCCGCCCCGAAGCGCGGCCCCCTCACGTCGATGTCCATGGATCAAGCATTCCGCAGTCCGGACAGGTACGGGAGGCGGGAATCTTTGCAGTCTCGTGAACGCTGCCCAAGAGATGACCGGAGTGATGGTGTGCGCGGCGGTGCTCGCGGCGGCGAGCCTCTACGGAGTACTGCACAGGCGGCGGAGCGGGAGAGTGCGGATGCGCGGACGGGACGAGGGGAAGCGGCTCGGGGCGGCCGAGCTGGGCGGCGAGTTCGGCGAACGGGCGACGCTCGTGCAGTTCTCCAGCGCCTTCTGCGCGCCCTGCCGTGCGACCCGGCGCGTCCTCGGCGAGGTGGCCGACATGGTTCCCGGCGTGGTCCACCTGGAGATAGACGCGGAGTCCCGGCTGGACCTCGTACGGGAACTCGGCATCGTCAAGACCCCCACCGTGCTCGTCCTCGACGCGGACGGCCGTGTGGTGCGGCGGGCCGCCGGGCAGCCGCGCAGGGCCGATGTCATCGCGGCGCTGGGAGAGGCGGTGTGACGGCCGTGCCGGTGACGGTGAGAGGTCTCCCATGTGCTCGGACGTTCTTGACTGCGCGTACCATCCATCGTCAGTCTGACCGCATGGGCACGGAACTCCTTCTCTTCGGGCGCGCGCACATCGACCTGGCGCGCACCGCGAGCGCGCGCTGTCCGGGCTGTTGAGCAGCCACCGACCCGCTCGTCCCCTTTCCGAGAAGGACAACTCCATGACGGCCACGCCCGACCTCGGTACCGCCCGGCTCGCCTCCCCCGATCTGCTGCGCTCCGCCTTCCGGCAGCACGCCGCCGGAGTCGCGGTCATCACCGCCCGCGGGGCCCTCGGTCCGGTCGGCTTCACCGCCACCTCGCTGACCTCCGTGTCGGCCGAGCCCCCGCTGCTCTCCTTCGGGTATCGGCACCGGCGCCTCCAGCTGGCCGGCGATATCCGAGACCGGCCACGTCGGCGTCCACATACTCGGTGAGCACCAGCACGAGCTGGCCGCGACCTTCGCCCGCAGCGGTGCCGACCGGTTCGGCCCGGCCACCGTCTGGCGCGAGGGTCCCGAGGGCGTGCCGGTGCTCGGCGGAGTGCTCGCCTGGCTCGTCTGCCGGGTCGTGGGGCGAGTGCCCGCCGGCGATCACCGCATCGTGCTCGCGCAGGTCGAGCGGGGCGATGCCGCCGGGGCCGGCCGCCCCCTCCTGTACCACCAGGGCGGCTTCAACGCGCTCAGGGACTGACCTCTCTGCGCTCCTTGGGCGAAGGCGTCCGGGTCCGGTTACGCTGCGTTGCGAAGGTCACAGTTCAAAGCGCTTGCTCAGTGGGAACGAACTGAGTGTACTGACGAGTAATATCTGGTGGGGAGCGCGCGGACGCCCCGACCGGGATCGGCCGCTTCAGGCGCCTATGCTGCCTGCAAGAGGCAGCCCAGAACAGACGATGCAGTAGGAGAGCCGGCGTGAGCTTGAGGATCGTTGTCACTGTGAAGTATGTGCCTGACGCCACGGGCGACCGGCACTTCGCCGATGACCTGACCGTCGACCGGGACGACGTGGACGGTCTGCTCTCCGAACTGGACGAGTACGCGGTCGAACAGGCGCTGCAGATCTCCGAGAACTCCGACGACGACGTAGAGGTCACCGTGTTGACGGTGGGTCCGGAGGACGCCAAGGACGCGCTGCGCAAGGCGCTGTCCATGGGTGCCGACAAGGCGGTCCATGTCGAGGACGACGATCTGCACGGCACCGACGCGATCGGTACTTCCCTGGTGCTGGCGAAGGCGATCGAGAAGGCCGGTTA
>NZ_JBIWKB010000065.1:28544-50772 GCF_044765425.1 Streptomyces sp. NPDC102462 | reverse complement strand
CTCCACGGACGCACCGGATCTACCTCACCCGCCCCGGCATCACGCCTGACCAGCGCAAACCCAGCCACCACATTCGGTTTCGAGAAGCCCTCTCAAACCCGCACCCCCACGTCGCCCAGCCGCGCCAAACCCACCTCACCAACCCAGCGCGGCCGAGCGCACCCCCCTAGGGGCGCGGGGAACTGCGCGAGCAACCACAACCAACCCGCACCCGGCATCAAACCCGCACCCCCACGTCGCCCAGCCGCGCCAAACCCACCTCACCAACCCAGCGCGGCCGAGCGCAACCACCCGCTCAACCAGCGGCGCACTCCGCACAGGTCCCAAAAACCTCCACCGTATGCGCCACATTCACAAACCCGTGCTCCGCAGCGATCCCCTCCGCCCACTTCTCCACCGCGGGCCCTTCCACCTCGACCGCCTTGCCGCAGGCACGGCACACGAGGTGGTGATGGTGTTCGCCGCTGGAGCAGCGCCGGTAGACCGACTCGCCGTCGGAGGTGCGCAGGACATCGACCTCACCGGCGTCGGCGAGGGACTGGAGGGTGCGGTAGACCGTGGTCAGGCCGACCGAGTCGCCCTTGTGCTTCAGCATGTCGTGGAGTTCCTGCGCGCTGCGGAACTCGTCGACGTCGTTCAGGGCCGCCGCGACGGCGGCCCGCTGACGGGTCGCGCGGCCCTTCACGGGCGGTCCAGCGGTCGTCACGGGTTGCCTCCTCACAGTTCTGCGTCTGCCGGGCCATTGTGCCAGTTAGGCCCGCGCCCGGTCAGACGCCGACTTCGTCGCCGGCCCCCCGGGTGACCGGAATCGAGCACTCCACGGGGTCCCCGGGCGGCTGCGCGGCGGCGAGCGCCCGGGCGCGGCGCCGGGCCAGCGGCGTGGCCAGCGCCGTCAGCAGCACGAACGCGGCGATCGTCAGCAGCACGATGGTCGCGCCCGGCGGCACGTCCTGGTAGTACGACGTGATCGTGCCGCCGATCGTCACGGTGACGCCGAGGGCGACGGCGATCGCGAAGGTGGCCGCGAAGCTCCGGCTGAGCTGCTGGGCGGCGGCCACCGGGACCACCATCAGCGCGCTCACCAGCAGCAGCCCGACCACGCGCATGGCGACGGTCACGGTCACCGCGGCGGTGATCGCCGTCACCAGGTTCAGCGCCCGCACCGGCAGCCCGGTGACCCGGGCGAACTCCTCGTCCTGGCTGACCGCGAACAGCTGGCGGCGCAGACCCAGGGTGACCAGGACCACGAACGCGGCCAGCACGCAGATCGCCGTGACGTCGGACTGCGACACGGTCGACAGCGAGCCGAACAGGTACGACGTCAGGTTCGCCGTGGAGCCGGTCGGTGCGAGGTTGATGAACATGACACCGCCGGCCATGCCGCCGTAGAAGAGCATGGCGAGGGCGATGTCGCCGCGGGTGCGGCCGTACCAGCGGATCAGCTCCATGAGGACCGCGCCGAGCACGGAGACGGCGGTGGCCATCCACACCGGCGAGGTGGACAGCAGGAAGCCGAGGCCGACGCCCGTCATCGCGACGTGGCCGATGCCGTCGCCCATCAGGGCCTGGCGGCGCTGGACGAGGTAGATGCCGATGGCGGGGGCGGTGATGCCGACCAGGACGGCGGCGAGCAGGGCCCGCTGCATGAAGGCGTAGTCGAGGAAGTCCATCAGCTCAGCAGTCCCGTGCGGATCGGATCGGCGCCCGCGGGTGCGTGCGGGTGCACATGGTCGTGGCCGGGCAGCGCGTGTTGGCCGACGGCCCGGGGCGGCGGGCCGTCGTGCAGGACGCAGCCGTCGCGCAGGACGACCGCCCGGTCGATCAGGGGCTCGAGCGGGCCGAGTTCGTGGAGCACCAGCAGGACCGTGGTGCCCTGGGCGACCTGGTCGCGGAGCGTTCGGGCGAGCACTTCCTGACTGGCCAGGTCGACGCCCGCCATCGGCTCGTCCATGATCAGCAGTTCGGGTTCGGCGACCAGGGCGCGGGCGATCAGGACCCGCTGGTGCTGGCCGCCGGAGAGGGCGTTGACCGAGTCCTTCGCCCGGTCGGCCATGCCGACCAGGTCCAGGGCGTGGCGCACGGCCGCGCGGTCGGCCCGGCCGAACAGCCCGAACCGGGTGCGGGAGAGCCGCCCGGAGGCGACGATCTCGGTGACCGTCGCGGGCACCCCGCCGGCCGCGGTGGTCCGCTGCGGTACGTAGCCCACGCGCCGCCAGTCCCGGAACCGCTCCCGGTCCGTGCCGAACAGTTCGATCCGCCCGGCGGCCGGCGGTACCTGCCCGATGACGGCGCGGATCGCGGTCGACTTGCCCGACCCGTTCGCGCCGAGCAGCGCGACGACCTCACCGCGGTGCACGGTGAGGTCGATGCCGCGCAGGACGGGGCGCGAGCCCAGCTCGGCGTGGACGCCGCGCATCGATATGACGGGCTCGTCCTTGACGTCGTCGACGCCCATGCCGTCCTCCGTAACGATCGGAACGATCACTTGCTGCCCAAGGCGCTCTGCAGCGCCTTGAGGTTCGCCTCCTGGACCGAGAAGTAGTCGTTGCCCCGGGACTGGTCCGTGATGCCCTCGATCGGGTCGAGGACGTCGGTCTTCAGCTGTGCGTCCCGGGCGATGGTCTTCGCGGTCTTGTCGCTGACGAGCGTCTCGTAGAACACGGTGGTGACGCCGTCGGCCTCGGCCATCTTCTCAAGGTCCTTGACCCGGGCGGCGCTGGGCTCCGACTCGGGGTCGAGGCCGTTGATGGCCTCCTCGGTCAGGCCGTAGCGCTCGGCGAGGTAGCCGAAGGCGGCGTGCGTGGTGATGAAGACCTTGGTCCTGGTGTTCGCCAGGCCGTCCTTGAACTGCTTGTCGAGGCCGTCGAGCTTCTTGACCAGGGCCGCGGTGTTCTTCTTGTAGTCGGCCGCGTGGTCCGGGTCGGCCTTCTCGAATGCCGTGCCGACGCCCTGGGCGACCTCGGCGTAGCGCACCGGGTCGAGCCAGATGTGCGGGTCCTTGCCGCCGGACTCCTCGCCCTCGTGGGTGTCGTGCTCGGCCGCGTGCCCGCCGACCTCGTTGCCGTGCTCCTCCAGGGTGGTCAGGGAGGCGGCGTCGATCTTCGTCTTGATCTCGGACTGGGCGACGGCGTCGTCCACGGAGGGCTGGAGGTTCTTGAGGTAGAGCACCGCGTCGGACTCCTGGAGCTGCGCGGTCTGCTTGGCGCTGATCTCCAGGTCGTGCGGTTCCTGGCCGGGCTGGGTGAGACTGGTGACGTGGACGTGGTCGCCGCCGATCTGCTCGGCGAGGAAGGCCATGGGGTAGAACGACGCGACGACGTCGAACTTGCCGGTGCCACCCGCCGCTGCGCTGTCGTCGGAGCAGGCGGAGAGGGTGGCGATGCCGAGGGCGGTGGCCGCGGTCGCCGCGGCGGCGGGTATCAGTCGTCGTCGTACGTTCATGACAGTCATTTTCACCAAATATGGAAACGGTTGTCAACAAGCTTCCCTGCGGTCCTGAGGGGCCCACCGATTTGGTCGAGGGGGAGCCTGCGCCGGTAACCTGAGGCATTCGCTGGAAGCATCTCGCTTCGTCGCCCGTCGTCGTAATGAAGAGAGCACCGTGGCCGCCGACAAGATCGACACCATCGTCAGCCTGAGCAAGCGCCGTGGCTTCGTATTCCCCTGCAGTGAGATCTACGGCGGCCAGCGTGCCGCCTGGGACTACGGGCCCCTGGGTGTCGAGCTCAAGGAGAACATCAAGCGCCAGTGGTGGCGCTACATGGTGACGTCGCGCGAGGACGTGGTCGGTCTCGACTCGTCCGTCATCCTGGCCCCCGAGGTCTGGGTGGCCTCCGGTCACGTCGCGACCTTCACGGACCCGCTGACCGAGTGCACCGCCTGCCACAAGCGGTTCCGCGCGGATCATCTGGAGGAGGCGTACGAGGCCAAGCACGGCCGCATGCCGGCGAACGGCCTCGCGGACGTCAACTGCCCCAACTGCGGCAACAAGGGCCAGTTCACCGAGCCCAAGCAGTTCTCGGGCCTGCTGTCCACCCACCTCGGTCCGACCCAGGACTCCGGCTCGGTCGCCTACCTGCGCCCGGAGACCGCGCAGGGCATCTTCACCAACTTCGCCCAGGTGCAGACCACCTCGCGCCGCAAGCCGCCGTTCGGCATCGCCCAGATGGGCAAGTCGTTCCGCAACGAGATCACGCCGGGCAACTTCATCTTCCGCACCCGCGAGTTCGAGCAGATGGAGATGGAGTTCTTCGTCAAGCCGGGCGAGGACGAGAAGTGGCAGGAGTACTGGATGGAGCAGCGCTGGAACTGGTACACGGGCCTCGGCCTGCGTGAGGAGAACATGCGCTGGTACGAGCACCCGAAGGAGAAGCTCTCCCACTACTCCAAGCGCACGGCGGACATCGAGTACCGCTTCAACTTCGGCGGCAACGAGTGGGGCGAGCTGGAGGGCGTCGCCAACCGCACCGACTACGACCTCGGCGCCCACTCCAAGGCGTCCGGCCAGGACCTGTCCTACTTCGACCAGGAGGCCGGCGAGCGCTGGACGCCGTACGTCATCGAGCCGGCGGCCGGTGTCGGGCGCGCGATGCTCGCCTTCCTGCTCGACGCGTACGTCGAGGACGAGGCGCCCAACGCCAAGGGCAAGATGGAGAAGCGCACGGTGCTGCGGCTCGACCACCGGATCGCCCCGGTGAAGGTCGCCGTGCTCCCGCTGTCCCGCAACCCGGAGCTGTCCCCGAAGGCCAAGGGCCTCGCCCAGGCGCTGCGCCAGCACTGGAACATCGAGTTCGACGACGCGGGCGCCATCGGCCGCCGCTACCGGCGCCAGGACGAGATCGGCACGCCGTACTGCGTGACCGTCGACTTCGACACCCTTGAGGACAACGCCGTCACGGTGCGTGAGCGGGACTCGATGAAGCAGGAGCGCGTGTCGCTGGACCAGATCGAGGGTTACCTGTCCAGTCGGCTGCTGGGCAGCTAGCCCCTGCGGTTGGCTGCCGCCCCGTTTGGCCCCGGGGGCCGGCACCCCCTGGGGGCTGCCGCCCCCGGCCCCCCGCATCGGCCCGTACGGCCGCCGTCCTCAAACGCCGGACGGGCTGAGAATGCCCGCCCGGCGTTTGGTGCGGAGGGCTCTGCCGGGTGTGCCGCGCCGTGTCGTCAGTCGTCTGCGGCGCCGTCGTGGCTGGTCGCGCCCGCGCGGCGGAGCCGCATATCGATACAGCCCCGCGCCCCTTCGGGGCGCTGTCGTCGGAGCCGCCCAGTCTGCGCCCGCGCGGCGGAGCCGCATATCGATGCAGCCCCGTGCCCCTTCGGGGCGCTGTCGTCGGAGCCGCCCAGTCTGCGCCCGCGCGGCGGAGCCGCATATCGATGCAGCCCCGTGCCCCTTTGGGGCGCTGTTGCCGGGCGGGCTGAGAGTGCCCGTCCGGCGTTTGGTGTTGAGGGCTCTGCGGATGTGCCGCGCTGTGCCGTCAGTCGTCTGCGGCGCCGTTGTGGCTGGTCGCGCAGTTCCCCGCGCCCCTTTGGGGGCGCGCTGTCACCGGACCTGCTTAGTCCGCACCCGCACTGTCAGTTCGGTGGGCACAGTCAGCGGGACTGGAGGGTCTTTGTGTTGTCGCCGAAGGTCCAGTTTTTTGCGCCGTCCCAGTTGATCGACCAGGTCATCAGGCCCTTGAGCGAGGAGCCGTAGTGCTGCCACGCCTGGGAGACCAGCGACGGTGACATATAGCCGCCGCCCGCCCCGGACTGCGCGGGCAGGCCCGGCACCTGCTTGTCGTAGGGCACCTTGATCGTCGTGCCCTGCACCACCAGGCCCCGGTTGAGGCAGTCGGTCTGTGCGGTGAAGCCCGCCACCGTGCCCGCCGCGTACGAGTCCCCGGAGCAGCCGTACATGCTGCCGTTGTAGTACTGCATGTTGAGCCACCACAGGCGCCCGTTGTCCGCGTACTTCTTGATGACGGGCAGATAGGCGCCCCAGATCGAGCCGTAGGTGACGCTGCCGCCGGTGACGTAGGCGGTCTCCGGGGCCATGGTCAGGCCGAAGTTCGAGGGCATCCGGGCCAGGATCCCGTCGATGATGCGGATCAGGTTGGCCTGGGACGTGGAGAGCCGGCCGATGGAGCCGCTGCCGACCAGACCCGTCTCGATGTCGATGTCGATGCCGTCGAAATTGTAGGTCTTCAGGATCGGCACGATCGTCTCGACGAACCGGTCGGCCACCGCGGTCGAGCTGAGGTCGATGCCCGCGGTCGCGCCGCCGATGGAGAGCAGGATCGTCTGGCCGGCCGCCTTGGCCGCGCACATCTCCGCCGGCGTGGCCACCTTCACGCCGGCGTCCATGCCGTCCTCCCACAGCGCGGTGCCGTCGGAGCGGATGACCGGGAAGGCCGCGTTGATCACGTTGTAGCCGTGGGCCGGGATGCGGGAGTCGGTGATGGGGGTCCAGCCGAAGGGCGGGTGCACGCCGTTGGCGGAGCCGTCCCAGTTCTCCCAGTAGCCCTGGAGGACCTTCCCGGCCGGACGGGACTTGACGGCGCAGGTGTCGGCCGCGGACGCGGTGGGGGCGGCGGCGACCGAGAGCGGGACGAGGACGGCCGCGGTGAGCGCGGCGGCGAGCAGCCGGAGTCGGCGGCGGACACGGCGGGTCATGCGAGGCCTCCCGGTGGGGGGTGCGGTGAGGTGTCGTAGGCATGACAGTGCTCGTGGTCCAGACCTCTCGTCAATAGGTCTGGACCAAAATCGGTGGCCGACGGGCAGGCTTGGACGAATGACAGCTGACAGATATTGAAATCTGTCAGCTGTCATGTCAGGGTGGGGGCATGACGACGCACACCCGAACCCTCGGAACCACCGGCCCCAAGACCTCGGCCCTCGGCCTCGGCTGCATGGGCATGTCCGCGATGTACGGCGAGGCGGACCGGGCCGAGTCCATCGCCACCGTCCACGCCGCCCTGGAGGCGGGCGTGACCCTGCTGGACACCGGCGACTTCTACGGCATGGGCCACAACGAGATGCTGGTCGGCGAGGCGCTGCGCACCGCGCCCCCGGCCCGCCGCGAACAGGCGCTGGTCAGCGTGAAGTTCGGCGCGCTGCGCGACCCGGCCGGCAACTGGAACGGACATGACGGCCGGCCCGCCGCCGTGAAGAACTTCGCCGCCTACTCGCTGCAGCGCCTCGGCGTCGACCACATCGACGTCTACCGCATCGCGCGCCTCGACCCGGACGTACCGATCGAGGAGACCGTCGGCGCCATCGCCGAACTGATCGAGAAGGGCTACGTCCGGCACATCGGCCTGAGCGAGGTCGGCCCCGAGACCATCCGCCGGGCCGCGGCCACCGCCCCGATCTCCGACCTCCAGATCGAGTACGCGATCATCACCCGTGACATCGAGCGGGAGATCCTGCCGACCACCCGCGAACTGGGCATCGGCATCACGGCGTACGGCGTGCTCGCCCGGGGCCTGATCTCCGGCCACTTCACCCCGGAACGGCAGCTCGGCGCGAACGACTTCCGCGCCCACTCGCCCCGCTTCCAGGGCGACAACCTGCGGCACAACCTCGACCTCGTCGAGGCGCTGCGGCAGATCGCCGAGCGCAAGGGCGTCAGCGTCGCGCAGATCGCCATCGCCTGGGTGCTCTCGCGCGGTGAGGACATCGTGCCGCTGGTCGGCGCCCGCACCCGGGAGCGGCTGACCGAGTCGCTGGGCGCCCTCGACGTGACGCTGGAGGCGGCCGACCTGGCGGCGATCGAGCAGGCCGTGCCGGCGGGCGCGGCGGCCGGCACCCGCTACCCGGCGGCGCAGATGGCACACCTCGGCACCGAGCAGTGAGCACCGGGCCGGGTACGGTCTAGGCCATGGCAGCGACCGGCGAGACCCTGACCAGCGAGCGCATCCTTGAGGCGACCGAGGAGGTGCTGCGCCGCCACGGCCCGGCGAAGGCCACCGTGGTGGACGTGGCACGCGCGCTCGGCGTCAGCCATGGCACCGTCTACCGGCACTTCCGCACCAAGGCCGCGCTGCGGGAGGCGGTCACCAAGCGCTGGCTGGACCGCACCTCGGAGCTGCTGGCCGGCATCGCCTCAGCGGACGGCGACCCGGCGGCACGGCTGCGTGACTGGCTCGCCGCGCTGTTCGCCGCCAAGCGCCGCAAGGCGGGCCTGGACCCGGAACTGTTCGCCACCTACACGGTGCTGACCGACGAGCACGGCGGTGCGGTCGCCGCGCACCTCGCCGACCTGACCGACCAGCTGACCCGCATAGTCCAGGACGGGGTCGCCTCCGGCTGCTTCACCGTGGCCGACCCCGCCACCGCCGCCCGCGCCGTCTTCCAGGCCACCGGCCGCTTCCACGATCCCGCCCATGCGCGGGAGTGGAAGCGGCCGGGCATCGAGGACGAGTTCACCGCGCTCGTCGACCTGCTGCTGCGCGGCCTCGGCTCACCTTCACGCTGACGCCGGCGGGCAGGACCTCTCCGGACACCCCGCACGGCGCACGGTCAGGGCGTGGGCGGGGAGTTCGCGGGGTCCACCGTCGCCTGGTGTGCCTCGGCCAGATGGTCGGCCGCCTTCAGCCAGGGCAGGAACTGCGCCCTTTGCCGCCAGCCGCAGGTGTCACACCTGATCGTGCGCTGCACTCCCGTGCGCTCCACCCTGACCACGTGTTCCCGGCCGTGCTGGTCCCAGCGGCTCACCTTGCTCGTATTGCTCTGCGGCATGACGTCTCCAGCGTCCGTCCACGGGGAGGGCTGTCCGGATCGTGCAGCAAGGAGTGTGCAGGAAGACCAACATCAACAGGGCGTCCTTCACGGCGAGTTGGCCAAGCCGTGTCCTGCGGGCCCGGCCCGCTCAGCCCATCGTCCGGGGCAGCCGCAGGCTGAGCAGCCCGGTCAGGACCACCCCGGCCAGCTGCGCCAGGAGCGTGATGACCAGGGCGTCCCGCATGCCCTGGTGCGGGACCAGCGACAGGAACAGGGTGCCCAGCGTGGCCACCCCCAGCGCCAGCGCCGACTGCTGGGTGGTGACCATCACTCCGCCGCCGACCCCCGCGCGGGCGGCCGGCACCTCGGACAGCACGAGCCGCATCACGACCGGGAGTTGCAGCGCCTGCCCGGCCCCGGCGATCGCGGCCCCGGGCAGCAGTTCCACGAAGCCCAGGTGCGGCCAGTCCCGCCAGGCGGTCAGCGCGAGCAGCGCCACCCCGACCCCCTGCACCAGCGCGCCCGCGGTGACCACCCGGCTGCCGTGCCGGGCCACCAGGCGCGGTCCGGCCAGGGACGCGAGGAAGAACGCCACGGCCATCGGGGCCAGCGCCAGCCCGGCCTGCACCGGACCGAGCCGCGCACCGCTCTGCAGGGCCACCGCGATCACGAACATGAAGCCGCTGAAGCCGATCGAGAACGGCACGAGCAGCACGAGGCCGCGGCGCAGCGAGGGCAGCGCGAGCAGACTCGGCGGCACCAGTGGCGTACGGCCCAGGCGGTCGGCCCGGCGTTCCACCGCGGCGAACGCCCAGGCCGCGCACGGGAACGCGGCCAGTGACAGCCAGGTCCACAGCGGCCAGCCCGCGGCCCGGCCCTCGGTGAGCGGGGCGAGCAGCGTCAGCAGGGACACCGCGAGCAGTACCGTGCCGGCTCCGTCGACGGGTTCGGGGTGCTGGGAGCGGGTCTCCGGGACGGTACGGGTGGCCAGCAGCAGGCCGACGAGTACGACCGGCACGTTGACCAGGAACACCGAGCGCCAGCCGGTGCCCGCGATGTCGGCGGCGACCAGCACCCCGCCGAGGATCTGGCCCGCCACCATGGACAGGCCGGCCGTGGCGCCGTACAGGCTCATGGCCTTCGCGCGGCGCGCGCCCGTGGTGGACGCCTGAATGGTGGCGAGCACCTGCGGGAGCATCGCGGCGGCCGAGGCGCCCTGCGCGACCCGCGCCGCGACCAGGCTCCAGGCGTCGGGCGCGAGCCCGCACGCCAGCGAGGTCAGGCCGAAGGCGGCCATGCCGCCGAGGAAGAGCCGCCGGCGGCCGAACAGGTCGCCGAGCCGCCCGCCGAGGACGAGCAGCACGGCGTAGGCGAGACCGTACCCGGCGACGACCAGTTCGAGGAGCGCCTCGCCCGCGGCGAGGTCCGTGCCGATGGTGGGCAGGGCCACGTTGACGATGAAGAAGTCGACGAGCGGCAGCGCCGCGGCCAGCAGGACGGTGAACAGCCCCAGGCTGCCGAGCGCCGGTGGCGCCGACGGGGACCGGACGATCGGGGTCGTGACGGTTTCGGTCATGATGTCGAGCCTGCGGCGCCGCTCAGGGTGGTACCAGAGTGTTCTTATCCTGGTAGCAGGACTACCTGGCAACAGGATCCGTACGACGGCAGGCTGGAGGCATGACGAGCATGGCCCAGGAGACGTACGCCCCGCCCGCCCAGGGCGCGGAGATCCGCCGGCACGAACTGGCCGCGTTCCTGCGCAGCCGCCGTGAGCGGATCACCCCGGAGCAGGTGGGGCTACCGCGCGGCGTGCGCCGCCGCACGCCCGGGCTGCGCCGCGAGGAGGTCGCCCAGCTCTCCGCGGTCGGCGTCACCTGGTACACCTGGCTGGAGCAGGCCCGGGACATCCAGGTCTCCGTCCAGGTCCTCGACGCGCTCGCCCGCACCCTGCTGCTCGACGCCGGTGAACGCGCCCATCTCTTCCAGCTCGCCGGTTCCGTCGACCCGACGCCCGCCGCGAGCTGCCCGAGCATCACCCCGGCGCTGCGCGAGATGCTGCGCGGGCTGGAGCCCGTCCCCGCCTACATCCAGAACAGCCGGTACGACATCCTCGCCTACAACCGCACCTACGCCCGCCTCATGGGCGATCTGGACGCGGTGCCGCCCGAGGACCGCAACTGCATACTCCTCGTCTACACCGACCCCGGCTGGCGCTCCACGATCGTCCACCTCGACGAGACCATGCGGCTGATGGCTGCCAAGCTGCGCGCCGCGATGGCCGGGCACCTGGGCGAGCCCGCCTGGAAGCTGCTGGTCAAACGGCTGATGACGGAGTCCGCGGAGTTCCGCGAGCACTGGGAGCGGTACGAGGTCGTCAGCAGCCGCAGCAAGACCAAACAGTTCCTCAACCCCCACGTCGGCCTGCTGACCCTGGACCACACAGACCTGTGGCTGGCCCCCCAGTCGGGCCCCCGCATGGTCACCTACACCCCCAAGGACACCCAAACCCGAACCCGCCTACAACACCTCTACGAGATGCCCACCCCCCAACCCCTCACCTGAACCCCAAGGCCGTACCGACATCCAACCCAGGTGCCCCCGCAGGGGGCACGGGGAACGGCGCGCTCAACCACGACAGCGCATCAGCCGAGGGCCGTCAGGTGCCCCGCAGGGGGCGCGGGGAACGGCGCGAGGAACCACGACGGCGCGTCAGTCGAGGGCCGGCAGGTGCCCCCGCAGGGGGCGCGGGGAACGGCGCGCTCAACCACGACGGCGCGTCAGTCGAGGGCCGTCAGGTGCCCCCGCAGGGGGCGCGGGGAACTGCGCGAGGAACCACGACGGCGCGTCAGTCGAGGGCCGTCAGGTGCCCCCGCAGGGGGCGCGGGGAACTGCGCGACGAGCCACGACGGCGCCGCAGTCGAGGATCGGCAGTTGTCCCCCGCAGGGGGCGCGGGGAACTGCGCGAGGAACCACGACGGCGGGCCAGCCGAGGGCCGGCAGGTGCCCCCGCAGGGGGGCGCGACGAGCCACGACGGCGCGTAAGCCGACGGACGGTTGATTTGCCGAACCGCTGGTTCCAAGAACGGCCGGTCAACCCCGCCGCCCCGGCAGCCGCCCCGCACCCTCAGAACCCCCGCCCACCAAGCGGAGCGCCCCCGTCGAGGCCAGCCGCGAGGCGGCCCGCTCGGCGGTACCCCGAGCCCACCGCCCACTGGTCACCACGCCAAGGCCAAGCACGGCGCCCCCGCACGCGGTGAGGATCCACCACCCCGGCCGCGCCGCATCGACGAAGGCCGGTGCGAACGCGGCCGTGCCGACGCCGGCCGCGAGCACGGACCCGATCACGGCGACCCCGAGCGTCTGCCCGAGCTGCCGGCTGGTGGAGGCGACGGCCGCGGCGACCCCGGCCTGGGCCCGCGGCATGCCCGAGACCGCGGTGTTGGTGATCGGCGCGTTCACGAAGCCGAACCCGATGCCGAACAGGACGTATCCGGCGAGCCGGCTGAGGTCGGAGGTCTCCGCGTGGAACGCGGCGAACAGCACGCTGCCCGCGGTCATCGCGACGCCAGCGATCACCAGCGGCACCCGCGGCCCCCGGCTGCCGACGAGCCGCCCGGACAGCGGCGCGCACAGGAACGTGGGCACCGCCATGGGCAGCATCCACAGGCCGGCGTGCAGCGCGTCGAGGCCGCGCACGCTCTGCAGGTACAGGGTGGACAGGAACAGGAACCCGCCCAGCGCGGCGAACGCGCTGACCGCGATGACCGTGGCACCGCTGAACGGTGCGGAACGGAAGAACCGCAGATCGATGAGGGGTTCCGGGCGTCGTGGCTCGTACCGAAGCAGGCCCAGCAGGGCGATCACGGCGATGGCGGCGAAGGGCAGCACCGTGCCGGCGCCGGAGTGGGGCGCCTCGATGATGGCGTAGGTCAGCGCGCCGAACAGGGCGATCACCAGCACCTGGCCGACCGGGTCGGGGCGGCGGGGGTGGGGGGCGCGGGACTCGGGGATGTAGCGCAGGGTGAGCAGCAGGGCGGCGAGGCCGATCGGGATGTTGATCCAGAAGATCGCGCGCCAGTCGACGGCCTCCACCAGCAGGCCGCCGACGAGGGGTCCCGCGGCCATGGATATGCCGACCACGGCGCCCCAGGCGCCGATGGCGCGGGCGCGTTCACGCGGGTCGGTGAAGGTGTTGGTGATGATCGACATGGCGACCGGGTTGAGCATCGAACCGCCGACCGCCTGGACCATGCGGAAGGCGACCAGAGATTCCAGGTTCGGTGCGAGGGAGCACAGCAGTGAGCCGATGGTGAACACCACGAGGCCCGCCATGAAGACCCGTTTGCGGCCGATCCGGTCGGCGGTGGAGCCGGCCAGCATCAGCAGCGAGGCCAGCACCAGCGTGTACGCGTCGATGGTCCACTGGAGGCCGGAGGTGGTGGTGTGCAGTTCGCGCTGCATCGAGGGGAGGGCGACGTTCAGGACCGTGTTGTCCAGGCTCACGATCAGCAGGCTCATACAGCAGATCGCCAGGACCAGCGAACGTCGGCGGGGACTGAGCTGATGCATGGCGCCCATCGTACGCTCGTATCGATAGTGCGTCTAACTAATGACTAGTACAGGGGTGGTCATGGTCATGGTCCCGGTTGTCCACAGGCGCGGACGAGCACCCGCCGGAATACGGGACAATGGGGCCATGCCCACGCCGTCGACCACCCCCGTGTCCCCCCTGCGGATCGGCCCGCACACGGTGCAGCCGCCCGTCGTGCTCGCCCCCATGGCCGGGATCACCAACGCGCCCTTCCGCACGCTGTGCCGGTCCTTCGCCGAAGGCGGCTCGACGGCGGGAGCGGGCGGCCTCAAGGGGCTGTTCGTCAGCGAGATGATCACGACCCGGGCGCTGGTCGAACGCAACGAGAAGACCATGCAGCTGGTCCACTTCGACGCGACGGAGAAGCCGCGCTCCATCCAGTTGTACGGCGTCGACCCGGCCACCGTCGGCAAGGCCGTCCGCATGATCGCGGAGGAGGACCTGGCCGACCACATCGACCTGAACTTCGGCTGCCCGGTGCCCAAGGTGACGCGCAAGGGCGGCGGCTCGGCCCTGCCGTACAAGCGCAACCTGCTGCGGGCCATCCTGCGCGAGGCGGTCGCCGGCGCGGGCGACCTGCCGGTGACCATGAAGATGCGCAAGGGCATCGACGACGACCACCTCACCTACCTCGACGCCGGACGGATCGCGGTCGAGGAGGGCGTCACCGCCATCGCGCTGCACGGCCGCACCGCCGCCCAGCACTACGGCGGCACGGCGGACTGGGCGGCCATCGCCCGGCTCAAGGAACATGTGCCGGAGATCCCGGTGCTCGGCAACGGCGACATCTGGTCGGCCGAGGACGCGCTGCGGATGGTGCGCGAGACCGGCTGCGACGGGGTGGTCGTGGGGCGCGGCTGTCTCGGCCGGCCGTGGCTGTTCGCGGACCTGGTCGCGGCCTTCGAGGGGCGTACGCAGGACATCATGCGGCCGACCCTGCGTGAGGTCGCCGACGTCATGGTCCGGCATGCGCGCCTGCTCGGCGAGTGGATCGGCGACGAGGCGCGGGGCGTGATCGACTTCCGTAAGCATGTCGCCTGGTACCTCAAGGGTTTCGCGGTCGGCTCGGAGATGCGCAAACGTCTGGCGATCACCTCGTCCCTCGCCGAACTCCGTTCCGGCCTGGACGAGTTGGACCTCGACCAGCCCTGGCCCGCCGGCGCCGACGGTCCCCGTGGCCGTACCTCGGGCAACAACCGGGTGGTCCTGCCGGACGGCTGGCTGACGGACCCGTACGACTGCACGGGCGTCACCAACGAAGCCGAACTGGACACCTCAGGCGGCTGACCCCCTCTCGACACCCCCACCCACCCGTCCGACACGGCGTCCTTTGCTTGGGAGGGTCAGTTGTTCTTTGGGTGGGGGGTTGAGCCGTAGGCCGTCAGGAAGCGGTCGCGGAAGGCGCTCATCTTCCAGACCGGGGCGTCGTGCGCCGGGCGCAGTCCGTCGCTCCAGCCCCAACTCGCGATCCTGTCGAGGACCTTGGGGTCCTTGGCGACGACGGAGATCGGCACGTCACGGCTGGCGTGGTTGCCGCTGACCCGGGCGATGGGCTGGTGGTCGCCGAGGAAGACCAGCACCGTGTCGTCGGTGCCGTAGCGCTCCAGCCACTGGGTCAGGGCGGTCACCGAGTACTGGATCGACTTGCCGTACTCCGCACGGGACCTCGTGGTGTCCGCGATGACGTCCGCCGGCCTGCTGCCCGCCGCCTCGATGTCCCGGAACACCGAGCCGTCCCCGATCCGGTCCCAGTCGACCAGCTTCGGCACCGGCGCCCAGGGCTGGTGGCTGGAGGTCAGGATGATCTCCGACATCAGCGGCTTGTCGCGGTGCCTGCCGTGCACCCGCTGCTGGAACTGTTCAAGCGCGTACTGGTCGGGCATCGTCGACCAGCTGAACTTCGGCCCCTGGTAGCCGAGTTGGAAGGCGTTGTAGACCTTGTCCAGGCCGTAGTAGCGCTGTTCGGGCCAGCCCTTCTGCACGCCCGGCATGACGCCGACCGTGTCCCAGGCGCCGGTCTTCTGGAAGGCCCTGGTGAGACTGAGGTGGTCGCTGGCCATGACGGTGCGGTAGCGCTGCTGGCTGTTGATCCACAGACCCGACAGGGTGGTGGAGTGGCCGAGCCAGCTGCTGCCGCCGTACGTCGCCGAGGTCAGCCAGCCGCTCTTCGCGTGGAAGCCGGCCTTCGCCAGGGCCGTGGTGTTCTCGGTGAGGGACGTGTCCACGCCGGGCGCGATGACCGGGTCCTCGATCGCGCTGCGGCCGTAGCTCTCGACGAACGTGAAGATCACGTCCTTGCCGCGCAGATCGGTCAGCAACTGGTCGGGCGGTGTGTTCCCGAAGGCGTCCGAGCGGGCCACCTTCCGGAACTCCGCCTCGTCCCTGAGGGTGTCCGCCACCCGGCGGGCCTGGATCTGTACGGCCGTGGCGGTACGGTCCGACGCGATCGGCACGCCGGCGATCTGCAGGCCGAAGGCGGTGCAGGTGATCCAGGCGACGGCGGCGATCAGGGCGCCCCTGGTGGCCCGGCCGCCGTGCCGGGCCAGCAGGTTGGCCAGGCGGATCGTGGCCAGGGTGAGCAGCACGAACAGCAACAGGACCAGGACGACGACGCCGGCCGTGGCGGCGAGGGTGGCGGTGCGGCCGAGGGAGTCCTCCAGGTATGCCTGGGCGTCGGTGAGCAGGCTCCAGTCGAGGACGAGGTTGAAGCTGCGGCCGAGGTACTGGTTGAAGCCCATGTCGAGGAGGTTCAGCACGGTCAGCGCGGCGAGCGCGGCACCGGCGAGACCGGCGAGCGCCATGCGCGGCCTGCGCGGCAGCGTCAGGGCCAGGGCGGCGCCGATGACCGCCTCGCCCGGTATCCGCAGGAACTTCATGGGCCCGAGCCCGACGACGCTGTTCGGCAACACCAACGCCCCCACCACCAGCACCCCGCAGACCACGCTCACCCCAACAGACACCACCCGCCCCACGCCAGGGTGCTCCACCCGCCACCCCCGCCCCCACCGCGGAACGACGCTGCCCGCCCTACGGCGCCCAGTCTCGCCCCCACCCGTCGACCCACCCTCGGCTCCGCCCTGCCCGCCCCGGCCTCGGGCCTCGGGTCCTATTCCGGCAGGGGCCTCGGGCTCGGTGCTCGGCTCGTTTCCCTCTCCGTCCTGCCCGTCCCGGGCTCGTGCCTCGGACCGCCCTTCGGCAGGGGCCCCGGCTGCGTTCCCGCCCCGCGCGCCAGCCTCGACTTGAGGCCGGGCTGGGGTCTCGGTTCCGCCCCCGGCGCTTGCCCCGGCCCCGGCCCGGTCTTCCGCAGGGGGTTCGGGCCCGTCCCCGCCCCTCGACTCGCCCCCGGCTTCGGTTTCGGCCTGGCGCTCGGTTCGGGGGTCGGTCGTGTCCCCGGTGCCCGACTCGGACTCGGCTCCGTTCCGGCCGGCCCGGGGCTTGGTCGTTGGTTCTGTTCCGGCGCCGGGGTCGTTCTGGGGCCCGGCATCGGGGGCCGCCGTCCCCGTGTCCCCGGCCCCGGGTACGTCTTCCGGGGCTCCGGAGGTTGCCGGTGCGTGGGGTGTGCTTGTGTGCTGGGGCAACCCGGGGGTCCTTTCGCGCGCGGCCCGTGCTGGGCGGCGGGCCACGCTGGGGAGGCTGGGCTGGGCCGGGAGTTCCCGGCCCGCCTGGCCCGCCGCCATCCCGTACGGCCCCGCACCCGCTCCCGTTCACGCCCCCCGGCAAACACCAGGCAAACACCCCACCCACCCGTCGCCCACGCCCCGCCACCCCCTCGGCTGCGGCCTGCCAATCCGGCGGCTGCGCCCTGCCAACCCCGCGGCCACGCCTGCCAATCCGGCGGCTGTGCCCCGCCACCCCGTCGGCTATGGCCCACCAATCCGTCGGCTGCGCCCCGCCCCCGGGCAATGGCCTGCCAGCCCGTCGGCCACGTCCCGCGAATCCGGCGGCTAGGGCCCGCCGACCCATCGGCTGCGCCCGCCACCGCGCCGCTAAGCCCCGCCCCCCCGCCGCTAAGCCCCTCCCACCCGCCGCTAAGCCCCTCCCACCCGGCTAGCTAAGCCCGTTCACCCCTAACGCCCCGCCCACTCCCTCCGTTAAGCCCCCTCCACCCCGCTACGCCCCGCCCACCGCGGTGAGTAGGGCCAACGGGGCCGCCGCCGAGCGCGATTCCCGTACGCAGGCATGCGGATGGGGGACCGGTTCCGTGTGGCGGGTCCGGGCGTAGCCCGCGAGTACTTCCGGCAGCCGGTGTCCGGTCGCGGTGGCCGCGTCGACCAGGGCGTGGGCGACCGTGCGGGCCTCGTCGTGCAGGCCGTAGCGGGCCAGGCCCAGGGCGATCAGCGCGTTGTCGTGCGGCCAGACCGCCCCGCGGTGGTAGGACAGCGGATGGTAGGCGCCCTGGCCGGAGGCCAGCGTGCGGACGCCCCAGCCGGAGAAGAAGTCCGGTTCCAGGAGCCTGCGCCCCACCTGCTCGCCGTACTCCTTGTCCAGCAGCCCCGACCACAGCAGATGCCCGGCGTCCGAGGCCAGCGCGTCCACCGGCCGGCCCTCGCCGTCCAGCGCGAGGGCCGGGAAGGAGCGCTCCCGCATCCAGAAGTCCCGCTGGAAGCGGTCCCGCAGATCGGCCGCCGCCTGTTCGAGCAGCGCAGCGTACGTCTCGTCCCGCCACACCGTGCGCGCGACCCACGCCGTGCGGCGCAGCGCGTCGTACGCGTAGCCCTGGGCCCCCGCCGCCGTCACCGGCCCGCTCGGGCGGGTGCCGTCGGCCGAGCAGATGGCGCCGGGGGAGTCCTTCCAGTTCTGGTTGGCGAGCCCGCCCCGGTCGGCGCGGTAGACGAGGTAGCCGCGCGAGGTCAGCCCGCCGTGGTCCAGCATCCAGCCGATCGCCGCTCGCGCGTACGGCTCCAGACGGTGGGCCATGGCCGTGTCGCCGGTCCGTTCGACGTACGCCCCGAGCAGTACGAGGAACAGCGGTGTCGCGTCCACCGAGCCGTAGTAGCGGCCGTAGGGCACCTGGCCGAAGTGCGCCAGCTCGCCGTGCCGCACCTCGTGCACGATCTTGCCGGGCTGGGCCACCGCGGCCGGTGTGGTCCTCGTCGCCTGGGTGGCGGCCAGCGCGGGCAGCGTGGCGGCGGCCAGCCGGGGGCGGTAGGGGAGCGCGAACAGGGCGGTCAGCAGGGCATCCCGGCCGAGCAGGGTCAGGAACCAGGGCGCGCCCGCGGCCGGCACCCGCAGATCCTCGCCGTCCGGTCCGGTCGCCGGCACCTGAAGCGCGGCGAGGTCGGCGAGCCCCCGGGCGCAGGCCGCCGCCAGCTCGGGCCAGCCGGTCGGGAAGGCCACGCCCTCCACGAACTCGCCTTCCAGCGCCAGAAGTTGCTCGTTCACGGCGGCCGGGGAGCGCGGCACGCGCCGTGCGCGCTTCTCGCCGTGCGGGCGGGCCATCACGCGCAGCACCAGGTCCGCCGTGCCGTGCGGCGCCAGCTCCAGGGTCCACACCAGGCGGCGGGCGCCGGTGCCGGTCTCCTCGACGCCGTCCGGTGCCGGGTCCGCCGTGATGCTCGTACAGGACCGCCACTCGCCGCGCCGGTAGGTGAACTCCACGCCGTCGTCGAGCACATGCCGGGAGCGCACCGCGCCGGCCTTGTGGTACGTGCGGTGGTCGGGGCGCAGTTCGAACTGGTCGGTGAAGTCGGCGTCCGCGGTGATCGCCAGCCGTACCGTGGTCGGCACCGGGCGGTTGCTGGTGACCTGGAGCGATTCCACGAACGAGCCGTCGCCGACCGCCTGTTCCCGGAAGAGGGTGTGCGCGGGCGGCTCCTGCCGGCCGCCGCGCGGGACGAGCACACACCGCGCCCCGTCGCCGTCCGCGACCGGGCTGAGCGTTTCGGGCACCGCCCCGTCCAGGGTGAGCTGCCAGCGGCTGAGGTGCCGGGCGTCGCGGACGAACAACCCGTCCGGCAGCGTGCCGCCCCGGACGCCGCTGATGTCACCGCCGTCGCCCACGGCGGCGAACGTCGTGCCGTGCACGAGCAGGTGCTGCCGGTCCGTCATCCCCGGTCCCCTCCCTTGCCTCTCTTGTCTCTTTCGTCGTGTGTGTGCTGCTCGCCTTGCTCGTCTCTCCCGGCCGCCCTGCCGGCCTCGGCCGCCTCGTCTGCCTTGCGTGGCTCGCCGCCGCCGAGCAGATCGAGCGTGAGCGCGGCGGTCCAGCTGAAGCCGAGCGCGCCGCAGGGCTCCCCGGTGTACGGGTCGACGTACTCGGCGAACCCGGTCGCACCGGCCGTCTCCAGCAGCGCAGCCCGCAGCGCCTCGGCCCGCGCCCGCTCGCCGTGCGCCCGCAGCCCGCGCTCCAGCAGCCAGCCGGTGTTGAACCAGGCCGGGCCGCGCCAGTAGCGGTGCGGGTCGAAGGCCGCGCCGAGGAGGTCGTAGCTCGGCACGAGACGGGTGGCGGTGCCGAGCCCGAAGTGCGGGCCGGTGAGCGTGCGCACCAGGGGCGCGGCGACGTCCGGCGGCAGGCCGGGCAGCAGCAGCGGGATCAGCCCGGAGACGCTGCGCTCCGGGATCAGCCCCTCGCCGCGCACGTCCCGGCAGAAGAACATGCCGCGCGCCGGGTCCCACAGCCGTTCCACCAGGGCGGCCGTCAGACGTTCCGCGCGGGCGCGCCGCGCCGTGCCGGCCGCGCCCAGTTCCTGGGCGATCCGGGCCAGCGCATGCTCGGATGCCGCGAGCAGCGCGTTGAACGCCGGGTCCTCGACCGCGAACTCTCCCGGCCCGTCGGCGTAGGCGCGGTCGCGGTAGTCGGCCGCGAGCCGCACGTACCGCCCGTAGTCCAGGTCGGTCGGCCGGTCCTCGGGCGCGCCGTGCGCGAGGTCGGCGCGGCGGAACGAGCGGGCCGGGGCGGGCGTGATCCTGGCGAGCGGGGCGTCCCAGCAGGGACTGTTGTCCATGCCCTGCTCCCAGGGGTGTACGACGGACGCGAGGCCGCCGCCGCCCAGGTCCCGCCGGTGCAGCAGATAGCGGTGCCAGGCCGCGAGCCGCGGGTAGACCCGGGCGAGGAAGCCGCGGGCCCGGGACAGCCCGGGGTCGGCGCGGTGCACCAGCCAGGCCGCCAGCGCGTGTACCGGTGGCTGCACGATGCCGGAGGTCTGTACGGTGCGCGGGGCGCCCGCGGCGCGCCCCGCGGTCGAGGAGCGCCAGAAGTCGGGGCTCGGGAAGTAGGCGTCGAGCGGTACGGAGGGGTTGAAGACGATGTGCGGGACGCGCCCGTCCGCCCACTGGGCGGCCAGCAGCGTCTCCAGCTCCGTCTGGGCCCGTAACGGCGAGACGTGCCGCAGGCCGATCGCGATGAACGCCGAGTCCCAGGACCACTGGTGCGGATACAGGCGGGGCGAGGGCACCGTGGACATGCCGGTCCAGTTGCCCTCCAGCACCCGCACGGCTCTGACGTGCAGCGTCCCGGTCGGGGGCGGTGGATCGTATACGAGCTGGTGCTCCGTGCGGTGGGCGGTGAGCTGGGCAGTGCGATCCACTCGGGGCTCCCCGAAGACGTCCGGCCGGCCTGGTTCGGCTGTAGCCACCTTAGGGTTACGTCTACTTAACACGCAAAACTCACTATGTAATGCAGGCTTGATGAACACAAGGGGGTGCGCATGACGGGACGCAGCCAGGCCAGCGCCGGGGAACTGCTCGAACTGGTGCGCAGCGGGCGCGCGACCACGCGCGGCGCCCTCCAGCAGGCCACCGGGCTGTCCCGGGCCACCGTCGGCCAGCGCCTCGACCGGCTGTTCCGCGCGGGCTGGCTGCGCGAGGGGGTCGGCGGCCCGGTCGACTCGCCGCTCGGCGGGCGGCCCTCCATCACCCTGGAGTTCGACGACTCGCACGCGGTGGTCCTCGCCGCCGACCTGGACACCCGGCACGCCCGCGCCGCCGTCCTCTCGCTCACCGGCGACCTGCTCGCCGAGCGGACCGGCACCCTGGTCATCGAGGACGGACCCGAGTCCGTCCTGGGCGAGCTGGGCGGCTGGTTCGCCGACCTGCTGGCCGGGGCCGGGCACCGGGCGGCCGAGGTGTGCGGCATAGGGATCGCCGTGCCGGGCCCGGTGGACCGGGTCAGCGGCCGCGTGGTGCAGCCGCCGATCATGCCCGGCTGGGACGGCTACGACATCAGGGGCCGCCTCTCCCGCGCCTTCACCGAGCACACCGGCGCGCCGGCGGTGCCGGTGCTCGTGGACAACGACGCGAACCTCATGGCGTACGGCGAACAGCGCACCGGGCACCCGGACTGCTCGGCCTTCGTCCTCGTCAAGGTGTCCACCGGTATCGGCGCCGGGGTCGTGGTGGGCGGCTCGATCTACCGTGGCATCGACGGCGGCGCCGGGGACATCGGGCACATCCGGGTGGGCGCGGACGCGCTGTGCCGGTGCGGGTCGTACGGGTGCCTGGCGGCCGTCGCCAGCGGGGGTGCCGTGGCCCGGCGGCTGACCGAGGCCGGGGTGCCGGCGGCCTCCGGCTCCGACGTGCGGGGTCTGCTGGCCGCGGGGCATCCGGAGGCGACGGCGCTGGCCCGGGAGGCGGGGCGGCGGGTGGGGGACGTGCTGGCGACGGTCGTCACGCTGCTCAACCCGGGCGTGCTGATGATCGCCGGGGACCTGGCCGGGACGCCGTTCCTGACCGGTGTCCGTGAGCTGCTGTACCAGCGGGCGCTGCCGCGTTCCACCGCCCACCTGGAGGTGGTCACCTCGCGGCTGGGTGAGCGGGCGGGGCTGATCGGTGCGGGGGCGTTGGTCGTGGAGTACCTGTATGCACCGGATCGCGTGGAGGAACGGTTGCTGGCGCTCGGCGTCTGACGGTCGCTGCGCTGGCCCTCCGGGGACTTCTGCCGTCCTTTGGGTGCGGCGTCGTTGTGGTTGTTCGCGCAGTTCCCCGCGCCCCTTCGGTGGTTACTCT
>NZ_JBIWKB010000065.1:0-28445 GCF_044765425.1 Streptomyces sp. NPDC102462 | reverse complement strand
GCCATCGTTGGCTTTCGCGTCGTTGTGGTTGTTCGCGCAGTTCCCCGCGCCCCTTCGGTGGTTACTCGCCATCGTTGGCTTTCGCGTCGTTGTGGTTGTTCGCGCAGTTCCCCGCGCCCCTTCGGTGGTTACTCGCCATCGTTGGCTTTCGCGTCGTTGTGGCTGGTCGCGCAGTTCCCCGCGCCCCTGTGGGGGTCACTCGCCGTCGTTGGCTTTCGGGCCGTTGTGGTTGGGTGCGCAGTTCCCCGCGCCCCTTCGGGGGTCGCCCGCCGTCGTTGGCTGTCGCGTCGTTGTGGCTGGTTGCGCAGTTCCCCGCGCCCCTGTGGGGGTCACTCGCCGTCGTTGGCTGTCGCGTCGTCGTGGTTGGGTGCGCAGTTCCCCGCGCCCCTTCGGGGGGCCAGCCGGTCCTCGACTGTGGCGTCGTCGCGTCTGCCGTTTTCCGGGGTCTCTGGGGGGCGTCCGCATGGTGGGATTTGGTTGGGTGTGGCAGCGTGATTTTTGCCACCCTTGATGTGGGTTGCGCTCAGATGAGCGGATCATGGACGGCTGCACTTCTCCAAGGGGTGGCACTCGGTGCCACCCCTTGGTCGTTCAGCGCGCGAAATCAGACGTGCCCTGGTCTGCTCGTATGAGCACGGAGCGGAGCGTACAGAGCCTCCGTCCGTTCAAGAAGTGAAAACGTCGGCTGCCCGATGCTTGCCCATCCTTGACTTTCGATCCCGTGGCGGACGGCTGGTTACGGGCGTATGACGCGCGAGTGGACGTACCCGGGTGCCTTCGATCTGGGTATGTTCCTCGCCGTCAGGGCAGCCACCGCGGCCTCAAGGAGTCGAGTCCCGTGTCGGAAAACAAAGATCCTCAGGTACCCGCGTCGGGCGAAAGCGTTGAGAGCGTGAAGTTCGTCTATGACTTCACCGAGGGAAACAAGGACCTCAAGGACCTCCTGGGCGGCAAGGGCGCGAACCTCGCCGAGATGACCAATCTGGGCCTTCCGGTCCCCCCGGGCTTCACCATCACCACCGAGGCCTGCAAGGTCTACCTCGACAGCGGCGAGGAGCCGGCGGCACTGCGTGACGAGGTGAGTGCGCACCTCGAAGCCCTCGAAGCGGCCATGGGCAAGAAGCTCGGACAGGCCGACAACCCCCTCCTCGTGTCCGTCCGCTCCGGGGCGAAGTTCTCGATGCCGGGCATGATGGACACCGTCCTGAACATCGGCCTGTCCGACGAGTCCGTGCGGGGCCTCGCGGAGCAGGCCGGCGACGAGCGGTTCGCCTGGGACTCCTACCGGCGGCTCATCCAGATGTTCGGCAAGACCGTCCTCGGCATCGACGGCGACCACTTCGAGGACGCCCTCGACAAGGCCAAGGAGGCCAGGCAGGTCACGGTCGACACCGAGCTGGCCGCGGCGGACCTGAAGAACGTCGTCGGCACCTTCAAGAAGATCGTCAAGAAGGAGACGGGCCGCGACTTCCCGCAGGACCCGCGCGAGCAGATGGACCTCGCCATCAAGGCGGTCTTCGAGTCCTGGAACGGCGACCGGGCCAGGCTCTACCGCCGTCAGGAGCGCATCCCGCACGACCTCGGCACCGCCGTCAACATCTGCTCCATGGTCTTCGGCAACCTGGGCCCCGACTCCGGCACCGGAGTCGCCTTCACCCGCGACCCGGCAAGCGGCCACCAGGGTGTCTACGGCGACTACCTGCAGAACGCGCAGGGCGAGGACGTCGTCGCGGGCATCCGCAACACCGTGGCCCTGGCCGAGCTGGAGAACATCGACAAGCCGTCGTACGACCGGCTCTTGGAGATCATGGAGATCCTGGAGAACCACTACAAGGACCTCTGCGACATCGAGTTCACCATCGAACGCGGCCAGCTGTGGATGCTGCAGACCCGCGTCGGCAAGCGCACCGCGGGCGCCGCCTTCCGTATCGCCACCCAGCTGGTGGACCAGGGCCTGATCGACGAGACCGAGGCGCTGCAGCGGGTCACCGGCGCCCAGCTCGCCCAGCTGATGTTCCCGCGGTTCGACGAGCACGCCAAGACCGAGCAGGTCGGCCGGGGCATCGCCGCCTCGCCGGGCGCCGCGGTCGGCAAGGCGGTCTTCGACTCCTACACCGCCGTCAAGTGGTCCCGCTCGGGCGAGAAGGTCATCCTCGTCCGCCGCGAGACCAACCCGGACGACCTGGACGGCATGATCGCGGCCGAGGGCATCCTGACCTCCCGCGGCGGCAAGACCTCGCACGCGGCCGTGGTCGCGCGCGGCATGGGCAAGACCTGTGTCTGCGGCGCGGAGGACCTGGAGGTCGACACCAAGCGGCGCCGGATGACGGTGCCGGGCGGGCATGTCGTCGAGGAGGGCGACGTGATCTCCATCGACGGCTCCAGCGGCAAGGTGTACCTGGGCGAGGTCCCGGTGGTGCCGTCCCCGGTCGTGGAGTACTTCGAGGGCCGGATGCACGCGGGCGCCGACGACGCCGACGAACTGGTCGAGGCCGTGCACCGGATCATGGCGTTCGCCGACCGCAAGCGCCGGCTGCGGGTGCGCGCCAACGCCGACAACGCGGAGGACGCGCTGCGGGCCCGGCGCTTCGGCGCCCAGGGCATCGGCCTGTGCCGCACCGAGCACATGTTCCTCGGTGACCGGCGCGAGCTGGTGGAGCGGCTGATCCTGGCGGATACGGAGGCGGAGCGCGAGGAGTCGCTGAAGCAGCTCCTGCCGCTCCAGAAGCGGGACTTCGTCGAGCTGTTCGAGGCGATGGACGGGTTGCCGGTGACGGTCCGGCTGCTCGACCCGCCGCTGCACGAGTTCCTGCCCGACATCACCGAACTGTCGGTGCGTGTGGCGCTCGCGGAGGCCCGGCAGGAGCCGCACGAGAACGAACTGCGGCTGCTCCAGGCGGTGCACCGGCTGCATGAGCAGAACCCCATGCTGGGCTTGCGCGGCGTCCGCCTCGGCCTCGTCATCCCGGGCCTGTTCAGCATGCAGGTCAGGGCGATCGCCGAGGCCGCGGCCGAACGCAGCAACGCCAAGGGCGATCCGCGCGCCGAGATCATGATTCCGCTCGTCGGCACCGTCCAGGAGTTGGAGATCGTCCGCGAGGAGGCGGACCGGGTCATCGCCGAGGTGGAGCAGGCGACCGGCACCGGGCTGAAGCTGGCGATCGGCACCATGATCGAACTGCCCCGTGCCGCGCTGACCGCAGGCCAGATCGCCGAGGCCGCGGAGTTCTTCTCCTTCGGTACCAACGACCTCACCCAGACGGTGTGGGGCTTCAGCCGCGACGACGTCGAGGCGTCCTTCTTCACCGCCTACCTGGAGAAGGGCATCTTCGGCGTCAGCCCGTTCGAGACCATCGACAAGGACGGCGTCGGCTCCCTGGTGCAGTCGGCGGCGAAGGCGGGCCGCGCCACCCGCCCGGACCTGAAGCTCGGCGTGTGCGGCGAGCACGGCGGCGACCCGGAGTCCGTCCACTTCTTCCACGAGGTGGGCCTGGACTACGTCTCCTGCTCCCCGTTCCGCATCCCGGTCGCCCGGCTGGAGGCCGGCCGCGCCGCCACCCAGTCGGCGGGCAGCGACCACCGCTGACCACAGGCCCGCGGGACGGCGTCCCTCACCGCCCCGCCCCGGCCCCGGAGCCGCCGACGGTCCCCGACCCTCACCGATCGACGGCGGCTCCGGCCCACCACAAGGAGGGGCGGCACCCTGTGCGGGGGCGCCGCCCCTCCGGGTGCGTGGTGGACGTCCTGCGGGTGCGCCGCCCCTCCGCGCATCATCTGCGCAGACTTTCAAGTCCTCTCGATGTCTCAGCGTGCCAGGGGCGTTCTTCAGCGGCCTGGGTGGTTCCCGGCCCATACCGTGGGAGTCCGGCCTGACCAGGGACTTGCCTGTTCGAGTTGGCCGGCGAGGCGGAAGAGCCGGCTTTCAAGGCCGTATCCGGCGGCGAACTGCATACCTACCGGAAGCCCCGTCCCGGCGTCGGCCGTCACAGGTACGGACATGGCGGGCGTGCCCGCCACGTTGAACGGCATGGTGAACGGCGACAGGTCATTGATGCGCTCGATCCAGCCGAGGCCGTCCAGTGTCTCCGCGCCCTCGGTATGAGTGCCCAGAGGCAAGGGGGGCTCCGGCAGGGTCGGCGTGAGGAGGATGTCGTACGCGTCGAAGTACCGCGCCAGGCTTCGGGCCACCCGGTTCCGCATCGCGAGAGCGGTGAGGAATTGCGCGCCGCCGACCCGCTGCCCGTAGTGGTAGCCGGCGAGGGTCGCCGGCTCAAGGGTCGAGGAGTCGATGGGACGGCCGAAGGCGGCGGCCAATTCGTCGACCAGGGTGGTGAGGTTCACCGTCATGAGCCGGGCGTTGGCCAGGACGAATTCCTCCCAGTCGGCGCCGAGGTCGACCTCGGCCTCCTCCACCTGGTGACCGAGGGATTCAAGCAACCGCACGGTGCGGGAGAGGGCGTCGGTCACCGGTGCGGTCGTGCGGCGTCCGCCCCACGCCTGGGCGAGGACACCGATGCGCAATGAGCCCGGACGACGGGTGACTTCCTCCGCGTACGGCCGTGACGGCTGCTGGGCGAAGTAGGGGTCGCCCGATTCCGGGCCGCGTATCTGGTCGAGCAGTACCGCACTGTCGCGTACGGTGCGGCTGACGCTGCCGTGCACGGCCAGGCCGTTGAAGACCTCGTCGACGCCGGGCCCCATGGACACCCGGCCACGGGTGGGTTTGATCCCGAAGAGGCCGTTGTAGGCGGCGGGGACACGGAGCGATCCGGCGGCGTCGGTGCCATGGGCGACCGGGACCACCCCTGCGGCGACAGCGGCGGCCGCGCCTCCACTGGATCCGCCCGCGCTCCGCTCCAGGTCCCACGGGTTGCGGGTCGCGCCGTACAACGCTGATTCCGTGGAGATGCCGTAGGCCATCTCCGGTGTCGCGGTGCGCCCGAACGTCACGAGGCCGGCGCGACGGAAGCGCAGCATCAGTGAGGAGTCGGAGCCGGCGACGTTACCGGCCGCCAGACGGCTTCCCAGCTCCGTTCGCCTGCCGGCCATGGCCACCGCGATGTCCTTGATCAGAAAAGGGACGCCGGCCAGGGGTGCGCTGCCGGGGACAGGTTCGTCGTCGGACGGCCAGGTCTCCACGACGGCGTTGATCCGCGGATCGACTGCCTGTACAGCCTCGCGTGCGGCTGCCTCCAGTTCGGCGGGGAGCACCTCGCCCATGGCCACCAGCTCCGCCAGCCCGACCGCGTCGAAGCTCACGTATTCAGAAACGTTCACCGTCACTCCCTGACAAGTCCGATACCGTCGAGTACCGAACGATACCCTACGGTATCGAAAGGGTCTGGCTGGTACCGTAGGGCGTTGCGAACCCCGCGATCGGAGTGACGGAGTAGTCATGGCATCGACCCTCGGCAGGCCGAGCAGAGTGGCGAAGCTGCCGCCTCGTGAGCGCATCCTCGACGCGGCCGAAGAACTCTTCCAGAGAGAGGGGATCCGGCAGGTGGGGGTCCAGACGATCGCCGACAAGGCCGAGACCACCAAAATGGCGATCTACCGGCACTTCGAGACCAAGGACGCGCTGGTCGCGGAGTGGCTGCGGATCGTCGCCGCCGATTATCGGGCGGCCTTCGACCGCGTGGAAACCGAATACCCCGACCGGCCCGAGGAGCAGATTCTGGGCCTGGCCCGCTTCATCGCCGAGGGGCTGCCGGCGATCTCATACCGGGGCTGCCCGTTCATCAACTCCCTCGCCGAGCTGCCCGACCGCCTTCATCCGGCACGGCAGGTGATCGAGGACCACAAGGCCCACCAGACCCGCAGGCTGATCGGCATGTGCGCCAAAGCCCAGATGCCCGACCCCGAACAGGCCGCGGCCGAGATCACCTTCGTACTCGAAGGGGCGCAGGTCAGCACACAGAACGGAAGCATCGATCAGACGGGAGACCGCCTGATGAAGATCGTCGAGGGAATCGTGGACCGGCACCGCTCCCACCTCGGCGCATGCGGGGCGGCTCAGAACTCCTGACAAAGTCGGAGGTTTTTCAGTCGCCGCCGGCAGATGACGCCGCAGGCCAGGCTGGGTGACGTCGTTGGGGTTGCCGCCGGTCAGCGAGACTGCCGGCGGGATGCCGGACGGATACCCCGCCGAGACTGTGACGGCCGAACAACAGGACGGCTGACTTCCCAGGTCGGGAAGTCGGCCGTACACCCTGTGCGGGGGCCCCGCCCCTTGCGGGGTCACGTGCGGAACGGGCCCCGCACCTCGTAGGTGATTCCCGCGGACGACGAGCCGCTGGTGCCGCGCTGGCTGAAGAAGTACAGGCGGGTGCCGTCGGGGGAGAACGCCGGGCCGGTGATCTCCGAGGCCGACTGGCCGTCGATGCGCAGGAAGGGCGCGACCACGTCGTCCGGGGTGATCACGCAGATCTCCATGTTGCCGCCGTCCTCCGCCACGAACAGGTCGCCGGAGGCGGCGCCGGTGACGTTGTCGACGCCGGTCAGCGGGGCGGAGCCGCCCGTCACCAGGGAGTCGTCGTAGGCGAGTTCGATGGTCTGGGCGGCTGCGTCGTACTGCCAGACGCGGTTGTCGCCCTTCGTGGTGAACCAGCAGGTGTCGTCGGCGTAGTGGCAGCCCTCGCCGCCGTTGAACCGCTTGGCGCCGGAGACCTGGTTGCGGGTGGCCGTCGCGCCCGTCGGATCGGGCACCCGCGCCCAGCCGACCGGGCCGCTGGTGGCCGTGCCGGCGACCAGCACCTCCAGCGTGCCGGCCGACAGATCGCCCCAAGTCGTGGGCCGGAAGCGGTAGAAGCAGCCGTCGGTGACGTCCTCCGTGAGGTAGATGACGCCCCGGACCGGGTCCGCCGCCGCGGCCTCGTGCTTGAAACGGCCCATCGCGTCCCGGCGGACCGCCGCCTTCACACCCCAGGGGTCGGTCTCGTACACATAGCCGCGGTCCACCTCCTCGCACGACAGCCAGGTGTTCCACGGCGTCCTGCCGCCCGCGCAGTTGGTCCGGGTGCCGGACAGGATGCGGTAGGCGCCGGTCACCGTCCCGGTGGCCGAGAACCTGAGCGCGCTCGCGCCGCCGGACGGGCTGATCTCGGAGTTGGAGACGTAGATCCAGCCGCTGCCGTCCGCGAAGCAGGCCCCGCCGTCGGGGGCGTCGTGCCAGGCGTACGAGGTACCCGGGACCGTCTGCCGGGACCGGGCGACCACCCGGCTGGTGAAGCCGCTCGGCAGCCGGATGCCGTTGGCGTCCGGGGCGGCGAGTGGTCCGTAGGGGCCCGTGCCGGGCTGCGCGGGCGCGGCGTACGCGGCGCCGCGCCACAGGGTTCCGCCGAACGCGGCGGAGGAGCCGCCGAGGGCGGCGGCACGCAGGAAGGTACGACGTTCCACACTCGCTCCGAGGGGTGCCGTGACCGGCTCGCCGCCGGTACGGCGGCGAGGTCGTACGGAGACGGACCCTAGACGCCTTTGATGGATACGCCGTGGATGTGACGTGCACATGACCCGACGGAGGTGTTTCCGTCCGTTCGCGGGTCCGGGCGCGGGCGCGCCCGGACCCCGTTCGTCACCGTGTCCGGACCCCGTCCGTCACCGTGTCCGCACCTCGTACGTCGTCACGCGGACCGACGCGTCGTCCAGGCACTGTCCGGAGGCCAGGTCGAAGCGCTGCTTCAGCAGCGGGGAGGCGACGAAGGGGCGTCCCTCGTGGGTGCCGGTCAGACCGCGGGAGAGGACGGCCGCGCCGCCGAACGGATCACGGTTGTCGATGCCGTACAGCCGGCCCGCCCGGTCGCGGAAGACGGCCACCTGGCGGCCGTCGGGCAGCAGCGCCGCCACCCCCCGGCCCGGGGTCAGCAGGCTGATGTCACAGACCGTGAACCAGTCCTCGGCGAGCCGCAGTTGGACCTTCAGATCGGTGGTCTCCGGTGCCAGGGTCATCGCTGGGAGCTTCCTTCCAGGGCGTCTTCCAGTGCCGGTGTGCGCGGCATGCCGATGGACAGCAGCGGCAGATCGGGCTTGATCTGGTCGCGTTCGGGGACGAAGCCGACGACCGGGTCGGGGGTGTCCGGGGCGTTCACGAAGGACACGAACCGGGCCAGCTTCTCCGGGTTGTTGATGGTCTCCGCCCATTCGTCGCGGTAGTGCGCCACGTGGGCCGCCATCAGGGACTCCAGTTCCGCGCAGATGCCGAGCGAGTCGTGCACGACCACGTCCCGTACGTGGTCCAGGCCGCCCGGGATCCGGTCGAGCCACACGCTGGTGCGCTCCAGACGGTCGGCCGTGCGGATGTAGAACATCAGGAAACGGTCGATCAGCCGGATCAGTTCGGTGTCGCTCAGGTCCTGCGCGAGCAGGTCCGCGTGGCGCGGGGTCGCGCCGCCGTTCCCGCCGACGTAGAGGTTCCAGCCGCTCGCGGTGGCGATGACACCGAAGTCCTTCGACTGGGCCTCGGCGCATTCGCGGGCGCACCCGGACACCGCGGACTTCAGCTTGTGCGGCGAGCGCAGTCCCCGGTAGCGCAGCTCCAGGTCGATCGCCATGCGGACGGAGTCCTGGACGCCGTAGCGGCACCAGGTCTGGCCCACGCAGGACTTCACCGTGCGCAGCGCCTTGCCGTAGGCGTGCCCGGACTCGAAGCCGGCGTCCACCAACCGGGTCCAGATCAGCGGCAGTTGTTCGACCCGCGCGCCGAACATGTCGATGCGCTGTCCGCCGGTGATCTTCGTGTAGAGGCCGAAGTCGCGGGCGATCTCGCCGATCACGATCAGCTTCTCCGGGGTGATCTCACCGCCGGGGATGCGCGGTACGACCGAGTACGAGCCGTTCTTCTGGAGGTTGGCGAGGAAGTGGTCGTTGGTGTCCTGGAGCGCCGCCTGCTCGCCGTCGAGGACATAGCCGTCCGCGCCGATGCTGGGCGCGAGGGAGGCGATGATCGAGGCGACGGTGGGCTTGCAGGTCTCGCAGCCGTCGCCGCCCCGGGCGGCTTCCCGGCCGTAGCGGTCCAGCAGGTCACGGTAGGAGGTGATGCGCAGCGCGAGGACGATCTCGTACAGCTCCTCGCGGGTGTGCGCGAAGCAGCCGCACAGGCCCTTGTCGACCTCGACGCCGCTCGCCTCCAGCTCGGCGGTGACCAACTGGCCGAGCACCTTGACGCAGCTGCCGCAGCCCGTACCGGCCCGGGTGCACTTCTTCACCTCGGGCACGCTGGTGCAGGAGTGCTCGGTCACCGCGCCGCGGATCGTGCCCTTGGTGACGTTGTGGCAGGAGCAGATCACCGCCTCGTCGGGCAGCGCGGCCGGGCCGAGCGCGGCCGGGGCCGCAGCGTCGGCGGGCAGCACCAGCCGCTCCGGCGGGACGGGCGGTACCGTGCCGGTCAGCGCGCGCAGCGTGCCGTACGCCTCCGCGTCGCCGATCAGGATGCCGCCGAGCAGTGTGCCGTCGCGGCCGACGACCAGCTTCTTGTACAGCCCGGACCGGGAGTCGGAGTAGACGACGTCCAGGCAGTCCGCGGCCGTGCCGTGCGCGTCGCCGAAGGACGCCACGTCCACGCCGAGCAGCTTCAGCTTGGTCGACAGGTCGGCGCCGGTGAACGCCGGCTGCTCCGACTCGTCCTCGGCGATGGCGGCTGCGGCCGTCGTCGCCTGCTCGTAGCCCGGCGCGACCAGGCCGTACACCCGGCCGTCGACGGCCTGCGCGCACTCGCCGATCGCGAACACACGCGGGTCGGTGACGGTGCGGCAGCGCTCGTCCACGGTGATCCCGCCGCGCTCGCCGACCGCGAGGCCCGCGTCCCGGGCGAGCTGGTCGCGGGGGCGCACGCCGGCGCTGAACACCACTAGGTCCGTGGCGAGTTCGGAGCCGTCGGACAGTTTCATGCCGGTGACGGCGCCGTCCGCGCCGACGACGATCTCCTGCGTGCCCACGCCGGTGTGCACGGCCAGGCCCATGTCCTCGATGGTGCGCAGCAGCGCGGCACCGCCGCCCTCGTCGACCTGCACCGGCATCAGCCGCGGCGCGAACTCCACGATGTGGCTGGTGAGTCCGAGGCCCTTGAGCGCGCCCGCGGCCTCCAGGCCGAGCAGCCCGCCGCCGACCACCGCGCCCGTCGTCGCCCGGGACTTCGCGTACTCCTCGATCGCGAGCAGGTCCTCGATGGTGCGGTAGACGAAGCAGCCCTCGGCGTCCCTGCCCGGGACGGGCGGCACGAAGGGGAAGGAGCCGGTGGCCAGCACGAGGACGTCGTAGCCGACCGTCAGACCGGAGCGGGCCGTGACCGTGCGGGCCTCCCGGTCGATGCGCTGCGCCGGGTCGCCCACGTGCAGTTCGATGCCGTGGCTGGTGATGAACTCCATGTCGGTCAGGGACAGTTCCTCGGGTGTACGCCCCGAGAAGTACGAGGTGAGCTGGACCCGGTCGTAGGCCGGGCGCGGCTCTTCACAGAGCACGACCACCCGGTGCGTGGCGGTCAGACCGCGCTCGGCGAGCGCTTCGAGGAAGCGCTGGCCGACCATGCCGTGGCCGACGAGCACGATCGTGGGGCGGGGGCGGTCCCCAACGGGTGCGGTCGTGGACATCAGGAGCCTCCGTCGTTGGTGAGCAGATGGAGCAGCGGGCCGTCGTCGGGGAGCGGCTCTGCTCCCTCCCAGGCGCGGGCGAGCGCGCCGACGGTGCCGAGCTGGCCGACCAGGACCCCGCCGACCAGGCGGTCGTCGCGGACGACGACCTTGCGGTAGGTGCCGCGGGTGGCGTCGGCGAGCTGTACGACGTCGTCGCCGGGGCGCGGCTCCATCTCGCCGAACGCGGCGAGGTCGAAGGGCGAGCCGCCGCCGGCCAGGGTGAGCCGGGTCAGTGAACGGGTGCCGGTGTACTTGGAGTCGGGCCGTCCGGTGAGCAACCCGGCCAGCGCCTCGGCCTGTTCGAGGGCCGGGGCGGCCAGTCCGTACACCGTGCCGGCGTGCTGGACGCAGTCGCCGACGGCGCGGATGTGCGGGTCGGACGTGCGCAGTTCGTCGTCGACGAGGACGCCTCGGTGGACGGCGAGACCCGCGTCCGCGGCGAGCCCCACCCGCGGGCGTACCCCGCAGGCGAGGACCACGAGATCGGCGTCCAGGGCGTACCCGTCGGCCAGTTCCACCGAGCGTACGGCGCCGCCGGCCGAGCGCACGTCCCGCACCCGGCACTCGGTGTGCACCTCGACGCCCAGATCCGTCAGGTGACGCAGCACGAGCCGCGACGCGTTCGGGTCGAGCTGGCGCTCCATGAGCCGTTCGGCCTGCTGGGCGAGGACCACCTGGGCGCCGCGCACGGCGAGCGCACGGGCCGCCGACACGCCGAGCAGCCCGCCGCCGACGACGACCGCCCGCACGCCCGGCCGCAGCGCCTTGGCCAGGCCCAGACAGTCGTCCATGGTGCGGAACGCGTGGACGCCCTCGGGCAGTTCGTGCCCGCCCGCCCCGAACAGGCCGCGCAGCGGCGGCAGGACGGGGTTGGAACCGGTGGCCAGGACGAGCGTGTCGTATGCGATCTCCGAGCCGTCCGCGCAGCGCACCAGCCGCGCGGCGCGGTCGATGCCGGTGACCCGGGCGCGTACGAGACGCGCGGGCGCCGGCAGGGCGATCACCTCGGGGTCGTACCGGCCGGCCAGCACCTCCGCGAGCAGGACCCGGTTGTACGGGCGGTGCTCCTCCTCGCCGACGAGCAGCGCGGACGCGCCCAGCTCGGCAAGCCGACGGGCGAGCCGTTCGCCCGCGAGGCCGGCGCCGATCACCACCACACGCGTGTCCGAGGTCATGCACCGCAGCGTGCGACGCGGACGTTACCCGACGGCATCCCCCCTGTTTCCCCCGAGGAACGCTGCCCTCAGCACCCCCACCCCCACGATGTGAGGGACCGGGCGACCCTGGGGCGCGCCCCGATAGGGGCGCGGGGAACTGCGCGAACAACCCCAACGCGCCCGCACCCATCCGACGACCGGTGCGCCCCATAGGGGCGCGGGGAACTGCGCGAACAACCCCAACGCCGCCGCACCCGAAAGACAACCGCCGCCCCCCGCGGGGACCTGGTGGCACGTCGCCATAGAGTCACGATCATGCCCGACATACCGCTGACCGTCCTCACCCTGCTCAGCCTGGCCGCCCTGGCGGCCGGCTGGATCGACGCGGTGGTAGGCGGCGGCGGCCTGCTGCTGCTCCCCGCGCTCCTGCTAGGCCTGCCCGCAGGCACCCCCGCGGCCACCGCGCTCGGCACCAACAAGGCGGTCGCCATCGTCGGCACCACGGGCGCGGCGGTGACCTACGCCCGCCGCGCACCCGTGGACGTACGCACCGCGGTCCGCATCGGTCTCGCCGCGCTGGCGGGCTCCTCGGCCGGGGCGTTCTTCGCGGCCGGGATGAGCACCGACGTGCTCAAGCCGGTGATCATGGTGGTGCTGCTCATCGTCGCGGCCTTCGTGATCCTGCGCCCGGCCTTCGGCACCGCGCCCGCCCCCGGCCCCGCCTCCCGTCGCCGGATCCTCGCGGCCATCGGCCTGGCCGGCCTCGGCATCGGCTTCTACGACGGCCTGGTCGGACCGGGCACCGGCACCTTCCTCGTCCTCGCCCTCACCGCGGTCCTCCACCTCGATCTGGTCACCGCATCCGCCACCGCCAAGATCGTCAACTGCTGCACCAACGCGGGCGCGCTGGCCACGTTCGCCTGGCAGGGGGCGGTGTGGTGGCGGCTTGCCGTGGTGTTGGCGGTGTTCAATCTGGCGGGCGGCATGCTGGGCGCGCGTACCGCGTTGAAGCGGGGCAGTGGTTTTGTCCGGGTGGTGCTGCTGACGGTGGTGTTCGCACTGGTGGCGAACCTGGCGTACCAGCAGTGGCTGGCGTAGGCCGGCGGGCCGCGCGGGCGGCTCAGCGGCTGCCGGTCAGATGGGCGAAGACGACCACGTTGCCCTGATAGCCCGTGGTCTTCGAGTAGCCCCCGCCGCAGGTGATGATCCGCAGCTCCGGGCGCTCGGCGGCGCCGTACACCGTGTCGTCGGGAAAGTCGCTCGCCCGGTACACCTCGACCGCGTCCACGGTGAACACCGCCACGCTGCCGTCCCGCCGGTCCAGTTCCACGGTGGCGCCCCGCTTCACCGCGCCGAGGGCGTAGAAGACGGCCGGGCCCTCGGAGTTGTCGACGTGCCCGGCGACGATCGCGGTGCCCTTCTCGCCGGGTGCGGTGCCGGCCTCGTACCAGCCGGCCAGGTTCTTGTCGCCGGTCGGCGGCGCGTCGAGGCTGCCGGACGGCGTCAGGCCGAGGCCCGTCATCGGGGCGTCGACCCGGATCGAGGTGATGCGGATCCGGGTGGGCGGGGACGGCGGCAGCGCGGGCGCCGCAAGCCGCTCCTCGGCCGGATCCGGGCGGCTCTCCGCGGCGGCGGGCTGCGGCGGCGCGGACAGCTGGGCGGTGCCCAGCAGCCAGACGCCGGAGCCGAAGGCGACCACGGTGACCGCGGCTATCGCGGTGTCCCCGATCCTGCGCATACGAACCTCCCGGCCTCCCGGAGCCCCGGGCCTCCCGGAACTCCCGGGAGGGGAACCCCGTACCCCCCTCCGGGCGGCGAGGGGCGTCGGACCCGGAGGGGGAGGGGATGTGCGGTACCGGCGGACGGACAGCGGAGGGTGTCCGTCAGATCCTGTCGCCTCTCGCCCGGCGATGCAGGAGCCAGGTACCGCCCGCGGCGGCGACAGCCAGGGCCGCCACGCCTGCCGCGGTCTGTACGGGGTCGGAGCCGAGCGCGCCGCCGACCCCCGTCTTCACGCTTCCGTGCGGTTGCACCTGCCCGTGCGCCCCGGACAGCGTCACCATGAGGTCGCCCGTCACCTGCCGGTCGCCGTCGGCGCACCGGGCGACGATCTCGTACGTCCCCGGCTGTGCGCTCGGCGGCACCCGGAACTGGCCGATCGCGTCGCCCTCGTGGGAGCTGGGCGCCAGGGTGAAGGTGCCGGCGCCGACCGCGGTGGCGTCGCCCGCCGCGGTGCCGCCGCACGCCTTGGTGTTCACCGTGACCTGCCCGCCCGGAACCGCGGTGGACGGGTACACCTCCAGGGTGCCGGCCGCCGCCGCGGCGCCCGGCGCGCCGCGTGGGTGGGCCGCCGCGTCGGTGGGGCGGGCACCGTGGGCGGGCGTGGCGGCGAGACCCGCTGCCGCGACGGCGAGCGCGGTACCGGTCAGCGTGCGGGCTGTGCGTCGCATCGTGCTCCCTCGCGTCCCAGGGGCCGCGGCCCGCGGCACCCCCTGTGCCGCCGAGTCGGTCGCGTCCCTGCCCTACCGAGGTAAAGCCCGCGCGGCCCGCGCCGCTTCCTGAAAGGCCGTCAGAACTGCGGTGAACGGGTGTCGTCCGCGCCGCGAGGGCCCCCGCCGGGGCCGGCGTTCCGGCAGGTCAAGGGCGTGCGCCGCGCCACACCGGAAGAGCACACGAACGGCGGCCCGCCCGGGGCGTGAGAACGGGTGACACACCCGCACTGGGGTGGAGAATCGGTGCCGTGACGACCCCGGCGCTCCCGTTCTTCGTGTACGGCACCCTCCGCCCCGGCGCCCGCCACCACGACCGGTACCTGCGCGGCCGTACCGCCGGGGCGGAGCCCGGCCGCCTCACCGGCGCGGTGCTGTACGACGGCCCCGGCTACCCGTACGCCGTCGCGGCACCGGCCGGAGTCGTGCACGGCGACCTGGTCACCGCGCGGCCCGAGGACTACCGGCGGCTCCTCGCCGAGCTGGACCGGTTGGAGGAGTACGTGCCGGGCGACCCGCGCAGCCTGTACGAACGCGTCGGCCGGGACGTCCTGCGCGGCGACGGCAGCACCGTCCGCGCCTGGGTGTACCTGGCCGCACCGGCGGTCGCCGCCCGGCTGCGGAGCCACGGCCGGCTGATCGCGGACGGCGCGTGGCCGGCCCGGGACGTCAGGGCTCCGCGCGCTCCACGCGCACCGCGCACACCTTGAACTCGGGCATCCGGGAGGTGGGGTCGAGCGCCGGGTTGGTGAGCGTGTTCGCGCGGCCCTCGCCGGGCCAGTGGAACGGCATGAACACGGTGTCCGGCCGGATGGCGGCCGTGATCCGCGCGGGCGCCACGGCGCGTCCGCGCCGGGACACCACCGCCACCGGGTCGCCGTCGGCCGCGCCCAGCCGTGCCGCGAGCCGCGGGTGCAGTTCGACGTACGGGCCGGGCGCCGCGGCGTTCAGCTCGGCCACCCGCCGGGTCTGGGCGCCGGACTGGTACTGCGCCACGACCCGCCCGGTGGTCAGCAGCACCGGGTACTCGGCGTCCGGCTCCTCGGCGGCCGGCCGATGCGCCACAGCCACGAACCGGGCCCGCCCGTCCCCGGTGGCAAACCGATCGAGAAACAGCCGGGGGGTACCCGGGTGAGGCCCGGCCGGGGCGGCCACGGCCGGCGTGCTGGGAGTCACCGCCGTACCCGCCGTACCCGCCGCGCCCGCCGCAGCCGCCGCACTGGGTGTCGCCGCCGTACCCGCCGCAACCGTCGGTTCCGGCGTCGGTTCCGGGCAGGGCCAGAACACGCCGTTCTCCCTGGTCAGGCGGTCGTAGGTGATGCCCGAGTAGTCCGCCGGGCCGCCCGCGCTCGCTCGGCGCAACTCGTCGAAGACCTCCTCGGGGTCCGTCGGGAAGCCCTTCTGCACGCCCAGCCGGTCGGCGAGCCCGTGCAGTACCTCCAGGTCGCTGCGTACCCCGTCGGGCGGGTCGAGGGCCCGCCGACGCAGCAGCACCCGGCCCTCCAGACTGGTCGTCGTGCCCGTCTCCTCGGCCCACTGGGTGACCGGCAGGACGACGTCCGCGAGCGCCGCCGTCTCCGAGAGCACGACGTCCGCCACAGCCAGGAAGTCCAGCGACCGGATCCGGCCCTCGATGTGGGCCGCGCGCGGCGCCGACACCACCGGGTTGGACCCCATCAGCAGCAGCGCGCGCACGTCCGTGCCGAGGGCGTCGAGGAGTTCGTACGCGCTGCGGCCAGGACCCGGCAGCGTGTCCGGGTCGACGCCCCACACCTCCGCGACATGCCGCCGCGCCGCCGGGTCTGTCAGCTTGCGGTAGCCGGGCAACTGGTCGGCCTTCTGGCCGTGTTCGCGCCCGCCCTGCCCGTTGCCCTGCCCGGTCAGACAGCCGTACCCGGACAGCGGCCGGCCCGCCCGCCCGGTGGCCAGGCACAGGTTGATCCAGGCGCCCACCGTGTCGGTGCCCTTGGAGTGCTGTTCCGGCCCCCGCGCGGTGAGCACCATCGCCGCCTCCGGCTCGCAGAACAGCCGTACCGCTTCCCTGAGTTGGGGGACCGGCACCCCGGTGATCCGCTCCACGTACTCCGGCCAGTGCGCCATCGCCGCCGCCCGCGCCTCCGGCCAGCCGCTCGTGCGCTCCCGGATGTACGTCTCGTCCGTGCGGCCCTCCGCCACCACCAGGTGCAGCAGGCCGAGCGCCAGCGCGAGATCGGTGCCCGGCCGGGGCGCCAGGTGCAGGTCAGCCTGCTCGGCGGTGCGGGTGCGGCGCGGGTCGACGACGATCAACGTGCCGCCGTTCTCCCGCAGTTCGGTGAGGTAACGCAGCGCGGGCGGCATGGTCTCGGCGAGGTTGGAGCCGACCAGGATCAGACAGCCGGTGCGCGGGATGTCCTCCAGCGGGAAGGGCAGCCCCCGGTCGAGTCCGAAGGCGCGCGTGCCGGCCGCAGCCGCGGACGACATGCAGAAACGGCCGTTGTAGTCGATCTGGGAGGTGCCGAGGACGACGCGCGCGAACTTGCCGAGCGCGTACGCCTTCTCGTTGGTCAGCCCGCCCCCGCCGAACACTCCGACGGCGTCGGCGCCGTACCCGTTCCGCGCCGCGGACAGGCCCGCGGCGATCCGGTCCAGCGCCTCGTCCCAGCCGGCCGGCACGAGGGCCCCGCCCGCACGCACCAGCGGGGACGTCAGCCGCAGGCCCGACGCGAGCAACGCGGGCGCCGTACGGCCCTTGCCGCACAGCGCCCCCCGGTTCACCGGGAAGTCCGCGCGCTCGGTCACCTCGACACCCCCCGGCACGGGCGACAGACGCATCCCGCACTGCAGGGCGCAGTACGGGCAGTGGGTGGGCGTCGAGACGATCTCCATGCGCCCCAGCGTGCGTCGACCGTGTTACGTCCCGTGCGGGCACCCGGTTACACCCCCGCGACCACACCCTCCCCCCGCCGCCCGCCCCCCTGTGAGGTGGCCTCCTACCAGCGGCAGGACTGCCCGTCCGCACTGACGGTGATCGTGAACTCAGCCGGGCTCCCGGCGGCACCCCAGCGCCCCAGGGTTCGTCCGGCCCGCGTCATGAATCACTTGGCAAGCGGGGCCGGCGGTATGCTGCCGGCCCCGGTATCGTTGTGACCGTCAGCGGCACATGAGAGCGAAGACCCCCCAGCCGAGGTATTCACGCTGGTACCTGGCGTAGCGGGCCGGTTCCTCGGACAGCTCGGCTCTCAGTTCGGCGGCCAACTCGTCATCGGGATTCCGGTCGAGCCAGCGTCGGATGTTGATCCACTGCGCGGCCTGATACCGATCCCAGCTGTCCTGGTCGGCAAGCATCATCTCGACGACGTCGTACTCCAGTTCGCCGAACTGCTCGATCAGCTCGGGCAGCAGCCGGAAGTCATCCTTGCCGCTGGCGAGGCACGCTTCGGCGGTGTGCTGGTCCAGGGGGTCCTGGCGCCAGTACGGTTCGCCGATCAGCAGGATGCCACCGGGGCGGAGGCTGCGACGGAGCAGATCGATCGTGCCGGCCACTCCGTTGCCGATCCAGGTGGCGCCGACGCACGCGGCGAGGTCGACGGGTTCGTCCGCGACATAGCCGGATGCATCGCCGTGAAGGAAAACCACCTGATCGGCAACGCCGAGCTCGGATGCCCGGGCACGGGCCCCGGCCGTGAACTCGGTGCTGATGTCCACTCCGGTCCCGACGATGCCGTGGGCGTGCGCCCAGGTGCACAGCATCTCGCCCGACCCGCTGGCGAGGTCGAGCACGCGTGTCCCGGGGGCCAAGTGCAGCGCCTGCCCCAGGGCAGCCAGCTTCTCGCTGGTGAACGGGTTGTGGATGCGGTGACTGCTCTCGCGAATGGTGAAGCTACGTGGAAGATCCACTGTTGGGGTTCCTTACGTCCGATGAGGTCTTGGCGTGCACGGGGAACGGCCTGTTGACGCAGGTCGCCGTTGCCTGGACCGTCATCAAATGCACCTCATCCGGACGTGGGAACTTCGAACCCCGGTGAGGCTAGGACGCACAAGTAACTGTGTCCACCGGTTTTCACCTGCGCTGCGTGGACTCGGCGAGGGCTTAGCGTTTGAGGGTGGTTGCGGCGCCGCACGACCGGGGGCTGGCCCGGTGGAACGTCGGACCGCACGGGGGTGACGGGCGAGCGGGGCGACGTGGGGGTGGTCAGGTGGTGTACTCCAGTTCGTCCAGCGCTGCCTTACGGACGAGATCGGCGGTCTCGGCCGGGTCCAGTGCGTCGAGGTACGTCCTGAGTGCTTGGACGGTCTGGTCCAGTTGGTCGGTGAGTGTGGGGCCCAGCAGGTCGCGGGGCGCGATGACGCGCCGGAAATCTGGTTCTTCGATCGCGCGGGCCACGAGCTTTTCCGCGAGCCACTGGGGGGTGCGCTCGCGGATGGCACAGGTGAGGTGGACGCTGTCCTCGGTGTGGCCCAGGGCGTGCGGGTTGTGCACCCAGCCTCTCGGCAACAGCAGGGTCTGCCCGGCCTCAAGGTCGATGGACAGGTCGGGCCCGGCGGCCTCCCAGGCGGGGATGAAGTCGGGCTGCCAGACCCGGAAGGACTCCTGGTACTCGCGCATGAGGGCTTCGTGCACCGGTTTCCACAGCTGCCATGTCTTGGTGCCGGCGATTTGTGCGATGAGCGCCATCTGCTGGTCCCAGTGGTGCAGCAGTCCCTGTTCACCGGCCGGGGTGAGGAAGGCGTGGACGTAGTTGCTGTAGCCGGTCTCCCGCTGGATGGCCTTGGACATGGTTGCGAGGGCCGGGATGACGCGTTGGAGGTTGCCCAGACGGATGGTGTGGCCATCTGCGTAGAGCGTGCGGAGTTTGACGGGGTCGGTACGCCCGTCGGTTTTGAAGGCCTCCCGGTTGGAGGGGCCGGCCTTCATGACCGCGACCTCGGCAGCTGGGACGCATCCCGTGCCGATCCACTCGTGCAGGGAGCGGACGGTGACGATGCCGTCGAGTGCCGTGCGCCCGCGCGCGTACACGCGGGGCTCGGTGGGCCAGTCGGCCAGAAGGCCGGCCAGTTCCTGCGGGGGCAGCAGCAGGTTCAGCGACATCTGATCTCCTCATCGTCGAGGGAGCAGGGGGCACTTCAGGTCCGGGTGGAAGAGGTTCGGGCAGCACACGACGGCCAGTGAGAGGAGGCTGCGCGTCTGGGTGTAGTGGAGACCCAGGTGACGTCGACTCCCCGGGGGAGGACGTCGGCGGCGTAGGCGAGTTTTCCCTCCAGGCTGATGTACGTCTGCCCGCCGTCGATTCGCTCGTACGGTGGGTGGTCGGTGTATCCGCGCTTCAGCCATGTGAGTGCCTAAGCGCTCCGCTGGACATTCCGCGATATGTCCGCGATCGTCTGCGGCACCGTCGTGGCTGGTCGCGCAGTTCTCCGCGCCCCTTCGGGGCGTTGCCGTGGCCGCACAGGGTGGGGCGGCCTCCTGTTGCCCTTCTTCGCGTAGTGGCCGGGCGAGCCGAGCCAGGGGCCGAAGCCGTGCCAGTGGCCCGCCCAGGTCTGGCTGGTGATCTCGGGTGCCTGTGGTGCGATGGTGGTCATGCGTCCTCCGGACGGGCCGACCCGCCGACGCGGGGCGGCCCGTGGTGTGCGGTGAGGTGGGCGGTCAGGCTAGAGCGTCAGACCCCGGGCGCGGGCCCAGCGGACGGCGAACGTGTCCAGCTCCGAGCCGGTCATGCGCAGCTCGCGCCCGGAGCCCTCGGGCTTGGAGTCGGTGACGGCGAACGCGTCCGTACCGGCCAGTTGGGTGGTGGTCACGCACGTCTCGTTGTCGCCGACGAGGTTGCCGCCGCACCACGTGCGTGCGGGGGCGTCGGCGGCTGCGGGCACCTCGTACAGGTTGGTCCTGGCCATGGCTGACCTCCGGTGATCCTGTTCGGAGAAACGGTCTCCGTGCCGTGATGCACCCACCTCGGCGCTCGCCCCGTACAGGGCCGAGCGGGGCGGTAGTCCTTCTCACACCCGCCGACGGTAGGAACTCCCTCAGGGGCCCGGCAACGGAGTTGCACCGAATTACACGGCAGTTGTAGCCGCAGGCCGTAGCCGATACGTACTCTTGACCGCGTGATTCGTAGGCAAGACGGTGGTGTAAATCGCTGCAACCGACCAGCGCGGGAGGCAAGCCACCGATGACCATTCACTTCGTCGGGATCGACCCCGAGACGGACGAGGACGGATGCCCCACCGTCTGGGTGGACCCGGACACGGAAGACATGCTGGTCCAGAGCTACCGAGCCGACGAGGAGACGACCGCGGCCTGCGACGCTCTGTCCCCGGCCCGGGCGCCCATCCCACCCGGAGAAACCGTCATCAGGATCCCGGCCCGCATGATCCCGATCCTCCGAAAGGCCTGCGATGAACTCGATCCCGGAGTTCGCTGAACTCCTCGCCGCGACCACGAAGTCGGCCGTCCACCTGGAGATGCGGGACGCCTACTACAGCAACCCCCGCTTCGAGGCGTGGCAGGACGGCGGGCGTGTCGACTGGGACGACCGGGCTTCCTGGTGGCGTCCCTTCCACCAGGACATCGCCAACGCAGTAGACCGCGGCGTGACCATCCGCCGCGCCCGGATCATCTCCGAACCGGTCACCGACTACATCCGCTGGGAGCACTACCAGACCCGCGCCAATCTGGAGGCCGGCGAGCATGTGCGCTGGCTGCCCCGGAGTCAGGCATGGGACCTGCTCGTGCCCGGCAGCGACCTGTGGATCTTTGACGGGCGTCTGATGCGCGCTCACCACTTCTCGGGTGACGGCGAGTGGATCAGCAAGGAACTGTGCGACGACCCTGCCGTGGTCGACCAGCACGCGGCTGCGTTCGAACGGATCTGGGAGCGGGCCGTCCCGCACGACCAGTACGAGGTCAAGTAACCGGGATGCCCACGTTCCCCACGTCCGGCGTGCAGGAAGCGCGCGCAGCTCTCGTGACACGGTTGAGGGAGCTGCGCCTGGACGCGGGCATCACCAGCAAGGAACTTGCTCGCCTGGCGGGCTGGTCCGTGGCCAAGTCCTCCAGGATCGAGAACGCCGTAACCGCCCCGTCCGACGCCGACATACGCGCCTGGTGCACAGCGTGCGGGGCCGACGAGCAGGCGCCCGACATCATCGCGGCCAGCCGGCAGGCCGACTCCATGTACCTGCAATGGAAGCGGCTCCAGCGCACGGGCATGAAGCAGTTGGCAGAGACCTCCGCCAAGCTGTACGAGCGCACCCGTACGTTCCGCGTGTACGCCTCCCACGTCATGCCCGGTTACCTTCAGACACCCGGTTACGCCACTGCCCTCATGGGCACCATCGCGGGATTCCGCGGCACCCCGGACGACGTCAGCGAAGCGGTCGCCGTGCGCATGCGACGTGCCCGGGTCCTTCAAGAAGGCGACCACCGGTTCGCGACTCTGATCGAGGAGCACGTCCTCAACCACCGCATCGGCGACAAGGACGTCATGGCCGGACAGCTTGGCCACCTGCTTGCCACGATGGCCTTGCCATCTGTCTCGTTGGGCATCATCCCGGCCGGTGTCTCCAGGGAAGGCGCCATGTGGCCTTTTGAGCAGTTCACCGTCTTCGACGAGACACGGATCCATGTGGAGCTGCTTGCGGCGAAAGTGACCGTCACGGCACCCGGCGAACTGGACATCTACCTGCGGGCGTTCGCCCGGCTTGCGGAGCTGGCCGTGTACGGGGCGGAGGCGCGTGCGCTGATCCTCAGGGCGATCGAAGCGCTGGGGTGAACCTGAACGCACTGAAAGTGGCCCCACGCTCCCACTGACCCCGATGGGCGGACTCGTGTCTGGAAGACCTTGCAGGAATCCGTGATGTACGGGGCTGACGCCCAAGGAGTCATCAACGCGGCGCGGCGCGCGCTGAACACCCGCTGACCGGGCAATAGATGACGAAGGAGTCCCCTCCCGCCAGGGACCCGTTCGGTGGTTCGGGTCGGACAGGTCCCTGGTCCTTAGGTGTGCTCAGCGTTTGAGGGTGAAGGTGAAGTCGTCGGAGAGCTTGCCGTTCAGGCGTACCGCCGAGACGAGATTCCCCTCCGTGAGCAGTCTCTCGACCTCGGCTCGCGAAAGGGCGCAGCCTTCCGCGATCAGCCGCAGCGGCCGGACGGGGATCCGCGCCGTGAAGCGGACCGAGACGTCGATCACCTCGCGGTGCAGGTGATCCGATCCGCCGGTGTCCAGGCGCCAGGCGCCGTCCCAGTCGAGGGCGATGCGGTTGCGGCGCCGTACGACCGGGCCCTGAAGCAACTCGGCTGCCAGAGCTGGGTCGTTGGCGTGCAGCCGGTCCAGCAGCTCGGGTCGTACGGAGCGTACGTTCATCCGCTCCAGGACCGTGAGCTTCGTGGTTTCCCCGCAGGCGGTACAGAGCGCGAGGAGCCAGGCGTCGATGAGCTTGTGGTGTGCGTTGACGCGGAACTTGCCGTTCGCCCGGAAGCGTTCGGACGCGCACGCGTGGCAGCGGCGGCGAACGAGCGGCAGGCAGGTGGGCATGACGACCCAGGTGGTGAGCACAGAAGTACACCGGTTTCAGTGAGAAGTCCGCAGCAAGAAGCAGCGCGGCGCACAGGTGCGACGCGCGACAGATCAGCGCTCGGGGTGTCTCACGAGGTGTACAACGGCACGTCCTTGCCCAGACGACTTGGTTCGGCAGCACGGTAATGGCGCCCGGCGGCGCCGCTCCACCGGTTTTCGGGCGCCTCACCGCGGCCCGGAGGCTCAGCGCCGGGGGCTCTTCTCTTCCGGGTTGTATCCCTTCACGTGCTCCGGGCACGTCCATACCTCGACCCCGGGTCCGCTTCCGGTGTCGATCCACTTCACGAGCACCGCCTCGGTCGTCTCCCGCAGACAGCGCGCGCAGACGCGTGTGGCGGGCCGGGCCTTGCGGGAGGCGCCCCACTCGTCCAGCCGTTCCGCGGCCCACGCGTGGCTGACGTGGAACGACCGGGCGAGGGACGCGACGGATTCACCACCGCGGTAGCGCATGACCACGCTGGTACGGCTCTCCCTGAACTTGGCCTGGGCCGCGCGTACTTCGGCCCCGCTCCGGCGTCGCATCCGCCCGCCGAACAGACGGCGGGCAGGGCGGCGGTGCAGGTGTGCCTCGTAGTACCGCCGACGCGGGACACCCCATTCATCCAGCCGAAGCGACAGCCAGCCGGCGGTCACGCCGTACGCGTCGGCGATCCGGCTCACCGGCTCGCGCGCCCGGTACCGCTCGATGATCGCGTTCTTGTCCGCGCGCGCCGCCTCACGCGCGGCGGCCCTCTCGGACGGGGTCGGGCGACGGGACGCCGGTCCGCTGCGGCGGGTCGGACCTGTCACAGCACCTCACCCCGGCTTCGCGCGTTCGCACGGGCCGTCTCGGCGCGCAAGCGTTCCGCCGGGCTTGCCGGTTGTACGTCCTCGGGTGCAACGGACCATTCCTTGCCGCCTGTTACGGGGCGCAGGAACCAGAATCCGTACGCCTCACCGCGGAACTCTCCGACCCGTTGGTCGGCGTCCACCATCAGCGTGCCGGGGGTGGGAAGGCGGGGGGTTTGCTGCCGCTCGGTGGGGCCGTTGTTGCGAGACACGACCACTCCTCTCCGTAGCGATTCCACTACCAAGCGGGTTCAGCGTGGCCCAGGTCTGGGAATCCATCAACGTGTCAGACAGGAACAGAGAGTTGGTGCCGAGGGTGGTCAACCGCAAAGAACTGAACCCCGAGAGCAGCCCGCAAGCGGCCTTCGGAGCGCGGGTGCGCAGCATGCGGGAGGCGCGAGGCTGGAGACAGGAAGACCTGGGCGAACGCATGGACTATTCCGGTGTCCATGTCTCTGCCGTTGAAGTTGGTCGCAAGATGCCGACTCTTCGCTTCGCGCGCAGGGCGGACGCCGCCTTCGGCACGGTCGGAACCGCTGACACGTTCGAACGCCAGTGGCGCGAAATCCGTCACGGCAGTCTTCTGGAGGGGTTCCCGGAGTACGTCGGGCATGAGGGCCGGGCAGTGGAGATCCGGCTGTACGAGATCGGGATCATTCCGGGCTTGCTTCAGACACCGCAGTACGCACGGGTGCTGGCGGACAGCGCTGTGCAGCGGGGGTCCATCACGCCAGAGCAGGCTTCCGAGCGAGTTTCGTTCCTGGCGGAACGGCAGGCCGCTCTGAGGCGGGCCCGGCCGCCCATGGTGTTCGTGGTGATGGACGAGAGCTGCATCCGGCGTCCGATTGGCGGCTCGGAAGTCATGGGCGCCCAGCTTGAGTACTTGGTCGAGTTCGCCGCCCGGCCCAACACCGTCCTGCAAGTAGCGCCGTTCGACCTAGGAGAGCGTCGGACCTTCGACCTACCAGTCAACTTGCTGACACTGCCGGACCGTTCTCTGCTCGCCTATGCCGAGTCCCAGGCTCAGGGACACCTGGACCGTGAGACCTCGGCTGTGCTGCCCATGCTGACGGCCTACCATCAACTACAGGCCGAAGCACTGTCCCAGGCGGCATCTGTGGCCATGATCAGCCAATTACGAAAGGGCACCCCGTGACGACCGAATCCCCCCGCTGGTTCACGTCCTCCTACAGCAACAACGGCGGCAACTGCGTCGAGGTCGCCGCCAACCTCGTCGCGTCCCGCGGCCTGGTCCCCGTCCGTGACTCCAAGAACCCGCACGGCCCGGTACTGGCCCTCCCGGCCCACGCCTTCACCTCATTCGTGACCGGCGTAAAAACCGGAGGGTTCCACACCACCTGAACACTCGGCCTCGCCCTCCCCTCGGCGGGAGGGCGGGCCCACCCTCATGCGTTCAGGTTCACCCCAACGCGACGATCGCCTTGAGGATCAGCGCACGCGCCTCCGCGCCGTACACGGCCATGCCACGCAGCTCCTCGAACACCTTGAGGTACAGGTCGACTTCGGAAGGCTGATTGATCCGTACCCGGGCGGACACCAGCTCAACGGACACGAGTTTGTCGTCATACATGTGGAAGGTCTCGCGCGGCCACTGGGAACGCGACCGCGTGTCCGCCGGAATGATGCCGAGGGACACCGTGGGGATTGCGCCGGCGGTGACGAGGTAGCCGAGCTGCGCTGCCATCGCGTCGACGTCGGCGATCCGGCAGTGCAGGACGGACTCTTCAATGAGCAGGGCGAAGCGGCGGCCGGAGTCATGGATGACGCGCGAGCGGTCGACCCGGGCACGCGCGGCTTCGGTGCCGTCGTCGTCCGGTAGGTCACGGAAGCGGGCTGTCGCGCCGAGGACGCTGGTTGCGTAGCCCTCGGTCTGCAGGAGGCCGGGGACGAGCGTGGATGAGTACACGCGGAAATGGCTGGTGGCGCGGAAGAGCTTGCCGGTGCCCTTCTGAAGCTCCGTCGGGCCCCTGCGGAGCTGGTGGCGCCATTCCCGGTACATCGACTCGGCGTGCACCGATTGCACGATGATGTCCCGCGCCTGGGACGTCGCCCCGGTGGCAGCGCACCACTGACTGATGTCGTTGGCCGTCGGGCCTGTGATCGCGTTCTCGATGCGGGACGTCTTGGAGTGGTGCCAGCCGCACCGGTTCGCCAGCTCGACGATCGTCAGTCCTGCTTCCTTACGCAGGTCGCGCAGCCGTCCGGCGACGGCCTCACGGGCGGCCTGGGCTGACGAGGACGGGGAGACGGGCATGGGCTGGCTTACCGGCGCTTCCTACGGGTGGATCTCGTACTGCTCGTGCGGGACGGCTCTGGCCCACACCTCATCGAATGCGGCGGCGCACAGCTTGACCGCGGCGGCATCGTCGGAGAGTTCCTGGCCTGCCGATCCGCCGTCGCCGGTGAAGTGGTTCCACCGGATGAGGCGGCCGTCGAAGAGCCAGAAGTCGTTGCCGGGCAGGGCGATGTCGGATGCGCGTCGGCGTGGGAGCCAGCGCACCTGTTCGCCGGCCGCGACGTTGGTGAAGGTGCCGGAGTGCTCGAAGCGGATGTATTCACTGACGGGCTCGGACACGATCCGGGCGCGCCGGACAATGACGCCGCGGGCAACGGTCTCCTGGATCAGGTCCAGCCACGGCCGCCACCAGGATGCCCGGTCGGCTGGGTCATGACGGAAGCCCTGGCGCCACGCCTCGAACCGCTGTCGTTCGTTGTCGACCGAGTAGCTGTCGCGCATCTCCAGGTGCACGGCCGATTGCGTGCAGTCCGCGAGCAGTTCAGCGAACGTCGGGGTGCTCGACCGCATCGCACGCCTCCCTGATCATGTGCACCATCCTGCCCGGGATACGGACCGCTGCCTCGTGTACCGGCATCCCTTACCCACGGCCGGGTACGTCGAACACCGCGCATTCGGCTTCGAGTTCGGGGCTCGGCTTCCATCCCTGGAAGACCAGTTCGTGGTTTTCCTCGTCGACCCAGACCGTAGGGCTCTCGTCGTCGCCGGTGTTCGGATCGATCCGATGAACCGTAGTGCCACATCCGACCCGACCTGCTGGACAGGCCCCTGGCGGAAGGGGACTCCTTCGTCCTCTTCGGCCCGGTCAGCGGGTGTTCAGCGTGCGCCGCGCCGCGTTGACGACTCCTTGGGCGTCAGCCCCGTACACCGCGGACTTCTGCAAGGTCTTCCAGACCCGCAGATAGGTGGCGATGCTGTCGGCGTCGTCGATCCACAGCTCGGCGTGCCAGTCCTCGGCGACGACAAGGCGTTCATCAAGGATCCAGAACCCGTTTGCGGCCGGCACTTTCAGTGACGCCCTGAGGGGGACGATTCCGAGTTCCACGGTGTCCATGCCGATGACCCCCGCGAGCCGATCGAGTTGGGCGGCGAGGACCGACGGCGGACACACCAGCGCGTGCAGGGCCGCCTCCCACACCAGCGCATGGAACTTACGGCCGGCTGCGTAGAGCCACTCCTGGCTACGCACGCGAGCCCGGACGGCTTCGTCGGTGTCGCGCGTCGACCCGTGCAACTCTGCGTACCGCAGGAAGATCGCACGTGCGTAGTCCGCGGTCTGGAGCATGCCGGGGATGACCGACTCTTCCCACGCGCGGATGACGGTGGACCGGCCGACTTCGAGGTTCCAGCCGTCCTGTACGGGCCGGCGGCCGGCGGCCAACCGGCGGCGCCACGAGCGGATGTGGGACTCAAATCCCCGCAGGCGGGCGTCCAACTCCTCGTACGCCTCCGGTTGGCCGACGCCTTCGGCCCATGCGCGGAGGTCGTCGGCGGTTGCGGTCTGCCGGCCGCCCTCCAGCTTGTACACCTTGGAGTGCGGCCAGCCCAGCCGCTCGGCGAGCTGAGTGCCGGTGAGCCGCCCTTCCGGGGCCTGGAGACGTAGTTCCCTCAGGCGTGTTCCCAGGGCCTCCCGAGCCTGCTGGTAGTCCGTGCTCACCGGTGCCTGTCTAGCCCTTCGCGTCCAACTGTGCCGAGAACTGGTCGTACGGGATGGACGCGTGCACGGCGGCGTCCCGCACCTGGCAGTAGCGCAGCACTTCAGCGGGCTCAGTGATGATCTCGACGTCGTGGAGAACGTCTCCCTCGTCGAAGCGGAGGATCACCACCAGGCGGCTGTCGAACACCCAGAAGTCCTCTGCGGGAAGGTGCGCCCGTTCGGCGTCCTCGCGCCACAGGTTCCGTACGTCCTCACCCGTGGCCGCGTTGACCCGCGCGTAGGACAGGAGGAACAGCTGGCCCTCGGTCGGCGGGTTGTCGACGACGCGTACCCGTCCTACGTACTTCCGGCTCGTGGTCTGCTTCCGGATGGTCTCGCACCAGTCGCTGTCGAGGTCCATCGGGGCCGTGCCGGTGGCAAGGAACTCGGCGTACCCCAGGTCCTCACGGTCCGAGGCGTAGCCGCGGCGCGTCTCAAGGTGCCAGGCCGAGTGTTCGAACGTCTCGAAGAGCCGGCCGAACTCCTCCAGGTCGATCAGCTCGGGCACACACGTCATCTTCTTGGGGCCGTGGTGGACGAGGAGTTCACGCGGGACGGCCACCGCGGCGTCATCAGGGCCGAAGTGCTGCAACTGACGCAAATCTGCGGGATCGGTGAGCGGCTTGCCCTGGACGATGACTTCACCGGAGTCGAGGTCTTCGTGGATGGCGGGGCATGCGCCGTTCTTGCTGATGCTCCTATTGCCTGTCAAGCGGCTTGGAGCCAGTCGCGGTAGGCGTGGGCGAGGTCGTCGTCTCGGCGGATGCCGCGTTCGAGGGTGGAG
>NZ_JBIWKB010000064.1:0-52481 GCF_044765425.1 Streptomyces sp. NPDC102462 | reverse complement strand
CCGCAGTTCTGCCATCTGTTCAGAGGAGAGATCCATACCTGACTCAACGATCACAGAAGCCTCAGGTTCCATGAACAGGATCACGAGACACTAGAAGGCATGGGAATCGAATAGCGGGCACGGCACGGCGAACGGAAAGTCGTCCGGCCGCGGAAGGGCGTGTGGTAGCCAGCCGCCCACCGACTGAGGAAAGGCGTCGTTTCCGTCACAGGCAATGCAGTTGCCGGTTCAGACGCTGAGGACCACGTCGTCCTGCGTGAGGGTTTCGCGGACCGTTTTTGTGAGCCGGTCGGCCGCGATGTCCGCGTAGTGCTCGGTCTTCTCCACGCCGATGAAGTCCCGGCCTTCGAGCAGGGCGGCGACGCCCGTCGAGCCGGAGCCGGCACAGAAGTCGAGCACGGTTCCACCCTCGGGGCTGATCTTGACCAGTTCACGCATCACCTCGACGGGCTTCTGCGTGATGTGCTGGCGCTTCGCCCCGGAGGGCTGCGACGCGGAGTACATGCCGGATAGATAGACGGGATTCTGGGAGCCGTCGATGGCCCCCTTCGAGGCCCACACGATGAACTCACAGTTCTGGGTGAAGCGACCCTTCTGGGGCCTGGCCTGCGGCTTGTGCCAGGCCAGCACACCGCGCCACAACCAGCCGGCCGCCTGGATCGCGTCCGTCGTGACGGGGAGTTGGCGCCAGTCTGTGAACAGCAGCGCGGTCCCGCCGCTCTTCGTGAGGCGGTGTGCCTCCGTCATGATCTGCGTGAGCCAGAAGCCGTATGAGCGCTGGTCCATGTTCTCGCCGGTGAAGTCGGCGAGTTCGTGCTTGGCATCGGCGGAGGTGTATTTCGCCTTCGCCGAGCGGCTGGTGCGTTCCTTCGCGGTCCGGCCGCCGCTGTTGTACGGAGGATCGGTGATCACGGAGTCGACGCAGCCGTCCGGGAGGCCAGCGAGGACCGTGAGGGCATCGCCGTGGTGCAGGGAAAAGGGCAAAGAGAGACCCCTATTCGGGTGTGAGTGCGTGGTGGGAAGCGCCCATCGCGCTTGGGGACCCCGCGAGGCCGGAATTGGGCATGCAGAAGCCCAGGGCCACAGATCAGGGTAAGGAGAGGGGAGTCCAAAAACTGTAGAGGCGATTCCGCCGATGACCAAGAAGCTCTCGTCGAGGTGCCGGATTCCGGCACCTCCCGCCGACTTCTTGGTCAACGGCCGATCCGGACCTACTGTTTTGGAACCCCCAGCACGTACCACCATCGGCACTCCCACCCCTCGCCTCGCGAAGGTTCCCCCTACCCCGGCATACCTGGCTCACCTTCCGGCCGGCGAGGCGAGCGGCGACCCTCTCCGCGCCGCCGGGCACCTGATCGCCCGCCGCGGGCCGCCGTTCCCCGTCTACGCGCCACGCACACGCTGCGCACAGGACCACACCGCGAAGGACACCCACATGACCTGTCGTTACCCGCCCCTGCCCGAAATCGCTGACCAGCGAGCGAGCCGCGCGGATTGAAGGCGCTCGCCGCAGGCATCGGCGTCGTCGTCCTCACCCCCTTCCTCCTCGGCGGCGCGGCAATGATGATGGCCAGCTCCAGCGAAGCCGCCTCGGGCACGGGCACCATCGGGCAGTGCCTGCCGGACCTGGACACCGGCAAGATCACCGAACAGGTCGCCAAGATCCTCGACGGCGCTGACGCCTCCGCCGTCCGCATCGAGGGCCTGGACCTGCCCGGTGAGCAGATCCCGAATGCCCAGACCATCGTCGCCACCGGCATCAGCCTCGGCGTTCCCAGGCGCGGGCAGATCGTCGCGCTCGCCACGGCGATGCAGGAGAGCCGACTGCGCAACCTCGCCTACGGCGACCGCGACAGCCTCGGTCTGTTCCAGCAGCGCCCCGGCCAGGGCTGGGGCACCCCTGACCAGATCCGCGACCCCGTCTACGCCTCCGAGAAGTTCTACAAAGCCCTGCTCGATGTGTCCGGCTGGCAGCAGATGACCATCCCCCAGGCCGCACAAGCCGTGCAGAAGTCGGGTTTCCCGGACGCGTACGCCCAGTGGGAGCCGCTGGCCACCGCCCTGCAGAAGGCCATAGCCGCCACGTTCCCCGGCGCCGTCGAAGGCAGCGACGACCCGACGCCGGACAAGGAGCCGGACGCCGGATCGGGCTGTGGCTCCGCCGGTGAGGACACCCGGTTCGGGAACATCCCGGAAGGCAAGGTTCCGAACGGCTACAAGATCCCGAAGGGCACTGCCCCGCGAGCGCGCAAGGCGATCGTCTGGGCGATGCAGCAGCTCGGCACCCCCTACCAATGGGGTGGCTCTTGCACCAACGCCGGTGGCCGGGACCCCATGGCCAACTGCGACTGCTCCAGCCTGATGCAACAGGCGTACAAGCACGCCGGCATCACCCTCACCCGCACCACATACACCCAGATCCACGAGGGCAAGGCCGTCTCCACCAACGCCCTGCGCCCCGGCGACCTCGTCTTCAGCCGCGGCAGCGCCGCAGTTCCCGAGCACGTCGCCATGTACATCGGTGAGGGCCTGGTCATCGAGGCCCCGCGTACCGGCAAGCCCGTACGGATCGTGCCGATCACCAGCATGGACATCCTCGCCGCCCGCCGCGTCCTCTGACGCCAGCCGCCTTCTCGCGCCGCTCGCGCACTCCCTCCCACTCTCAACTTCCCGCTCGCCGTGCCCGCTTGGCCAGCGACGCAAGGAGACTGCCATTCCCGTGTCACCGCTTGCCGACCGCTTCCTCCAACTCGCCTACGACCCCGGTATCTCTCCCAAGGGAGGCGGCTTGCCCGGCCTGAGCGTGCTGAAGAACGTCGTCAACTCGATCAACCTCTTCGGCATCGTCGCCGTCGTCGGAGCCCTCGCCGTCAGCCTTGCCGTATGGGCCTGGGGCCATCACACCGGAGGCCACCAAGCCGAGGCCAACGGCAAGAAGGGCGCGACCGTCGCCGCCGGCGCCGCGCTCGGTCTCGGCGCTGCCAATGGCATCGTCGCCTTCTTCAGCGCGCTGGGGTCGCAGGTCCACTGATGCAGAGAAGATTTCCCAGCCGCGGCATCGTCTTGGCGCCCTACCGCCGCATCGCCTTGGTCGCAGTCGGACTAGCGCTGCTGCTGGCCGTCGCAGCCGCGACCGTCTTCCTCACCGGCCGGGGCGAGCAGCACGGGGCACCCGCCTCTGCGCCGTCACCGACGCACAGTTCCGCTCCGGACACGCAGGAGCCCGCAGCCGAGACCGGCCCGGTCGCCCGCCCGCCCCGTATCTCCGATCCGGTCGAGTTCGCCAAGCAGGCCGCCGAGATGCTCTGGACGTACGACACCCGCACCACCGGCCACGACCAGCAGCTCGCCGGGATGGAGGCATGGCTGACGAAGGAAGGCCAGTACCGCGACTGGGACTCGGTCTCCGCGCAGATGCCTGACCCTCTCCTATGGTCACGGATGGCCGACCAGATGCAGCACGCCAGCGCCACCGTCACCGAGGCACACTTCCCGGCCGCCTTCAAGCAGGCCCTCGCGGAGAGCCCCGCGGAGATCACCAAGGCGTACATCTACGCCGTCACCGTCACCGTCAAGCAGACCATCGCCTGGGCCAAGGGCGGTGGCGGAGCCGAGGACCGCTCGATCACCCTCGCCGTGCAGTGCCGGCCCTCTGCCGACTGCTCGCTCGTCGCCATCGCCCCGCGCGTCGCGCCCTGACCGAAAGGAGGTAGCACCTCATGGGGTTCTGTGACCTCCCCCTCGCGGACGCGGTCTGCGCCGTCGGTGAAGCCGTCGACTTCGCCTCCGACCCAGGGAAGGCCATCGGCGACTGGATGGCGAAGTCCGCCGGTGAACTCGCCGCGGCCTCCGCTGACCTGGCGGCCAAGGCCGTCGATTCCACGACCCACGTCGACCTGAACGCGGGCTGGTTCCGCGACAACTACGAGATGATCCTGCCGATCGGGCTGGTCGTGCTCGTCGCCACGTTCTGCGCCCAGCTCATCCGGGCTGCGATCCGCCGCGACGGCCAGGCCCTGACGCAGGCGTTCACCGGTACCGCGTCCGGGGTGATCTTCAGCTTCGCCGCCGTCGCGCTGACCACCGTCGCGATCGAGGTCGTGGACGCGCTGTCCGCAGGTCTCCTCAAGGCCGCGCACCTGACCATCGAGTCCGCGGTGCACAGAATCGTGAAGGTCGGCCAGCTCACGTCGTTGAGCGGCCTGGGCTGGCTGGTGATGGTGCTCGCCGCGCTCGGTGCCTCCATCGGCGCACTCCTCTACTGGTGCGTCATGATGGTCCGCAAGGTCGGCATCCTCGTGATGGTCACCCTGGCGGTCTTCGCGGGGGCCGGCGGAGGCTGGGAAGTTGCCCGCCGCTGGCGCAGGGGCTGGATCGAGGCCACCGCCACCCTCGTGGTCAGCAAGCTCCTGATGACGATCATCTTCGTCCTCGGCATCGCCGCAATGGGCAAGACGGAGACGAAAGACGGCCTGGCCGCCCTCGCCGACGTCCTCGCAGGCATCGTGATCATGGTCCTGATCCTGCTGTGCCCGTACGCGACTTTCAAGTTCGTCCACTGGGCGGCCGAGGGCAGCGACGGCGAATCCCTGCACCGGGCCGGCGGGGCCGGCGCCCAGCTCGCGAAGCAGTACGCCGAGCGCACCGGGAAGAAGGCCGCCGCGCTGGCATCAACCGCCGGAACGGGCGGCGCCGCGGCAGGCGCCAGTGCCGGAACGGGAGCCGCTCCGCAGGGACCGGACTCCCTTCCCGGCGACGGGGGATTCCCCGGCGACATCGCTCTCAGTGCTGGCGGCGATCAGGAAGGCTCCCGAAATGGAGGCACGGACGTGTCTCCCGGCGGAGCCCAGTCCGGTCTGGGCAAGGCCGTCCAACCGCCCCCGACCAATGTCCGCGACGCCACCAGCGGACACATGGGCGGCAGCCCGGAAAAGGGCGGTCCCGGACACAGTGCCGCACAAGGCCGGGTCGACGGTTGGCAGTCCAGTCCGCCGATTACCACGCCGCCACCGCAGGGCGCACCGCCCATGGCCGGCACCGGAACAGAGAACGACAGCACGAGCGGGCCGGTCACCCCGCCGCCTTCGACGACCAGCTTCTGACCACCTGCCCGATCCCCTGAAGGCGGGAGGATTCCTTGCCTCCCGCTTCCAGGGCCCGCGCCTCCAGGACCTCTTTCTTGTCCGATCTCCCCATCGCTCCGGTCACGGTGCGATTCCCGCACCGGTCCCGCCGCGGCATCCTCCTCGGCCTGTCCCTCCCCCAGCTCGTCCTCGTCTGCGCTTCTCTCGCACTGCTGCTGGTGACCGTCGTGTCCACCGGGCTGCTCGGTGTCTTCGCCCTGACCCCGCTGTGGGCGGCGGTCGCCGCCTTGGTCGCCGTCCGCCGACATGGCCGGTCCCTGATCGACTGGGCCCCGATCGTCGTTCGGTACGCGCGCCGGCGACGCACCGGGCAGACCCTGTGGCTGGCCCGTCCCCTCACGCGGCCCCGGCAGGACGGCATCCTCCACCTGCCCGGCACCGCCGCCTCCCTCAAGGTGGTCACCCCCGGCGACTCCGCCAATAAGGCCGCGGCTGTCCACGATCCGCACCGGCAGACCCTCACCGCCATCGCGCGCGTCAGCAGCCGTGCGTTCGTCCTGCTCGACCCGGCCACGCAGAACCACAACGTGAACGGATGGGGCCGGGCCCTCGCAGGCATCGCCCGCACCGGGCACGTCGCCGCCGTTCAGGTCCTGGAGCGCACCGTCCCGGACTCCAGCGACACCCTCGCCCGCCACTGGGCCCGGCACGGCCGCCCCGACACGCCGGTCGCCGGGCAGGTCTACTCCGAATTGATCGCCGCCGCTGGTCCCGCCGCCGCACCGCACGAGACGTATATCGCGATCTCCCTGGACCTCAAGGCCGCCCGCCGCCTCATCAACCAGGCCGGCGGCGGCCTGCCCGGAGCATTCACCGTCCTGGAGCAGACCACGGCCAGCGTCGCCCAGGCCGCCCGCAACGCCGGACTGATGGTCACCGGCTGGCTCAGCGCCCGTGACATCGCCGCCGTCATCCGCACCGCCTACGACCCGAAAGCCCTCCCGGCGCTGCAGCAGTGGTCCGAGACCGGCCGCGCCGAGGCCGACCCGGCTGCCGCCGGGCCCGTTGTCCAGGTGGAAGAGTACGACCGGCTCGCCACCGACAGCGCACGCCACACCACCTACTGGGTGGAGAACTGGCCGCGCACCGAAATGGGCGCCGGATTCTTGCACGGCATGATGTTCAGCGCCGGCGTCCGGCGCACCCTCTCCCTCGTCTACGTGCCCCAGGGGCTTGAGTCCGCGCTCCGCGACGTCCAGCGCAAGAAGTCCGCGATCATCGCCGATGCCAACGAGCGAGCGCGCCGCGGGCAGGTCGACAGCGAAGAGGACTCCGTCGAGTACGCCGACGTCAAGACCCGCGAGCGGCAGCTCATCGCCGGGCACGCCGACGTCGCCCTGACCGGTCTGGTCACCGTCACCGCCGAGACCGACGCTCTCCTCGACGCCGCCTGCGCCCAGATCGAGACTGCTGCCGTCACCGCCGGTGTCGACCTGCGCCGCCTCACTTACCAGCAGCCCGACGCCTTCACCGTCGCGGCACTTCCCCTCGCCCGCACCGCCGAGTGACGAAGGAGAACCGGATCGGTGCATGGGGAAGCTGCCCCTTCGACAACGAGCCGGCGGACTACGCCCTGCTCCTCGACCGAACCGAACCCGAGGCACGCGAGAGCCTGCTGCGCGGCACGCTCCCCGCTCGGCTGACGCCTTGACTGCGGACTGGGAAGACACTGCGGCCGCTGGGGGGGGGTGATCAGCGCGCCGTGGCCCGGAGGCCAGCCGCTCCGCACCGTCTGCGGCCCGCAGACGCCGGTACCACCGCTTCCCGCAGATCTCCGCGAGGCGGCGGCTGCGGCGTCATCTCTGTCCTCGGCTGTCGTCCCCTGGCCAAGAGCTGGGTCAGCGCGCCGCTCCTCAACCGCTGACGCCACAACCTTACGCAGGTGCACGAGGTACTCACGCCGGCTCCGGCGCCGCTTCGGAGATCGGCAGACGAGAGGCTTGCCATCGGCGCGGCAGGCGCCGACCATTCCGCCGGGTCTGCGTGGCACGGGTGCCTGCCGACGCTGAACTTACCGCTCTAGCAAGGACCTTCTTGAACTCACAAGCTGTGCACGAAGCGCATCCTTATCTACGCGCTGCCACCGCCGGCGTCCGTCACCACGCCCGCGGTCTGCTCGCCCAGGGGCGGCCCGCGGCCGACCGCGTCCACCTGGACGTGCTGCATGCTCACCTGACCGGGCTGCACCAGCTCCTCGACCAGCTGGCCGAGGCCACCCGGCCCCCGCATCCCGCGGCCGGGCGCCATCTAGCAGCCGCTCATACCCGGTTGTGGCAGGCCGCCACCGAGCTCCACGCGGCCTTCCACCTCGTGCCATCGACCGCGGCCGACTCCGCCGAGTGCCGCCCCGATCGGCTCCCCGAGGGACCGATGGTCCTCACGATCTGCCAGAGGCATGTCGCCGCCGGACATAGTGTCCGCCGCAAGACCACCCCGACCAACCTCAACAGCCCGCCGCACACCACCGCTTGTGTGCGATGAGCACTACTCGTCGAAACGAGGCCCCCGATGAGCCACCGGCCCGCCCGCCGCACGCGTCGCGCCTCGGCATCCTCCCTGTTCACCCCGCATGGCACCGACCGTGCCGCGCGTAAGGCCGCTCGCCGCCAACTCGCCGAAGTGTCGGCCAAAGTCCGTGCCGAAACAGCCACCCATCACGCAGGCACCGCACGAGCCGAACACGAGATGCCTGCGCCCCTCTATCCGGCCAGCGGACGTCCCGGCCCCGGCTCCGCCCGCGGAAACCGCCTGAAGCTGCCCGCCCACCGCATGACGACCGCTATCGCGTCCGGTGCCTACCCGTTCCTCGCCGAAGGCGGCCTCGGCGCCGAAGGGATCTACATCGGCCGCGATGTCCACGCCGAAGCATCGTTCCTCTTCGACCCCTTCGCGTTGTACGGCAAGGTGGAAGGTTTCACCAACCCCAACATCCTGCTGGCCGGCGTCATCGGTCAGGGCAAGTCCGCCCTCGCGAAGTCGTTCGCACTGCGGTCCGTGGCCTTCGGCTACCGGATCTACGTCCCCTGTGACCCGAAAGGCGAGTGGACGCCCGTTGCCCAGGCCCTGGGCGGTATGTCGGTGGCCCTCGGTCCCGGCCTGCCCGGCCGCCTCAACCCGCTCGACGCCGCGCCCCGCCCGGAAAGCACACCGGAAGCCGACTGGGCCGGCGAAGTCCGCAAGCGCCGTCTCCTCCTTCTCGGCTCCCTGGCACGCACCGTCCTCGGCCGCGACCTGATGCCCATGGAGCACACCGCGCTGGACGTCGCCCTCGACGCGGTCGTCTCCCGCGCCGCCGCCACCGGCCGTACCCCACTGCTCGGTGACATCGCCACCGTCCTCAACAACCCCACACAACTCGACGAGGCCGCCGGGATGATGTCCGGACGGCTCGGGGACGCGGCCCGCGACCTCGCCCACGCCATGCGCAGGCTGGTCCACGGTGACCTGGCCGGCATGTTCGACGCCCCGTCCACCGTCGTCTTCGATCCCGCGTCGCCGATGCTCTCCATCGATCTCTCCCGGCTCGGTAGCTCCGGCGACGACACCGCCCTCGTCCTCGCCATGACCTGCGCCTCCGCCTGGATGGAATCCGCCCTCACCGACCCCGACGGTGGCCGGCGCTGGATCATCTACGACGAAGCCTGGCGCCTGATGCGCCACCCCGGCCTGCTCCAGCGCATGCAGGCCCAGTGGAAGCTCTCCCGCGGACTCGGCATCGCCAACCTCCTCGTCATCCACCGGCTCTCCGACCTGCTCACCGCAGGCGACGCAGGGTCACAAGGCCGCGCACTCGCCGAGGGCCTGCTCGCCGACTGCTCCACCCGCATCGTCTACCGCCAGGAGACCGACCAACTCCACGCCGCGGCGGCCCTCTTGGGCCTGACCTCCGTGGAGATGGACGCTATCGCCCACCTCAACCGCGGACGCGGTCTGTGGAAGGTCGCCGGACGGTCCTTCATCGTCCAGCACCTCCTTCATCCCCAGGAACTGACCCTCTTCGACACCGACGCCCGCATGCATTGAAAGCCCCGTGAGTTCAACACGCCCTGCTTGACGTGCACGGGGTCAAACAGCCGCTAACGCGACCGCCCCACCGCCAAACAGCTGCCTCACAGTTGAACCTGCTGAGAGAACAGATACACGCCAGCCATGACCTTCTCCTTCATAGACCACCGCACTCTGACCACAGAGGACATCGCCGACTTCGAACAGCTCATCGCTGCCCGCAACGAGTTCGAAGGGCGCCCTCCGCGCTCAGAACCCCTCGAAGGCGAGTGGGTGCTGGCCATCTACATCACGGCCACCGCACCCGACGGGCAACGGCTTGAAACCGAAGGGGTTTTCACGCGTTGCGCGCCTTGGCAGCTCACCGTCGACGGCGACACCCACACCGAGTTCGTGCTCATGCAGTTCACAGCCGAGGGAAAGGCGCTTCCGGACGGCGGCCACGACGCCCCTGCCGCGTCTCCGCCGCACCGCCCGGCCGCCGGGCCAGTGCCACGACAAGCACCACCATCAGCACCGAGGCGCTGACCAGCCCCGCACCGCCGGTGCCTGACAAGGCCAGCGACGCCACCTGCACACCGCGTCTGTTACGGGTCACGGCGCCCGTCACGAACGTCCGTCAGTTGCGGCGCTGCCAGCAGCGGACTCGTCACCGCGTGGAAGGCCACGAGTGTGACAGCCAAGGCCACAGTGGGCTCGGGCGAGTTGAGCACGCATCCGATGGCCGCGGTGTCCAGCGGCAACGGCACCTCACAGTGACGGGTGTGCTGGGGAGACCACGCGCCGGAGCGATGATCCGTCCACCACCTCGGCCGCCTCGCCGGCCTCAACCACCAGCTCTCAGTCCCGGCCGGCACGATCACCGCCGCGCCTCGCCGACGCCGCGAGACACCTGCTGGCCGCCGCCGACACCCGGCCCCCGCCACCCGCCGCCGTACCGCTTCCACATCCGTCCCCATCCGTACCCTCTGAACCGTACGCACTCGGAGCACCTCATCACCCAGCACACCCCCGCCCGCCGCACAGCCACCCTGCTCACCGCCACCGTGGCGATCACCCTCGCCACATCCGCCTGCACCACCGGCCACAGTGCCAACAGCACAGCCAAGGCCACCCGCAGCGCCACGCCCTCGCCGACCGCCGCCCCGGCGCTGACGAAGCAGGAGGCACTGGCCCAGATCGCCCGCTACTCCGAGATCAACAACGAGGCGAACAAGCACCACAACCGCGCCTTCCTCGACACCATCGAGGGTGGACCGCTGTACGCGATGTCGGTCTCCGACTACAAGGAGGACGAGGGGCTGCCGAAGGCCGACCGCGAAAAGTACAAGCCCTGGTCGTATGACCTGGATGCCACCGACGTCTACATCCCCCGCTTCACGGCCGACGAGCGGCGCTGGTTCGCCGCCGTCACACGTAGCGGCAAGAAGAAGCAGAACGTTCGGGTGATGATCGCGGCGGAGCAGGCGACGACGAAGCAGTGGGAGATGGTCGCTGCCATCGACCTTGACGACCCGAAGAAGCTCCCGAAGATCGCCCTCGATGCCCACGGCTACGCCACCGCCCTGGACGCCGCCTCCAGCAAGAACGTCGCCACCCCAGTCAATGTGCTGCGCACGGCTGTCGGCGACAACTTCACCACCGGAGGCAACACGACTGGCAAGAAGGTCTTCGCCGCTTCCAATGCGTCCGCCCGGCAGGTCAAGACACACGACAAGACCGTGCGCAAGTTCGGCAGCCACGGCATCACTACGTTCTCCGCCGCCAGCCCGCAGTTCACCGACAGCTACGCGCTGAAGACCGCTGACGGCCAAGCCCTCGTCGTGTTCTCCCACACCCACTCGCAGCGCGACACGGTCTTCTCCGGCTACCAGATCATCCCGGGCAAGGACGACCGTGCCTGGCTCGGCACCACCAACTCACCCTCCTTCACATACAGGTTCACCTGCTCCGACACTGCCGTCGTCCCTACCACGCCGGGCAAATCGACGCTGATTGGCTACACCTGCCGCCGCACCGACGCCCACGGCATGGCCACCTCCTCGTGAACGTCAGCACCGACGAGAATGCGCCTTTGCCAATAACCGAGTTCACCCACGCCCTCGCTGAGCGCCTGCCTGGCTGGCGGCCCACCCACAGCGCGGTCCCCATCGCCGACGACCCGGCGGGCCAGCGGATCTGGGACAGCGGTCCCCTGCCGTACACGGCGCACGAGGCTGGCGCCCGGCGCGCGGTGCTGACGCACCACTGGGGCCTCCAGCTGTATGTCATGCCCCGCCCCTACCGGCCGGGCCAGTATCTGGTGCTGCCGATGTTGCCCGCCAACGCTGGTCACCGGCACGTACAGGGCATCCAGGCCCCACGCGGCATCGCCGTCCCCGCCGACCCGGTCCGGGCCGCGGCGGCGCTGCAGCGCAGGCTGCTGCTCGCCTACCGGCTCGCCGCGCCCGCACCGATCCGGCGCAGCAGCCCGGGCCACATGCAGGTCCACGTCACCTTCGACGACCAGCAGCGCCCCAGGATCCGCACCGGCTACATCGGCGCCCTCATCGAACTGCTGGCGCACGGCGGATTCCTGCTCGACCCCGCGTCCGGCGAGTGCCATCTGCCGGCCACCCTCAGCCCGGAGCAGGCCCGGCGCCGCCTGATCACCAGCCTGCAGCGCCTGCGGCACCAGAACTTCCACATCGCACTGCACGGCAGCGACGGCCCTCGCATGCATCCGCCCCTGCCAGGAGCCGGCCTCCGCAGGGGGCAGCACCGATGAGCCGCGCTGACGACTTCATCGACCCCTGCCTTATCTAGTCGGAGGCGCACCACAGTCAGCAGACGGCCAAACGGCACTCGCTGGAGGCCGGTCCGATACACGCGGCCTCGGCGCCTGCTCGGCCTCCAGCCCCGCACAGCCCGGGAGCGGCTGGAGCAGGTGCGCATCCAGCTCGGACTGGTGGTGATGCCGACCGTCGACGTCTGGCCCGCCGGCACCGACGCGTTTCGCGCGCAGTCTGGCAGGGCGCTCCGCTCACCGCAGAGCATCAGCCGGTCGTGACGGCTCAAGCCCGGCCGGCAGCGCACAGGGCGCCGGGCTGACCATGCACGACCGCCTACCGCTGATCTCGCACCCGCACCTTCAGGAGCCCCCTTTGCCCACTCCCTTCGCCGAGATCGTCCTCGCCACCAGCCATGCCATGGGCCTTGTCGCCATCGCGACGGGCGAGGAGTACCACCAAGCCGTCCACGCCCTGCAGAAAGCCGGGTTCAGCAGGCTGTCCAACGGCACGTTCATCTCACCTCTGGCCAACACGCAGGTTGCCCGGGCCACCGCCAGCTCCCTGGTGCACTACGCCCACGAGCACGGTGCCACCATCACCACCAGCAGCCGGCCCTACCTCGGCGACGTCGGCACCGAGATCGCTGCCCGGCTGCCCGGCAGGTGGAGGGCCGAGGTTCAGATCTACAGCCATCCTCTGGCGCAGGAAGATCTCTGGCCCATGCTGTGGGAAGCGGGCGACATATACCGGGCCCTCGAACACCACCGGATCCCGTTTGCATGCGTGCTGAGGAACGACGTCGGCACCGAGCTGCTGCTGATCGAGCGCCCTGGCCACCGAAGCGGCTACCTCATCGGGGCTCTCACCGACAGGGAGCAGGGGGACCCCCACGATGACCCCACCACGCCGCGCAGCCTCACGCTGGCCGCCGATCCCGCTCTTGCGGCGCAGGCCGTTACGAACACGTTCCTGCCAGCCCACCGCCGCGCCCTGCACAACCGGGACCTGAACATCGTCCTCACGGCGCTGGACCGCATCCGGGAAGAACACCAGAGCCTCCAGGCGGTCAGAGACTCCGGCCGCTACAGCACCGGTGAATCGGTCCGCGGCTCCCGTCTGATCGCCAGCGCGGAACGGGATTTCGCCGACCACGCCTGGCTCTCCTTCCGTCACGTCCTCGAACACGCGCCGGTCCTGCTCACCCGATGCCGTCCCGCGGCCACCCCCTGGCCCCAGGACACCGCAGCACTGACCCGCCTGCGGGAAGCGCTCGCCAAAAGCCAGGACGCCTGGAACCAGTGGAACAGCCTCCGCGACGATCTGTACTCGATCCCCCGGACGCTGTCGGCCCACGAGTGGAGCCAGGTCCGCGGGCAGCTCGGCATCGCTGTTTTGCCAGCCATCGAGACATGGCTCGCCGACAGCGAGCCGTTCGAGCGACAGGCCCGCGCCGCCGTGCCGGGCGGGCCGGCGGCTATGTCAGCTCCCAGCCCGCGGCTACTCACCGCACGCTCCGCCCCTGGGCCACGCGGCGCAGCTACGCACCGTTGACCTCCCACAAATGAGGATTCCCCCCTGTCTGACCGCTTCCGTTTCGGTGTCCGTCCCGAGCACGGCCTCGGGGCCGCCGCCAACGCGAACATGCGCACGGGCCTGGGCGGCTGGTACCTGGTCCGCGTGCCGTTCGATCCCGTCGCGGACACGCCGGGCCTGGCTTACCCACCCTGAGCAGGGCAGCGCCCGCCGAGCCCGCCAAGCAGTCCTCGGCATTCGCCGACAGGGCTACGAGGTACAGGTTGATCACTCCCCCGCCCTAGGCCCTGGTCCGCCCCAAACGGCCGTGCGCTACGGGCCGATGGAGCGTCGTAACCGCATCGCCTGGGCTTGCGCAGCCCGGGCGCCCCAGCGCGGTAATGCATCGCCGATCTCGGCGCCCTTCGCACACTCGATTCCGCCGTAGCCCGCTCATGCCCCAGCCCACCTCGCAACGGGACACAACCGATGACCACAACCTCCGACGCAATCCGCATCGACCGGGGCCAAGGCGGTGAAGTCGACGTCGTAGGACCGCTCGACGACCTCGCCGGACGGCTACTCCGCCGCGCTGGCTTCCTCTTCGAACCGACGCTTCGCGGCCACTGGGTGCGGCTGCCCTTCGACATGGGACGGGACTGGGAAAACGAACGTGCAACCTGGGCCGCGCAGATGCTGGCCGCCGCTCGCTATCCCGTGTGTCTCGACCCGGCGCTCGACACGCATCGCACCCCACATGCCACGCCCTCCGGCCCGGTCCGCTCTCCCGCGGTGACCGTGCAGACGCCATCGCCACGGAAACCACGCCGCTGACCCCACCAGAAGAGCCACCGATCGCCCCTGCCCCCCAGACCCGACGGACTGGGGGCGGCCCAGCACCACGCGATATGTGCGTGATGCCGGGCTGCCGAGGCGGTCATGGCGCCCATGTACCCACGCCACACGCGCTCTCGCGTCCTGCTCTTCGCTCGCCCCGGTCAACATTGCGTCCACGCCCGAGCAGGCACGCCTTCTTCACCTGTATTCAAGGAGATTCATTCATGACTGTTGTTGGTACACCCGGCTATCGGAACGTGCGGAAAGGCGAGTCAGGTAGCTGCGGGGCGGTGAGGCCCGCCCTGGAGCATGTCGGCAGTCATTGCCCATCGTTCGTGGTCCAGCCACGCACCGTTGATGTGCTGGAAGCTCCGGGCCCGCCTCGCCTTCGCCCAACACCCCACCGCTTTCCCGCCACCACGGATAGGAGACTCGCCTTGCCCGAAGCACCAGCAGAGCCGTTCATGACGATCCGCCACACCATCACCGGCGAGATCACCACCACCGGCTACAACGCCGCCGCCCGGCGGATCCTGCTCCAGGCCGGCTTCGAAGAGACGCCAGGCTGCGCCTGCCGAGCTACGGAACCCGGTACGGAGCGGACGCACGGGCCTGCTCGGCAGCCAGCGAGCTGCTCGTCGCCGGCCATCCCGTGCACCTGGACCGAGCCCTCGGTCGGCCGATGAGCGCCGACGGTACGCCCCGGTTGGCCCGGTCGCCGATGTCGGCACAGTCCGTGATCCGCTCCGAGAGCGGCCAGCCTCTCCAGCGCATCGCCAACCCCGCCCGCACCCGTACCTGTTGAAGGGGCCTCGTTTTGACCACACCCGGAACGCCTACCAGTCCAGCGCGCACCAAGGGCGGCGAACTACGGGCCAAGGTGGCCCGACTGCTGGCCGACCGGCCGGCGGATACGCTCACCATCGGGGACATGGCCAGGCAGCTGGGCCACTCCCACGGAGCCGTCCGCAACGCCGCCCTCACCCTGGTGCGACGCGGCGAGGCCGACCAAGGCGGAACCGGACAACCGGAGTTCCGCGCGAACGCGAAAACCGCCGCAGCCGCGCAGACCGCTGTGATCAGCCCACCGGGCACCCACTCTCCCCGCGCCCAGGCGGCCACGGCCCGCACGACCATTCCCGCAGCAGCCACGCCCAGGCAGACCGGCCCGATCCGCCGCGCGGGGGGCCAGGTCTACCACCCCCGGGAGCTGGCCGATCTGCCCGACGTCGAGGCGTTGAATCGCTTGCGCGACGCCGACGTGCCGGTGCTGCTCTACGGCCCTCCGGGCACCGGCAAGACGAGTCTGGTCGAGGCGGCGTTCCCGGACCTGCTCACCGTCGCCGGTGACGGCGACACCACGGTCGGCGACTTGATCGGCGAGTACACACAGGACGACGCGGGAGCCTACGTCTTCCAGTACGGTCCGCTGGTCACCGCGATGACCGAGGGCCGCGCCCTGCTGATCGACGATGCCACCTTGATCTCACCGAAGGTCCTGGCGGCGCTGTATCCCGCGATGGACGGGCGCAGGCAGATCCAGGTCAAGGCCCACAAGGGCGAGACCATCAAGGCCGAGCCGGGCTTCTACGTGGTGGCGGGCCACAATCCCGGCGTCCACGGGGCGGTTTTGACGGAGGCGCTCGCGAGCCGGTTCAGCGTGCAAATCCAGATCGGCACGGACTATGACCTCGCCCTGGCGCTGAGGATCGATGCCCGGGTGGTCCGGGTCGCCCGACACCTCTCCCGCCAAGTCGAACTCGGCGAACTGGGCTGGGCCCCCCAACTGCGAGAGCTGCTCAGCTACCAGAGGACCGAGGCCGTCCTCGGCACCAAAGCCGCGCTCGCGAACCTGGTCGGCATCGCTCCTCTGGAGGATCGCGACGCCGTCGCCGCTGCCGTCATCAAGGCTGTCGGCGTCAAGGAGGTCGCTCCCCTCACCCTCGGCAAGCAGCTTTCCGCCTCGGCCGTCCGGCAGCCCCGGGGCAGCACCGGCTCCGCGCACCGGGGCCGCTCGCGATGAGCGCCCACCACCACGTCCAGTCCCCCGCCACCACGCCGGACGACGACGCCGACCTCGCGCGATGGGACGACGACGGCGCCCCGCCCGCGCAACCCCGTTCCTCCCCGGACGCGTGGCTGCGCGTGGGAGCCGAACTCGGCGATCGGCTGGTCGCCCTCTCCGGCCGCCAGGACCTCCTCGTCACCTGCCGCCCCGGCACGCGCAGCGGCACACCGGCCGCGTTCTTCCCCACTCTGGGCGAGGTCGAGTTCGACGCCGGCCTGTTCGCCCCGCTCCAGCCCCACGAGATCCATCCGCGGATCGTGGGCGACGAGGAGCGGTATCCCGCCGCCTGGGGAGTGTTCGTCCACGAGGCCGCGCACGCGGCCCACTCCGTCTGGACGGAGCCAGCCGGAGCGAACCCCCGTGTCGTCGAGGCCGCGCTCCTGCTGGAGGAGAGCCGTGTCGAAGGCGCACACCTGATCACGCGGCCCACGGACCGCACGTACCTGCGCACCAGTGCCCGAATTCTGGTCATGCCCGACATCGCCCACCCCACCCTCCAGGGCATCGAGCACGCCGCCGCCGTGGCGGCCCTGGTCCTCGGCCGCCGTGACGTCGGCATCCTGGACGCCGGCGAGACCCGGGCCGTCGCCGATCTGTGCGAAAAGGTGCTGGGCGCAAACCTGCTGGCCACACTCACCCGCATCTGGACCGCTGCCCACCAGTGCGCCGACCACGACGCCACGACCATGCTCGCGCACGCTCAAAAATGGTGCGACGCTCTGGACACCGCGGCCCCCGCCCTGCCCGTGCCGGAGAACCTCACCGATCTGCTGTCCGGCGCCGTGGGGGTCGTCATGGACAGCACGGCAGCCACCGACGCCGCCGACCTCGCGGCACAGGCCGCAGCGACCAACGCCATGGCCGCGCAGTCCAAGGCGCAGGCTCAGGACCGCGCCCAGCGGGCCGGCCAGCGACGCAAAGCCGCCGCCACCGCCAAGTCGGTCTTCAACGCCCGTGGCACCACCGTCACCCCCGACGGCACACCGGCGCCCTACGGCAACCCGGTCACCGGCACCCGCAGGCCCACCGCCGCCGAGCAGAGTGCCGCCGCGCGCCTGAGCCGCGCCCTGCGTGCCGCCGCCTACCGCGAGCGGACCGAGGAGCGGACCACCAGCCCCACCCCGCCCGGCCGCCTCAACATGCGCGCGGCCCTCGCCCGCGACGCTCAGCGCGCGGCCGGGTCGGTCCCCACCGCGGAACCGTTCACCCACACACGCCGCCGGAACTCCCCCACCCCACCGCTGCGTGTGGGTATCGCCGTCGACGTCTCCGGCTCCATGCGTGCCGCCTGCGCGCCCGTCGCGTCCGCTGCCTGGATCGTGGCACGCGCAGCAGCCCTGACCGACGCCGACTCCCTTACCGCCACCATCGCCTACGACATGCACCTGACCGCATTGACCCGACCCACCCACCGAGCACCAGAGCGCGTGACGACGTTCGATGCCAACGGCGGCCACCACAATCTCGGCGACGCCATCGACGCACTCGACCACGGCCTCGAACTCAGCCGCCCCGGCGCCGGCCGCCTCCTCGTGATCGTCACCGACGCCCGGTACGGCAGCGACGAAACCGCTCAAGCCATCACCCGCGTCAAGCAGCTCACGACCGCCGGCTGCGCCGTACTCCAGCTCACCCTCACCGCGGGGTCCCACCACTTGCCGGGGACCACCTTGCTGCACCTGCCCCAGCCCTCCAGCGCTCCCGTCGCCATCGCCACGGCGGCCACAGACGCCATCCGCAGGACACGCTGAGACGACGCAGAAGACAGAAAGTAGAAACAACCACGTGGCAATTGTCGTACCCGGTGGACCGTTGAGCACCCCTGTGGACACTCGATCGTCCATGACCTGTCTGACCGGCCCGCCGACCGTCGCGCCGGCTTCGCCCGCTGGCTCGCCGGGCGGAACTGCACCGACTGCTGGAAGACGGCGCGCAATGCCGACACGGAGTCCAAGGAAGACGTGTTGACCGAACTAAATCATACGTATTCGCAGGTCAGAGCGCCTGTCTGCTAGTTTTCGCACCGTGCCTGGCGAACGACGTCCCGCGGGAGTGCGGGCGAGCCTATGGAACCGAGTGCAGTCACGAGCATGCGTGCGTCCGCTGCCCCGTGCCGGGGCACCCTCCACGCGCCCGCTCGCTACTCACCCCCCTCGTACTCCGAACGATCCATGGCCGACGGCTCGTTGTAGGTGATCACGACCGGCGCGTTTGCCTCCGCCCGTGCGCGGTCCGACGCCGTCGCGATCTCCTCGTAGGTCCATTCCCTGTGCAGACGCTCCCCGTGGGCATCGGTGATGTCGATGACCACGCCGGTCCATTCCTCGGTGGGCTGTTCGGGGACGAGTCCCAGTTCGTACGTGGTGTTTTGGAGGAGGGATTCGGTGACGCGTATGCCGGTGAGTCTCTCGGCCAGAGCGAGGACCGCCGCCTTCCCGTCAACGCCCTGGGCGCTCTCGTCGTGCTCTCCCTCGGGAGTCAGGGGGAAGCCGACCTCCCGCAGCAGGGGGACCAGTTCATCGGGCGTGTTGCCGTCGCGCGACGAGGGGTCCTCGAACGTCGTACGGAGCTCACCGTCCTCGAACCAGTGGAAGAGGTGGATGGGCTTGCCGCCGTTGGTCGAGTGGGCCACGACCCGGCCGCCCTTCGACAGCGTCTCCACCCACGCGCCCGCGATTCCCAGGCCACCGTCGAAGCCGAGGACGAGTGTCCAGTCGCCGTTCTCACCCGGAGTGCTGAAGGCGCCCGCGACGTAGGACTCGTCCCAGTAGTCGTAGTCCACTTCGGCACGGCGGGCGTCGCCCGCCTCGATCAGCCCGGCCGTTCCCTCCCCGGTGCCGCGCGGTTCCGCCCCCATCACGCGCAGCACCTCGCGCGGGGTCCGCCCCCGTATCAGTGTCAGGGTGTATCCGCTCTCCATCGCGTGACGGAAGAGCGGCGAGGTGCGGATCCAGGCGTAGTCGTGCGCGGTCACCAAGTTCATGCGGCGCAGTCTGCCTGATGCCCCTGACAAGGCCCGGTGCAAGCCGGTTCTTTCAGCTGGATCTGGTCCTCGGATCGCGCCGAGTCCGTGTTAGCAACGTGATCTTTTTACGAGCTCACAGACTCAATGCTTGGTTCGGAGAAGCGTGGCTCGCCGCCAAGCGTGCCGAGGAGCAGCAGGCAGCCGCCGAGTGGGCCGCCAAGTTCGACATGCCACCGCTGGAGGGTCCGGAGCGGGCCCTGGACTGGGGGGATCGCTCCCGCCACCAGCTCATGACGGCCGCACACACCGCGCTGGTCATCGAGGGCGCCTGGAACGAGGCGGACTGGGCGGACCTGGAGGCGAAGGCCCGTACGATCAACCGGGCCGGATGGTGGATCGACCAAAGGGAAGCTGACGGCGCTGACCTGCTCGAACTCCTCGACGCGGCCACCGAGCAGGACCGCGGGACGGAGAACCCGTTCCGCTGACCGACCGGAACATAGCCGGAGATCGGCGGTTAGCCAAACCGGCGATCCTGCGGACCATTGATCCTCCCGCCGCCACTCGGCTCTGTGTGGAAGGACCTGCATGATCTCGCCGTTCTGGACGCCTCCGCCCACCCCGGCGTTCGCGCCGACACCCGACCCCCTCACCCCCACTCGGGATATCACTCACCAGCACTTCCAGGCCGGCGACCAAGTCGTCGTCCTCAGGGGAGTCGCCAACGGGGAACTCTGGGGAGATTCGTTGCGCGTCGTCGCTCCTTCCTGGCACACGCCCACCGACGAGGACGGCTGGCGGCTGCACGACGCGGCAGGGGGCGCGCAATCGTACATCACCGGCCACCCCCGCTACCTCGTCCACCTCTCACGCCGCTGCGCGGACTGCCTGATCCACCTGCGCGCAATGGAGGACCACCTCCTACCCAAGCACAAGGAGCACAACACGCTCATCGACTGCGGCTGGTACACCACCACCGCCCTTGGACAGCTCGTGCACATCGCCGACGCCAGAGGTGGCCGATGAGCCTCCCCGTCCGCCGTCCCGGCCTCGCGCTCGCCCGCTCCCTGTCCGTACTCGGCCGCCACGACGAGGCCCGCGCCGTTCTCAGCGGTGCCCTGGACCGGCTGCCGGCCGGCGATCCGGCCATCAAAGCCGACCTGGTGCGCGAGCGGTCGGCGATCACAGCCGAGCGCAAGCCCCGTGCGACAGCAGCCGCAGCCGCATGATTCCCCGCATCAGCTACCGCCACCACACCCCGCACAACCCTCTCACCGAGCCGCTCGGCGCCGGGCAATCCCGATCGTGAACAGCGGCAGCCTCGCGAAGACAGCATCGTCACCCACTGGCCCGGGTCGCACCTCTATACCTTCGGCGACGAGCAGTCGCCCTGGACCGTGAAGCAGTGGGCCGGCAGCCCTCGCGCACCGCTGGAACTGGTCTTCCGCCACATCCACGGCATCCAGCAGAACCTCGACCATACGGCCGCCGACCTCGCCAGAGCCCCGCCCGCCACCGCACACACCACCATGGCCCGACGCATCCTCTAGGACAAACGTCTCTCTTGGCTTCTGCCGACCGCTTCGTATCCGTCCACCGGGATCCGCACTCCGAGGAGGTCCTCGTCCGCGGCGGCACCCCGGAGGCCCACAGCATCATCCAGCGATCCGGCTTCGTCCCTGTGGTCCGCCTCCACGAGACCTACCACCGCACCCCCGCCGGCCTCACCGGAGACAGGGAGAACCGAATGGCCACCGATGCCGTCGCCCAACTCCGGTCCGCCGGTTACCACGTCGACTGTGACGAGCCCTTCGACACCAATTCCCAGACGGTCCGCCATCCGGCGCTCGGCGGCTCGGTCGCCCACCTCGCCGAGCGTCTACGCGAGGCCACCACAACCGGCGAGGCTGCCGATGTCCTCACCGAGCTGACGGCGCCCCACGACGGCATCCTCGCCGGGCTCGACGAAACCCTCGCGGCCCTCGCGGACTTCTTCGACGGCCTCGGCAATCCGGCCGATCCGCACATCGCCCGGCGCCTGCGCTACCTCGCCGATGAGTACGTACGCATCGTGCGCACCGACCTCGCCCACACCCGCGGCCAACTAGCCGACCGGCACGCCTCGCACCCCGGGCGCCGCGACTGGGCCCAGGAGGTGCACGACAAGGAGCACGAACGTTCCGCCGTGTGCGCCGGCCCGCCCCCGCCGGGCGCGCTCCCGTCCCCGGCTTCCCCGCCTGTGACCGCCGGCCCGCGCCGCTGACCCTGCAACTGCCCAAGGACACCATTGCTCGACCACGACACCTCCGACCGCCTCGCCTCGTATGCGGATGTCCTCGCCAGCGAACTCCCCGGCGCCTGGACCAGCACCCACTACCCGGCCGAGGACAAGGACGACCTCGCCGGCCTCGCCGAACGGATCTGGGATCTCGACCTCGTCGCCCAGGCCCTGGCCGAGCACCCGCTCCGGCAAGCGGCCGTACTCACCCGCGACGACGGAGCCCAACTCGTCCTCCTCGACCGGCATGACCACCGCGGTGGCTTCCTCATCGCCGCCGTCGCCCCCGGCGAACTCCCCGACGAGGCATACCGAGGAGTGAGCGAGCCGAACGGCATCACACTGGCCGACGACCCCTTCGCCGGCGCGGGGATGGTCGCCGGCGACCTGCTCGGCCGCTACGACGCCGCACTCGCGCAGGCCCGCCTGAACGCGACCGAGGACGTGTCGCCCTCGCAGGCGGACCGCCTCGTGCTGACCTGGCAGCCGGACGGAAGTCTCGCCGCGGCCCCGGTCGGCGAGAGCGCCGCCGCCATTCTGCTCGACAACGGCTTCGTCCGCGACGACACGACGGGCATCTACCGCCTCAGCGGCGACGACACCCTTGTCCAGGCCCGCGCCGTCCAGGCGATCGGCCCGCTGCTCAACGCGCACGGCATCTCCGCCGCCATCCAGCACCCCTCCGGCAGGATCGCGCCGTCATCAGCCCCGCCGGCCGTCCCCCCGCCCGTCACCCGCTCCGGCGCCGTACGGACGCGATGACCCCGTAGGGAACCGAATTGGCGCCCCCGAACGGCTCCCCTCGTCCTGCTCGACTGCTTCGGCTTTGACCGCCACGTCACAGCGACCGCAGGTTATGTCCACGAGTGACACGAAGCGCCCAGGCACCTCGCCCTGGACGAGCAGAAACGCCTGTCCAGCCACGCACTTTCCGTCCCTGGTGATGGTCGGAAACAAGGTCAACCGAGCCCCGAGGCATTCGACGAAACGACCTTCGAACAGGCTGCGGACACGATCCGCTCCCGACCGACGGCTGTCGCTACCTGCGCGTCTGCACCCCGCTGGTCCGGACCGTGCCTTCCTACTGGGCAGCGCATGCCCGGAGGCCGTCCTCGCCGAGTCGCAGAGGATCGGGCACCACCCCACCGACCACCCCCATCTGGAGGAGCATGTCCCACCCGACCCCGTATCCGGTGCGGCTGGCCGACGAGGTCACCCGCCAGCTCTGCCAGCTCGCCGACCACCTCGCCCAGCTCCCCTCTCACCAGGCCATGCAGGTCATCGCCCGCGTCCTGGACCCGGACGACGGAGTCCTCGGCGGTATCACCCACCTCGTGGTCACCGGCAGCATGTTCGCCAAGGACCAGGCCGAGCGAGGCACTGTGCCCGCAGAGGTGTGGCTCGCCCTGGGTCGGGCCTCGAACGAACTCAACGACATCGCCCTCGACCTGGACGAACACCTCGGCACCCTCCGGAACCTCCGCACCGAGACCGCCATCACGGCGGAAAAGCCGCCGACCCCCGCCCCGCTCGTGGTCCGGCGGCGCCGGTGAAAACAACGCAGTGGCTGGGCTGGGGGCCGGGAGAGCAGGCCCAGCAGCACTACCTCGTCCAGCCCCGTGCCCTCGCCGGCGGCGGCGACGTCCGGCACATCTCCGAATTCCTTCGTGCCTCCGGTTGGCGTGACAAATCCAAAAAGGGCGGACCCCTCTCGATGGAGAGTCCCGACCGCACGGTCCGCGTCGCCTACGACCCTTACGTGCTGCCCGGCGGGTGGACGATCCACGGCACCGTGACCGGCCACCAGGACGAGTGGTGGGCACACCTCGGCCGACAGACACCCGTCGAGATCGTCGCCGGCCTCACCGACGCACTTGCGCGAACCCGGTCCGCACACGCCCCCGACGTGTGGGCGCCGCTGCGGGAGCAACGCTGGCGCAGCCAGCCCGAAGCCGGGCAGGTCACCGCGACCAGTCCTGACGACACCGCGTGGATGCAGTTCCACCAGAGCCCAGACGGCACGGCGATGTGGTGGGCGGGGGCGAAGGACGGCCAAGGCAATGGCTGGACAGCCCAGTTCACGGCCAGCACCCCACTGCACTTGGTGCAGGCGTTCTCTGCTGCGCTCGCCAGCCCCGAGCCCGTGATGCGCCCGCTCGGCCGCGTCCCGCCCAGCACACGGATCCGGACCATGTCCGTCTCTGTCCTGCCGTCCCAGCTCAGCGCCTGGCAGCAAGCCCGCATCACGGCCGCCCGCGCCGCCACCTGGGCCCGCAACACCGGGCCCCGCACCAACACCCGGCCCTACGCCCGGGCGGGCGGCACCCACACCCGCCGCTGACCCCCGACTGCCACACCTCAGGAGCTCAGTGCCCGCACTCACCCAGGACACCATCCGCACCGCGGCCGAGACCTTCTCCCACCACAGCGACCACCTGCACGACAGCCCTGAACCGGACGAGGCGTTCGCCCTCGTCGAGCCGCTGCTCGACGTACCCGGACACACCTCGCAGCCACGAAGTCGGTCTCGTGATCACCGAGTTGCGCGCCGCCGCGTGGGAACTGGCGACCAGCACACCCTCCACTACGTTCTGGACGACCTGCACGCCCTGCACGGCAGCGCCGCCGACACCGATGCGGGGTGCGGCCGGTGCCCGTGAGCGAACGGCAGTTGACCGCGTTCGCCAACACGCACGCCTGGCGCATCCCCTTCGACACCAGCCCCCGCCACCTCGCCGGCCCCGGTGACGCCCGCCACGTCACCCACGGACTCGCCGCGGCCGGATGGACCCGCACATCTGACCCTCTCAGCCCCGAGATCATCCTACGCAGCCCGGACCACCGGCTCACCCTGACGTTCGACCCGCAGTCCACCACGTCCGCATGGTGGCGGCTGCTGGCCGCGCCCACCCATACCGAGCCCGGCTGGTACGCCGAATTCGGCGAACTCGTCCCCGCCGAGATCCTCGGCCGCCTCACCGACGCCCTCACCGCGACGCCACCGGCCCGGCAGCCCGACCCGTTCCAGGCCCTGGAGACAGCGGGATGGCAGGTGGACAACGCCGCCACGGCCCACTCCGCCGATGCCATGTGTCACGTGGAGCGGCGTCCCGATCAAGCCCGAGGGTTCTGGCACATCGAGACCTGCAGGCCAGGACACGGCACCCTGATGGGGCCCAGGATCTGGCACGCCTGGTTCGACCCGCGCACTCCAGCTCATCTCGTGAGCGCCTTCATGACCGGGCTCGCCGATCCCGCACCGCTCACCCGCGGCATGTTCGACCGCACCGCCCACTACAGCGTCGTGCAAAAGCCCAGCCCGCTCACCCCCGAGCAGGTCGTCAAGGCGCACACCATCCGTCTCGACGCCATCCGCGCCCAGGCCCGCACCGCCCGCCGCCAGCATTCCCCACAGCCCAACACGCCTCCGGAAGCACCCGGCACAGCGCGGCCTGCCGCTCGCCGCTGACCCCGATTGGACCACCCACCATCTCCTTCGACCGCACAGCCCACCGTGAGTACCTGAAACATCTCGACGACTACGTCCGCGACAGCCAGCAGATCCTCGACGCCTGGGACGCCTACTCCGACGAGCACACCGATCTCGACGGATGGCCACACGACGCCCACGCCTACGGCCTGCGCAAGAGCCGGCGCGACGCCGACACCGCTGAGGCGTTCGAGAACGTCCATGCCGGTGCCAGCTCCCTGCTGGCCACGGCCAGCGTGCAGCTCGAAAGCCTGCCCAGCAACGCGGTGCAGAACCGCTGGGCATATCAACTCGGTGTTCTGCAGGCCGCGCTCGACGGCCTCGACACCCTGCGCGATCAGTGGTTGCGCACACGCGACGGCCTCCCGGCCGACGCCCGTCCCGGCACCCCCGTATTCGACGACGCCCTGGCGGAGTACCACGCCGAATCGTGGAGCTACCTCGACGACTGGGCCACCCATGGGCACGCCCTGGCGGACATCAACTCCGCAGTGAAACACGCCGCCTCGCTCAGGGCCCCTGCGCCGACCGCCTCCGCCCCCGCAGCCGGCAGGGCTGTTTCGGTCCGGAGGTGACCATGCCACGGCCCACCGAGACCGTCGAGGTCGAGTTCATCGCTCCGCGTCACCTCGCCGGCGGCGGAGACCCCGCGTGGATCACCGTCCCCCTCCACCGCGCCTGCGGCTGGAGTCACGGACACGACCCCCTGATCCCGCGCGTCATCCTCTCCAGCCCCGACCAGAAAGCTCTACTGCGCCTTGAGCCCGATCCTGAGGGCCAATGGTGGACCTTCCACCACATCGCTACGCAGGGCCGGCCCGCCTGGCACGCGAGCTTCGGCGCCCGCACACCGGTCGAGATCATCGCTGGTTTCACCGACGCCCTCACCGCTCCCGCAGCGACAGCCGCCGCACCCGCCGATCCCTACGAGCCTCTCGCCCGCGCCGGCTGGTCGCCCACCAGCGCTCGGGACCGCCTCCTCTCGCCGGACGGCAGGGCCATGGTCCAGCGGGCGGGCAGCGCAGGCGATGGCCCCTGGTTCGCCACCGTCACGCTTCCCGGCCCCCGATGGGTGTGGCAGGCCCGGTTCGATGAACACACGCCGCCACACCTGATCACCGCGTTCACCGCCGCGCTCGCCGATCCCAGCCCTGTGCCGCGCACCGGCAGCCCGGTCAGCATCCCCACCCGGAACCCGAACCTCGTCACTCGCACGCACCGGGGCGTGCCCACCATGCAGGTCGCCTCCGCCCTGGAGGAACGCGTCCGCGCCCTCGCCGCCCGCCGCACTGCTTCGCCGACGCACCCGAGCACGCCGCGCCAGCCCCCGCCCAACTCTGGCCGCAGCCGCTGACCTTACGCCCCGCCCGGAAGCATCCAGCCCCTTTGCTCCCATCCTCCCGTAGCTCCGACGGGTACGACGTCGCCTTCCGGGTTCTCCTCGGAGTCCTCGCCGTCGTCGTCCCACTCTCGAACCTCGCCTGGCTGTCCGGCAACATCACCGCCTACCTCACCGGACAGCCAAGGGCGCCCTACCAACCGACCGCGGCCCTGCTCCACCCCGACCAGCTCTGGCCCGAAGCCGGAGAGACGTCCCTGCTCATCGGCGCACGCGCCGTCCCCATCGCCGTGCTTCTCGCCCTCGGTGCTGCGGCTGGCATCCTGTGGTCCCGGCACAAGGACCGTGGTGGCGGCCGGAAGAAGAAGATCACCGGGATGGCCGGGCCGAAGGACATCGAGTCCCTGATGGCCAAGGCGATCACGCGCAAGGCGCGCGAGCTGCGCCCAAGTCTGAAGACCGCGAAGCACATCGACGCCCGCGACACCGGCATCCTCCTCGGGAACCTTCAAAACACCCGCCACGAGGTCCGGATGGGGTATGAGGACGTGGCAGTCGCGATCATGGCGCCACGGTCCGGCAAGACCACCTCGCTGGCAATCCCGTCGATCCTCAACGCCCCCGGCCCGGTTCTGCTGACCTCGAACAAGGCCGCCGGCGACGCCTACACCGCCACCCTCGATGCCCGCGCCTCAACAGGACGGGTGTGGTCGATGGACCCGCAGCAGATCGCCCACGCCGCCCGCGAGATGTGGTGGAACCCCCTCACCGACGCCAAGACCCTCGACGGCGCGGGCAGGCTGGCCGGCCACTTCCTCGCTGCCTCGGTCGACGCCAGTCAGCACGGCGACTTCTGGTCCAAGGCCGGATCCAACATCCTCTCCCAGCTCTTCCTCGCCGCTGCGCTGGACGACCGGCCGATCACCGACGTGATGCAGTGGCTGGCCTTCCCCGCCGACCGCACCCCACTCGACATCCTCCGCGACCACCAGTTCACCGCGGTCGCCGCCCAGCTCAAGGGAACCGTGGAAGGCCCGCCGGAAACCCGCGATGGCATCTACGAGACCGCCCGCCAGTACGCCGCCGCCCTCCTCAACAGCGAGATCGCCGCCTGGGTCACCCCACACAAGGACGTCTCCGAATTCCGGCCCGCCGACTTCGTCACCTCGGCCGACACCCTTTACCTGCTGTCGAAGGACGGAGGCGGAGGCGCGTCAGCGCTGATCGCGGCGTGCGCTGACTCAGTGATGCGGGCCGCGACCGCCCAGGCTGAACGCGCAGGCGGCCGGCTCGACCCGCCGATGCTGGCGATCCTGGACGAGGCCGCCAACGTCTGCAAAATCAGCGATCTGCCGGACCTGTACTCTCACCTCGGCTCACGCGGGATCATCCCGATCACCATCCTGCAGTCCTACCGCCAGGGCCAGAAGGTCTGGGGAGACGCGGGCATGGACGCCATGTGGTCCGCCGCGACCGTCAAGGTCATCGGATCCGGTATCGACGACCCGGACTTCGCGGACAAGCTGTCCCGGCTGATCGGTGACCACGACGTCGAGACCACCTCCACCTCCACCTCCGAGTCCGGGAAGTCGACGTCCGTCAGCATGCGGCAGGAGCGGATCCTGCCCGCCGATGCCATCCGCGCCCTGCCCAAGGGCACCGCCCTGGTCTTCGCCACCGGCATGCGCGCCGCGATGCTCGACCTGCGCCCCTGGTACGCCGAGCCCGGCGCCGGCGAACTGGCCGCCGCCTCTGCCCGTGCCTCGAAAGCGATCACCGAACGCGCCATCGCCCAGCACGCCCCAGCCCGTTCCGACTACGGCCCGGCCGCATGACCGGATCTCGGCTACACCTTGTGCCAGTCCGCTCCCGCGTCCACGACCACGCCGATGCCACAACTGCGTCTGCGGTCGAACCGCGCAGCCGGGCAGCCGCGCATCTCGGCAGTAAGACCACCCACTTCACCCTGCCGCCGGCTCACACCGTTGCCACCGCGCAAGACCGACGCGCGGAGTGCGCTCCAGCAGCAACTGGACGCAATCAACATCCAGTCCCAGATGAGCGTGCACTTCCACGATGCTCTCAGCGCGCTGTCGAACACCCGCGCCTACCTGAACCGAACCCCATCAGCCCAGACAACACCCCATGTCGGCACCGCCACCCCCGGTCGTCAGGCCGGCCACCAGCCGCTGACCCCGACCTGCCACTGATGACGACACCACCCGACCCCGAGCACACACCCCTGTTCAACATGGACGTGCCCGTGCCGCTGACCCCCGTGGAGCGCCTGCTTGCGCTCGCCGACCTCTACACCCAGCACAACGACAGGATCGACCTCCTGTTCTCCGGTCACGCCCATACCGCCCCCGACGCCTACGTGACCTCCGCCCACCGTCTGGAACGCGAGGCCCTGGCCTGCATCAAGGACGTCCGGCAGCAGCACCTGCCTGCCATCGAACCAGTAGCCAGCGCTGTAGTGCGCCTGAAGCAAACCGCCTACCTGACCAGCGGGGCCACGCGCTACCTCGCCGCAGCCCAGCAAGCCCTGCCCTCACAGGCTGCGGAGCACACACGCCCCGATCCTCGCCGCGGCTTCGGACAGTTGATGAGGCTCCCTGAATCTCCTCACCCGGTGCTCGGGGGTGGGACAGACCTGCTCGCCGAGATTCCCCACCCTCAGGTCGCTGACCTGCGGTCGGGCGCCACAAGGGAGGGGCCGGCCGATAGCCAGCCAGGCCCAGGGGCGGGTCGAGCTGTCCAGGGTGGGCGAAGCCCATCGCGCAGCGACGCCGAAGGCGCCCTTGACCGCTCGGCACGGCCCGCACACTCCACGAGCGGGCGGCCCCGGTCCCCGTTGCCGACAGCAACCGACTGGGGAACGAAGAGCAGCCCTGGCCGTTTTCAAGAATCCTCATCACAGTACGTACGGCTGGCCCGTGAACTGACCGCCCTCGCCCCCCTGTCCATCGTCGAGTCAGCCAGCCACATCGCCCACAGGCTGTCCGGCAGGGCCCGCAACAGCAGCAGCGTCCCCGACCTCGACGCAGCCCAGCACAACGCCCTGCTCGAAGTCGCCCGCGGCCACATCACCATCACCGAGCAGCACGGGCACCGCGTACACGGCCACACCTCGACGGCGGCCGTCGAGGTGCTGCGCCACCTGGAGGCCCAGCACCTGGTGACCCGCCAGCCGGCATCCGTACCTCCGATCTTCCCCGGCGGAGCGCTTCGCGACCGCGTACGCCTGACCGCCCTCGGAATCTCCACGCTCAGCGCGGTCATCGATGCACCCCCGCACATCAGCCTGCCCATGACACGCCCCGTCACCGCCCCCGCTGCGGCCAACGCCGCCCGCGCACACCGCTGACAGCACCACCCGCTCCCCAGCGCCCTCCTGCCGCCGCCTCGTTCACTTCGGCACATCATTCCGCGTACCAACGCTTGAGCAGCGCGGCGACACACAGCAAAGCCTCCGAGGCCGGTATGTGGAGCGCGTCGCCGATACGGATGACGCCTGGGTGACACGGCATCTGCGAAACGGCACGACGCCCTCGGACGGCTCCGCCGTGCCACGAGTTCCCCTCTGCCGCCGCAGTTCACATGCCAGACCGGCCCGCTCGGAGAGTCCGACTCCGATGCGCCAGCCCGGAGCCTGCCTATCACCCCGAAAGGTCTCAGCCCTGTCTCGATTCTCAATAACTTGCCCATTCCACGGAAACGCCCAATGGCGCCACCTCCCAGACGACTCCCCGACGGGGTGGCAAGACGTGGTGGAGTTCGACGCGGCCGTCCGCAAGGGAAATTCCCATACCCACGCCACAGGCAACAAACTGCTCGGCGAAGTGTTCCTCCACCGCTGCGGCATCCCATTCAGCGAAGTCCCGATCGACTACGTCACCGCCGCCGGATGGGCGGCGATGCGGCAGGAACTCGCCAACGGTGAAGCAGACTTGGAATGGCTGCAACAGGAAGTCATCGACGGCTCGTCTCCGTGGGCCCGCCGCGGAGAACTCGCGCGGGCACAGGACGACTTCGGATTGGCCTCTTGATAACCCTGGACCTATTTGCGGGCCCAGGTGGGTGGAGCCACGCATTGAACGTCCTCGGTGTTCGGGACGTGGGCTTGGAATGGGACGAATGGGCCTGCAAGACCCGCGCGGCAGCCGGACAGTTGACTCCTCGCACGGACGTGGCCTTGTATCCGGTCTGGCCGTTCCTCGGACGGACCGTCGGGCTGATCGCGAGCCCGCCCTGCCAGGCATGGTCGATGGCTGGCAGGCGCCTCGGCCTGGTGGACCAACCCCTGGTCCACCAGGCGGTCTCAGACCTCGCCCAAGGCCGCGACACCCGCGAGAATCTACTCGCCGCCTGCCGGGATGAGCGCAGTCTGCTGGCCGCCGAGCCCATGCGCTACCTCCATGCTCTGAACACAGTGGGCGAGCCGGAGTGGGTCGCCTTGGAGGAGGTCCCCGACGTTCTGCCGCTCTGGCGTCAATACGCGGCCACCCTTCGCCGGTGGGGATTCTCCGTATGGACCGGCATCCTCAACGCCGCCGACTACGGCGTACCGCAGACGAGAAGGCGCGCGATCCTGCTCGCCTCCCGGGTCCGTACAGCCGAACCGCCCACTCCCACCCATGCCCAGGTCGCCGAGCCCGAGTCACTGTTCGGGCCGGGCCGCGCCCGGTGGGTGTCCATGGCCGAGGCCCTCGGCTGGGGCGCCACCGACCGGCCCGTCCCCACCGTGTGCGCCGGCGGCGGACCAGGAGGCGGCCCCGAGCCCTTCCCCTCCGGCTCCCGCAAGACCCTCTCCGACGCCCGCACCCGCGGCACCTGGACGCCCCGCAGCGACACCAACGCCGTCCCGGCCTCCCAACGCTCCGGGAAGACCGCGCGCCACGACACCCTCGACAACCGCCCGCCCGGGGATGCGGCCCCCGCGCTCGCCCCTGATGCGCTCCACTGGGCATGGTCGCTGCGCAGCAACAACCAGGCCAACGCCACCGTCCGACCGTTGTGGGAGCCGGCCGGCACGCTGTTCTTCGGCCACCGGGCCAACGAGTGCACCTGGGTCGCCGACACCACCAGCATGGAAGGCGAACAGCAGCCGGTGCCGGATCCGATCAGGATCACCGCCCGCGAAGCAGGCATCCTGCAGAGTTTTCCCGCTGACTACCCCTGGCAGGGCAACAAGGGCCAGCAGTTCTCCCAGATCGGCAACGCCGTGCCTCCGCGTCTGGCAGCCCACCTGCTCGCCCCGCACCTCAACAAGCCCGTCAATCCTGAGGACTTCGCCCTCGCAGCCTGATGCCCCACACCCCTGACACCTCTGACGCCCCCGAGGACGACGACGGTCTGGAGCGCGTGCGGGCTCCCCAGCCCGTGTACTACGCCGAACAGGCCCTCCTCGGCGCCCTCCTCCTCGAACCCCGGCGCCTGGCCGACACCGGAACTCTGACCGCCGGCCACTTCTACAACCACAGCCACGCCGCCCTCTTCACCGCGATCCGTACCCTCCCGGCGCCCGAGCCCGCCGACCACGCCAAGGACACCGCCTGGCTCACCAAGGTGCTGGAACATGCCCGGCCAAAGGCCCGCGGCCTGAGCGCCTCCTACCTCCACGGGCTCATCCAGTTCTGTCCGCAGGCCAAGCACGCCGCCGCGTACGCCCGGATGATCCGCGCCGACCACGCCCGCCGCACCCTGCGCCTGCACGCCGAACGCCTCGCACACACCGCCGCCGACACCACCGGGCCCAACCCCACCGCCGCGACCCTCATCCAGGCCGACGCCCTCGGCCGCGTCCTGGACGACCTCGCCGGCCAGTTCGCCCCGCACCCCGGCTCCCTTCCCCGCACGCCGCCCATCACCGCCGTCGCGCGGCACGGCAGCGAGGAAGACCTCGACGAGGAACGCTGCCTGCTCGCAACGGCCACCGCTTACCCGGCCGAGGTCCAGCAGATGCGGTGGCTGGCGGCGGAGGACTTCATCTGGCCGCTGCACGCCAAGCTGTGGCAGTGTGTGACCACCCTGGTCCACCGCGGTGACATGGTCGACCCCGTCACCGTCCTCGGCGAGGCCCAACTCCGCGGACTGATCACCGACGCCCTCACCGCCCGCGACCTGATGGCCCTGGTCTCCACACCCGCAGGCTCCCCCGAATACTGGGGCGAGAACGTCCTTCGGCGTGCTCTCCTCGCCCGCGCCCACACGGTCGCGACACGGATCACCGCCTACACCGACGACCTCGCCAACACCCCCCACCAGCTCGTCACCGGCAGCCGACGCGCCCTAGCCGACCTGAACGCCCTGCGCACCCGCTGGCACCACGCCACCTCCCCCGTGCCGGCGACCAGGCCCGCGCGTGCCAGAGCCACGGCCGCGCCCCGGGCCGGCCCGCCGCCGACCACGGCACCGCCCGCCGCGCGTCTGTCCCGCTGACCCTGAACCGGCCGGTGGCCGGACCTCCCCACTCCGGCCACCAGCACGAGAGATCACCCCTGTTCGTGACGCCACCCACCATCGACGCGCACGTCCGCCTCGACGCCCACCCCACTCACACCAGCGCCGTGACCGCCACCCTCACCGGCACCCGCCACGACCTGGCCCGCCCCGTGCTGACCGCGCACGGCTTCGACGCCCTCGACGACCACACCCTGGTCATGGCCCGCATCGACCGCGAGGAACCCTACTGGGCCGACACCGCCGCCCAGGCCCTGACCGCCCAGGGCATCACCACGCAGATCACCGACCGGCTCCGCGAAGCGATCGACGAGAAATGGACCTGGGCCAACTACCCCACGCCCTGGAGCACCCGCCAGGAAATCCGTGAGATCTCCAACGAAGCCCAGAAGATCTACGACGACATCCGCCACGGGCGGCTCCTCATCCACGCCCATGCCGAGGACGGCCACACCACCGTCGCCATCGGCACCTACCTCGACAGCGGCAAGAGCGTCTACCTCCACGGCGAAGACCACCTGCGGCAGATCGCCGACAGCTTCGACTCACCCGCCCAGGCCCTCACGGCCTTCGAACGCCTCCACGCCGCCACCATGCGTCCCGGCCCCGCACCCCTGACCGACACCGAACGCGAGGCCGCCCAAGCCCGCACCTCACTCAGCGCACCGTCTGCCGCGCCCGAACCACCCGCCCCGAACCGGAGATCGTGCCCGCCCACGCCGCCGACCCCGGCAACCACGAAACCGCCTTCGACGACTTCCTGACTGCCAACGGCGACTGGCAGCGCTACAGCACGTGGGACGACAACACCAGCGTCGCGACCCACGAATCACTGACCTTGCGCATCCTCTTCGAGCATGGTGCCGGCCCCCGCGACGCGCAGTGGACGATCGCCGCCTACGAGAGCCCTGTCAGCGAGCGCATGTGGCACATGACCGTCACGCCCGCCACCCCCCAACCCATCCTCCAAACCCTGCTCACGGCCCTCAGCCACGGACAAGCATCGGAGACCGCGCTCGGAACCCCGGTCACCGACAAGACCGTCGCCCAGGCCACCCGCCCCCTCACCGACGCAGGGTGGACACCCACCATGGACGGGCGCCGACTGCGCTGGCAGCCCAAGGCAGGCGACGTCGGCGTACAGTTCGACGCCTTCGCCGCCAACACTCCCCACCAGCCCCTCGACACCTGGACCATCTGGTCCGGCCCCAGCATCAACCAGCCCACCTGGGCCATCCGCGCCTCCGTCTACACCCCGGCCGGCCTCCTCGCCGACCTCGCCGAAGAACTCGCGCACGGCACCGGCACCCGCCGCCACCGAAGTCACGGCACACCCCGGCAACTGCCCCAGCACGCCACGGTGCGCCCCGCCACCGCGCCACCCGGCCCGCAACGCCAGGCCGGCCGACCGCGTTGACCGGCGAACACAGCCATGGCTCAAGCGGACACGGGGATGCCGCGGAGCCACTCGCACCGTGCCGTTCGTCTGCGCATTCGCACAGGCTTGCGCTGCGCTGAACGCTGGTGCGCTGCCCCGCCCCGGCAGCGCGGAAGGCTGGGACGCTCCTGGATTCACTCTTCAGTGCACTGTCGCCAAAGCCCTTGGCCCATAAGGTCGAACCAGCGGCCGTGTACGGCAGAGGAGTTCACATGAAGCGCGAGCGGGCAACGCAACTGCTCCACGAGATGCTCGACAGGCTCGAGGAAGGTGCCCGCCCCCTCGACCTCGTGGACGAGGTCTACATCTTCGGTTCGTACGCCCGAGGCGCGCTTCAGCCAGGCGACATCGATGTGGCAGTGGTCCACCACACCGACACCGAGTTCACCGAGGACGTCGTCAGCGCCATCATCTACGGCCGGGACCCCATGGCAAGCATGAAACGCGCCCTCAAAGGCAACAGGCGCGGCTTCCAGTTCCAGTTCAACCAGAACGACCGCCTCCCCGAAGGCTCCGAGCCGCAACTACTGTGGAAGCGCGGCGACACCCGCGCCACCGCACAAGAACGGCTGCAGGCGATGAAGGCGGACCCGGACGCTGGCCGAGCGCTCCGCGACGCGATGATCGAGCAGTTCGACGGGCTCGACCGGTGGATCCCCCTGCCCATACGTGTCCAGCTCGTGGAACTGCTGGAGACCGGCGGGATCGAGATCAGCCGCATCGCCCTCACGGACGCCAACCCCACCAGCCCGGCCGCCGTGGCCGCCCTGGGGCGCCGATGGAAGCCGGACAGCCCACTGCGCCGCGCAGGCGCTGCCGCCGTGCGTTATACGGAGGACACCGGCGTGTCCCCGCCGTCCGTGTGGGTACAGGGACAGCCACTCGACCACCGCCGCGACCAGTACGGCGCCGGCGCCCTGTGGATCAATCTCGGCTGGTACCACTTCGACCAGCTCATCTACCGGCTCCGCGAGGGCGCCCAGAGTCTGGAGGTCGTCCGCCCCACACGGACGCAGCCGCTTCACGCCCTCCACATCACCGTGCGCGACGCCACAGCCCTGCCCCCGATGTAGCCACACCGGCGGGAGTGCTGACGAAAACGGCACCGCTCAGGAGACTGATCAGGGCCCGAGCAGCGTGATAGGCCCGGCAACCGCCGTAGGTTGCCGGGCCCATGCACTCGTCAGTCAACAAGGTAGTGGGCTTCGATGTAGGCGACGGTGGAGCCGTACGGCTCTCCCACCGGCTTCAAGGTGTACCGGCGGAAGACCGCGGCGGTGGCGCGGCGGACGCCTCGGTTGCGAGCCTCGGCGTTGTCCCACGACTGCGCGAGGGTGCGCTTGACCACCTGATCGATCTCCTCGGCCAGGTTCCGCTCCGTGATGGTGAGGCCGGACGGTGCGTGATCGTGAATGATTCGGGACAGGACACCCACGTGGTCGTCGTCCAGCACGACGGCTTCGTCGGGGTGCTTCTCGGCGTCCACGATGGCGCGGGCGACGCGGAGGGCATCGGCCAGAAACTCCAGGGCGTCCTGCGCGTTCTGGATGATCCGGTCCCGCAGCTGCCTGATTCGCTCCGCGAGGGCGGTGTACTTCGCGGACCCCGGTTCGACGCCCCTTTCGAGGGCGTCCTTGATGTGGTCCAGGATCTCCGCCGCAGACGGCGGCCTCATGTCCTCGCCGTCGTCCTTGCCAGGCTTGGGGCGGACGAGGGCCAGCAGCTCCTTGAGGATGGTGATGCCCTGAGCGTCCAGGACGAGGGCTTCCTCCTGTGAGGCGGCCACGGAGAAGGAGTGGACGTGGGCATTGATGATCTCCAGGACCATCGGTCCCAGCTCGCCCAGCCGTTCCTTCCGCTCCTCGTCGGAGGACTTCTTGAACAGGGTCGTGTAAACGGAGCCGAACAGCCCGAAGCCGTCCTGGTACTTGGCGACCCGCTTGTCGGTGTTGATGAGTGGGTACAGCCGCGCCAGGAGCCGGTAGTCCTTGGCGTACACCTCGGCGGCATCCGGGTTGGTGTCCAGGAAGGCATTGATGGTTCGCACGGACTCGTAGCCGTGGACCGTGAGATCCAGGCCATCCACGTCTGCGAGGAGGTCTTCTACGCGGGCGAAGGTGGTGCGGAACTCGGCGACCAGCTCGGTCAGGTCGGTGACGAACCCGCCGCCCTTGCCGGCGGATCCCTGCGAGGTGGGGTCCACGACGGCCCGCTGGACCTCTTCGGCCAGGCTGATGTAGTCCACGACCACGCCGGTGGTCTTCACAAAACCGGTCGGGGATACCCAGGTGCGGTTCGGTCGGGTGATCGTCTGGAACAGGTTGTGGGCCTTCAGGGGCTTGTCCAGGTAGAGGACGCCCTCGTTGGGGGCGTCGAACCCCGTCATCAGCTTGGCTGTCACGACCAGGAAGCACAGCGGGTCGTCCGGGGAGAGGAATCGCCGCTTCTGGTCCTCCTCGTCGACCTCTGAGAGCCGGTACGACCGCATGGCGGGGTCTTCGTCCTTGGCGTCCGAGACGTGGATGTTCACCTCAGCGGTGATCCGGTCGTGTTTGCCGACCTCGGCGAGCACCTGGGACGTCTCGAAGCCGGCGAGCAGTTCGTTGATCTTGTCCGTGTATGCCACGGCCAGCTCACGGTTGTAGGCGACGACCTGGGCCTTGAGGCCGTTGCGGTAGGTGCTGGCCAGGTAGTGGTCCACGATGTCCTGGCAGACCGTGTGTATGCGGTGGGGGTTGGCGAACACCGAGGTGAGTCGCCCGAACTTGCGGGACAGAGTTTCACGGTCAGGGTCGTCGAGGTCGAATTCGTCGGCGAACTGGTCGAACTCTGCCTGCAGTGCCTGGTCGTTCATCTCGAAGGTGACGGGGTGCGGGTCCAGCATGACGGGGACGGTCGCCTCGTCCAGTAGAGACCGGGACACCGAGTACCGGTGCAAAACCCTGTCCGGGTCGGTCTCCTCGCCAAAGAGGGCGAAGGTGTCGGTTGCGAGGTTCCGGACGGGGGTGCCGGTCATACCGAAGAACTTCGCGTGCGGCAATGCGGCGCGCATCTGCCCGGCCAAGGACTGTGACCTGTCGGACTGGGTGCGGTGGGCCTCGTCGACCAGCACGATGATGTTCCTGCGGGTAGACAGGTTTTTGCCGGCATCGGCGAACTTATGGACGGTGGTGGAGATGACGCCGCGCACGTCGTCGGCCAGCAGGGAACGCAACTCAGCGCTGGTGGCGGGCTGGTGGAAGTAGGCGTCCCCCATCGCGGAGGTGAACACCCCGGAGGTCTGCCGAACGAGATGAGTGCGGTCCGAGAGCAGGATGATCGTGGGCGAATCAGTGCGGGTGTCGGCCAACAACAAGGAGGCGGCGAACACCATCAGCAGAGTCTTTCCAGACCCCTGGTGGTGCCAGATCAGGCCCTTCGTCCCGTCGGCCAGGACCCGCTTGTGGATCAGATGGGCGGCCTCCATCTGCGGGTAGCGCGGCAGATACTTCTTGTCCGCGCCACCCCCGGACGTGTCAAAGAGGACGAAGTTGGCGAGCATGTCCAGGAGCGTGGCCGGGGCGAGCAGCAGCTCGACGGAGCGTTGCACGTCGGCCTGCCCGGACAGGTTCTCGTCATCGGCGGTGGATCGGAACGGCTGCCAGAGGTTCGTGGGCGCGCCAGCGGCACCGAACCTCAGCTTCAGCCCGTCGGAGGCGACGGCAAAGACATTGGGGGTGAAGAACCACGGGTACTCCGTGACGTACACGTCGTTGATCTCGCGGACGGCGTCGGCCCACCCGGACTTCGCGGTCGGTGACTTCACCTCGACCACGACCAGGGGCAGGCCGTTGACCCAGTACACGAGGTCGAAACGGCGAGGAGTTTTACCGGGAACGGTGATGGTCACCTCGTCCGACACGACCAGCGTGTTGGCGGTGGGATGCTCGAAGTCGATGACCTTCAGGGCGTGCCACACCCCGTCAACGTCCCGGAACTCCTTCTGCCCTCGCAGTAGGTGCAGCACCTGCTCGTTGGCCCGCACCAGCCCGCCGTCGACGGCATTGACCGTCGCGACGATCTCCTCGACCACCGCGTCCACGTCGAACCTGTCGATCACCCCAGGGTTGAACCGGACGATGGCGTCCCGCAGTTGGCTGGCGACCACCGTCTGTGTCGTCTCACGCGGCAGCGACCTGCCCGCTGTAAAGTCCCAGCCCATCGGGAGGGACCACTGGATCATCAGGTTCTGGAACTCGCGCTCCCGAATGCCCTTCGCCACGGCTCAGACCTCCAGCTCGGCAGACTCAATCTCGATGGTCCGGTCCGACAACCCCGCCAGCAGCCCGCCACGGACGCTGCGGAGTTGGTTAGCCTCAGCGCGAATCGCGGCGATCTTGGCGTCGATGGCCCGCACGGATTCGACCTGGGCCTCGCGCACCTCAGAGGCGGGCCAAGGAATCTCAAGCGTTTTCAGCCACCGGACTGCGAGATTCCCAAGCCCGGTGCTGCCGCTAGCGGATTCGCTCATCTGATGCTGAGTTCTCGGGCTGCGAAGCACGAGGTAGAGGTAGTCCCGTGTCTCGACATCGGTAGCGTCCAGGATGAACTGAAAGGCGGACACCGCCGCACCGTGAACTTCCTCCGGTGGGAGGTAGACGTTGCCGATCCGCTCGCGGTTTCCGTTGGTGCGGATCATGACCAGACTCGTCGGGCCTACGGCCTTTGTCCTGGCCGGTAGCCCCACCACATAAGCCATTTCACGCAGGTCGATGGACCCATCGGGCCTTGTGTTGGTGATCTTCAGGACCGTCCACGCCTCTTCTGACGGAACCGAAGACTCGTCCTTGGCCGCCCAAGAGGGCCCTGAGCCGATCACGGGGCAAAGTTCCCCGAGCGGCTTCATTCCGTTGACAGCGGCACCTGTGAACTCATCCAGCAGCCTATCCCGGACCCGCCTCGCGGCCTCAGCCTCACTGTCAAGCGCGGTGATCTGGTCGTCCACCGCACCGATGACCTCGACGATCCGCTTTTGCACCGGCAGTGGCGGAATATCCATGACGATGTTGAGGAAGTCAGCGGGCTTCACCCGCTCACGCCTGCCCCCCATTCCCTTGGAGGCCCCCTGAAGGGCATCCCACATGCGCTGCGTCGTGGTGAGAATGCGAAAGAAGTCGGGGTCCGCGTCGGGCGCGAAGGCGAATGTGGGGAACTCCTGTGACGCAAACGATTCCGGCAGGTCGTCGGGCGTGATGGTGATCGCGCCCTCGAACGCCTTAAGCCGACTGTAGACGAGGACTCCTGGGCCGATCCGGTTGAGCTTCTTGTAGGAGGTTGCGCTCCCGGCGACGGGATCGCGGTAGAGCAGCCCTCGCCCTCTGTTCAGCACCCCCACAGTTGGGTATGTCTGTTCCGGGTCCACGTCCACGGATTCCACATTCGGCGTGAGGAACCGTGCCAGAGGCGCGCGGACCCAACCTTCCTGCAACCGGGCGGCATTGTCATTGCTCGTCGGGTCACTCATCGAAGCCCTCGATCCCGGCGTCGGCGAGCACGGCGAGCATACGGGCCTCTGCCTTCTGACGTTCGGCGCGGGCGAGATTGTAGGCGTCGATGAGGGTGCCGAGGTCTTCGCTCTCAGCGGCGGCCTGCTTGATGTAGCTGCCGATATTCAGGTCGTACCCGTTCGCCACGATCTCCGTGCTGGGCACGAAGCGTGCTGTCACGCCGCCATCGCTGTCGGGGGCCACCGGGTTGCCGTCAGCATCGAACTTTGAGTTGTAGGCGGTCACCGTGTCTGCGATGTCGGCGTCGGTGAGGATGTTTCGGTTCTTGGCCTTGGTGAACCGCTTGGAGGAATCGATGAACAGCACCCCGCCCTGACGCTCCGGGGGCTTGGTGCCGGGTGCCCGGAACACCAGGATCGCCGTGGGGATGGTGGTGTTGTAGAAGAGGTTCGCTGGCAGCCCGATGACGGCTTCCAGGAGGTCGTCGTCCAGAACGCGTTGGCGGATGCCCGCTTCCTGGCCGATGCGGAACAGGACACCGTGTGGAAGGACGACGCCAGCGCGGCCCTTCTTGGGGTCCATGCTGGCGATCATGTGTTGGACAAACGCCCAGTCCGCCGACGACTGCGGGGCGACCCCGCCGATGGCGCGCGGGTCCATCGTCCAGGGTTTCCACTTCAGGCTGTAGGGCGGGTTGGCGAGGATCACGTCGAACTGCGCCACGGACCCGTCCGGCTTCTTAAAGCGCGGGTCCTTCAGGGTGTCGCCGACCTCGACCTTGAACTGGGTGAGGTTGTGCATGAACAGGTTCATGCGTGCCACACCGGCGGTGTCCGGTACGGCCTCCTGCCCGTACAGACTGAGGGTGTACCCGCGGCCTCCGTGGGCCTTCAGGAGGTTCGCGGAGGCGATGAGCATGCCTCCCGACCCGCAGGTGGGGTCGTACACGGACTCGTAGCCCTTGGGGTCCAGGACCTCGACGATCAGCTCGACGACCTCGCGCGGGGTGAAGAACTGGCCGGCGCGGGTGCCGGACCCGTCAGAGAACCGCTTCAGCAGGTACTCGTACGCACCGCCGAGCACGTCGTGAGACATGTTGCCCTCGTGCATCTTCGGGGTGCGATCCATCGCCTGCATGACCGCCGCCAATACTTCCCCCGACAGCACGGCTTCGGAGGTCCAGGTCATGGACCCGAACAGGCGGGAGAACTTGTCGGGGTTGGCCGTCTCGATAGCCTGTAGAGAAGCACGGACCCGCTGGCCGAGGCCGGGCTGGGTGACGGTGGCGAGGATGGACGACCAGGAGGCACGACGCTCCTGGACGGTGCCGGGGTGGATGAACGGGATCTCGAACGACTGGTAGTCGCGGTACTCGATCTCGTGCGCTTCCTCGGCTGAGAGGTCGTCCAGATCCTCGTTTTCAGCCAGGAATTCCTGGTGCTGGTGTTCCCAGGTGTCCGACAGGTACTTCCAGAACATCAGCGGGAAGACGACCGAGGAGTACTGCGCTTCGGGCATCGCCACACGCAGCTCATCCGCGGCGTCCCACAACCGGCTCTCGATCTCCTGCTGGGTCACTGCCATCAGTCGGGGGTTTCCTCGCTCGTCAAAAGGTGGCGACCCGAAGGCCGTGGTGTTCCTATCAGTCAGCCCAGTACGGGGATGCCCGGCGCGCATCCGCCGGACACGCCGCTGAGTGGACATGCCCTGGGCGTCGCGTCCCTGTGCAGACGACCCGCCAACAATATCCCTCCCCAGGACCACGAAATACGGCAATCGCGCCCAGCCAGCGAGGCTTCGAGGGGCTGACGGAGACGGCGCCACAGCGACGCCGTGGGCATGGCCGTTCGATGGCGCGGATCCGTCAGCGACCGCCCCTTATACGATGTCTGGCGTGCCCGCCCCCTCGTGATCGACAGGTCACGCCTTCGATCGCCCGCCCGGCAGGTGCATGACTGGGCCCCGATGCGCTTCCTGGAGGACGGCGCAATCGACGCCCTCTCCACCGACGACTCGATCCCGGAACATGAGCGTGACGGTCGCTGGGCTTCGGGCACGCCCCCGTACTCGTTCGAACTCACCTCCACGCTGATAGCCACCCGGCGCGGAACTGGTTGCTATGAAGTCTTCACTGGGGTTCCCTACGAGTATGCCGAGGCATCTGCTAGCCGTTGAGCACACCAAGATCAGGGCGCTGCGCGAGCAGGCTGGGCTTACTCCGCAGGAGCTCGCTGATCGCGTGGGGGTCACGTACCGCGTGGTCGTGTACTGGGAGGAGGGCAGGTATGTGCCTGAAGCCAGGAACGTGCGGCGGCTCGCCGATGCTCTGGGCTGCGCCACGGCCGACCTCACGGGTACGCCCAGCGGGTCCGAGACGCTGGTTGACCTTCGATATGCCGCTGGTCTCACCGCGGAGGAGGTCGCCACCCGCCTTCGCGCGACTGCCGTCGGCCGTGATCTGTTCGTGGACGCACACAAAGTCCGCAGCCTGGAGCGGGGCCGCCAGGTGTCCGGCTGGAACTGGAGAAAGCCGGGGCACACGGGCCGACTGGTGCAGCAGCTTGCCGCCGTGTACGAGGTGCCGGTCCGGATGGTGATGGACACCTGGATGCGTACCCGGCCGGCTGATGAGCCCCCTCGCCTGCCCGAACGGGAGCGGCACGGTCCGCCGGCGTCAGCGGTCGAGGGCTGGGAGGGGCTGAATGAACGGCAGCGGGTCTATCTAGGCGAAATCCTGCGCGACGACCAGATGACTGAAACTGAGATGTGGATGCGCCGGCAGAACCAGGCCAGGGTTCCACCGGCCAAGCAGTGGCGTAAGTTGCCGTTCACTCTCGACGCACCCACCGAAGTAGTCGGCCACACGCGCCTTCAGCAGCGCCTGCGGAGCGCTGGCGTCCACGATCAAGGGGCCGGGGCCACCCTCCACTCCCTGGAGCGGCTGGGACTGATCAAAGTGACCAAGGACCGCGTAGAGGTTCCGGGAGTCGGCGAGGTAGACCGGACCCTGGTGGAGATTACGCGCCGCGGCCGTGCCTGCGCCCGCGCTGGGCTTGGAGAGCCCGCGGAGTCGGCGCCTCCCGCGCATCTGCTGTCTGAATGGCTGTGGGGCGTTCTGCTGCGTGTCGCCGCGGCCGGCCCGGAGGGTCTCCACGAGAGCGAGCTGACCGGTAAATCCCTGTTCTACTTGGCTGTCGGCTATCGGCCGAAGCGCCAGGCGCATCCCAGCAGAGGCTTTATCGAACTACGTCCCCGGATGGCACCGGGCGATACGCACGTCCTCGAATACCGGTGGCACACCACCGCTCTCGGGCAGCAGCACATTGCCTCCTACCTGCACGTCTACACCCAGATGTACCCGGCCGCGACGTCTCCGCCGCAATGATCGTTTAGGGCGGTCCGAGGCCGTTCCGGGGGCATTGTCAGACCCGTGCTCTACCGTCGTCTCCCGTGACGACCCATGTCGATGACGACGGCCTGACGTTCTCGCATTTCGAGGCGTTCCGCCTGATCAACTTCACCTTCATCAAAGCCTCTCAGACGATCACCGCCCCGGACCTGACCCCGAGGGACCGGGCCGAGAAGCTGATGCGGTACCACGGGGACTTGCTCGCCGCGTACGGCCCCGGAGTGCCGCTGTCGTTCGGCGAGTTCCGCCGAAAGCTGCGCGGCCCCATCGACGGCCTGCTCCCGCCATGGCTGGACCGGTCCGGCTTCGGCGATCTCGACTTTCCCGTTGTCGACGCCGAGGGCTGCGTCACCGGGAACGCCTTCGATCTGCAGTGGGAGACCTCCCAGCTGCACCGGATTTTGAAGCGGCTTCGGCGGATCGGCCGGATGCGGTTCACCGAGGAGCAGCTTCAGGACGAGATCGACCAGGATCAGATGTACGAGATCCTCAAGGGCCGCGGTGACGCCCAGTACGTCAAGGACCGCACCACGCTGGTGGAATGCCCGGCCGGCACGGCCGCGGAGCTGAACAAGCGCGGTTTGCCCCTCAACGCGATCGGCTTCTACGAGCCGATCCCCTACCACGCCGTCTACCGCACCTGGTGGTTTCCCTGCACGGTGTGCAAGTGGCCCATGAAGATCAGCAAGCGGATGAGTGCGGGCCGCGAGTACTACCGCGTCGCCTGCCTCTACGGCCGTCACGCCGATACCGGTGCCAGCTTCATGTTCCGGCCCACGTCCGGAGACGCGCCGCAGCTACATCCGGACAGCCCCGACACCCCGGCCCCGCACGAGGCGGCGCTCGCGCTGGGCACCACCGGTGTCGTGCCGGAGGCGAAGCCGGTTGAGGGGCATCTGGCCCTCAAGCGCGGCGTGTGGCGCTACACATGCGTGCCCGGCCTGCACGAGCTGCGTCTGCATACCGTTCTGCGGGAGCGGCTGGCCGCCGCACTGGCCGATGTGGACGAGGCCGTCAGGCTCTGGCCGATGAGCGACGCCTATGACCATCGCATCGAGGTCAAGGGCCCTGACGGGAGCACACACGTCTTCACCGTGGATGTGAAGGACTACACCCACGGTCGTGTCCTGGCCGAGAGCCTGCACCGCAACGAGGGCGACAAGGGCGGCGCCGAATGGCTCGTCGTTCCCGACCACCGGGCTGACCAGATCCCCCTGCTGACCGTGACCTGCCACAAGTACAACATGAAAGCCGCGACCATGACCGACTTCGCCAAGATGGTCTGCCGGAGCGCCGGGGTGGTGTGGGCATGAGCCAGATGACCGTCAGGGACGCCTTCGTCCGCGCCGCGCTGGCCCTGGCCGCCCACTACTTCCCACAACAGGACGACGACGGCAAGCCGCTGGCCTCCTTCCGCTACGCGGCGTTCTTCGCCAGCTGCAAACCCCAGGCATGGGAGAGATGGGACGAGCTGGGCGGTGAGGAACGACTGCTCGTGGCCGAGGTGATGAAGCTCAGCAACCCCGACCTCGCCGACGAGAAGCGGTTCGCCTCTGCTGCCCGGATCCTCCTGGGCGCCATGGACAGCGCCGACGAGGAGGACGAGGAGACCACCCTCCAGCTGTTCACCCTGGCCGGTGATCCTCTCACCGCCACCGCGGCCTACCCCCTGCTGGGAGGTGACTATCTCGGCTACGCCAAGAGCCTTCTCGCGCCCTACCGGCGGCCGAGCAGCCGACGCAAGCCCCACGAGTTCGCAGCGCCGGGCCAGACGTACGAGACGAGTGAGCGCACCGAGGGCAACGAGATCGTCCACGGGCGCGTGACCATCCCCCGCTTTCCCGCTTTCACCCAGCCTCTCGGCCACGACACGCTTCCCGCCCTCACCACCCGGCCCAACGTCGGCACGGTCCCGGTCCACGTCCAAGATCTCAAGGACATCGCCCAGCTGCTGGACACCCAGTACGAGGACACAGAGGCTGGCCCCTGGCTGCACAAGGTGCTGGCGGGCCTGCTCGACCGGGTCAAGGCCCGTGACACCGACACCGTCGACGTGCTGGAGCTCCTGGCCGGCTGCACCCAGATCTTCCACGCGCCCACCGGAACCGGTAAGTCCGTGCTGGTCCGTCTCCTGGGCTCGTGGGCCGCGCTCAACGACTACCGCATCACCCTCCTCGTCCCTGATGTGAAGGCCACGCTCGCCTCTGTCTGGGACATCAGCCGCGACCTTGAGATCCTGCACGAGGCGGGCAAGACCGAGCACCTGGCGACGTGCGCTCCGCTGATGTCGCCGTCTTCACGGCACGAGCGGGCCCTCAAGCATGCGGCCCTCGTCAAGGAGGACCCCGACGCCCCCGGGGAATGGGGCAAGCGAGGCCACCGTGACGTCGACCACCTCGCTTATGGATGCGCACAGCGGCACTGGCTCGACTCCGCCGGCATCTACCGCCCCGGCAAGGAGAACTGCCTGAGCCTGCGCGGCGGCGGAGAGATGCTGGCCTGCCCCTGGATCCCGACCTGCGGCAAGTTCGCCCCCGCTTACCAGGCCGCTGACGCCACGGTGATCGTCACCAATCACCACAACTTCATCCAGGGCACCATGCGGGTGGGGATCCAGATCGACGGCCGCCCGGTCCGGTCCGTCACCGTCCGCGAGTTCGTGCTCCGCGCCAGCGATTTCGTCATCATCGACGAGATCGACGCCTTCCAGGCCGTCGCCGTAGACCGCTGCGCCACCACGGTCGACCTGCACTCCCGGCGCCCGTGGACCGCAGAACCGCAGGCCCTGGACACCGCGGCCAAGCACCTTCCTCTGCGCTTCGAGGACCAGCTCATCGAACCGATCAGCCACGTCCGGCTCATGGCCGAGTCCCTGCTGACCGGCCTGTGCACCAAGGCATTCCGCCTCAACCACCACGACGACGCCCGAGTCCCGCGGCTGAGGCACGAATACGACTACGAGGGCTGGCGCCTGCCACGCTCCAAGGACCGCGAGCTCATCAGCCTCCTGTTCCCCGAATACCCGGTCAGCGACGGCCAGCCCCTTCCCGCCGAGGCCATCGCCCGGCTCAACGCCCTGGTACCGACCCCCGACCTCGGCGAAGACGACGAGACGGCTCCAACCCCCATGCTCTTGGACCCCGAGTGGGAACGAGTCAGCAGCGTCCTCGGAGCCGTGGTGTCGCCGCGCGGCATCAACCAGCGCGACGCGCTCAAACTCAGGTTCCACGAGGCCCTCGCCCCGATGATCAGCGACGGCCGCACACGCAACCGGGCCATCGACCACCTCCTCATCCGCACACTGATGAGCGAACTAGACGTGTCGCTCGCCGTTCTGCGCGACACCGCCCAGTCCCTGCGTCACTCCGGGCTGCTCACCGCCAACCGCATCATCGACTCGATGCGCTCCGGCGGCATCGCCGACGTACTTCCGCACGGAACAATCGGCAGGCCGATCAACGGCTACCGGGTCACCGGCATGAAGAACCCGGAGAAGGACGCCAAGCTCTCCACGCAGCACATGGCCGGCGACCCGCACACCTACGTGTCAGAACTCGGCGGACTCGTCTCACTGATCACCGCCGGCGTGGAGCGGCCCATCTTCGGGCTCTCCGCCACGGCCTACTTCCCCCAGGCGGTCAAGGAACACGTCCACGCCCCCGTGATGTGGTGGATGACCGACGCCCAGGAAGAATCCATCCTGGTCGAGTCCTCGGCCGTCACCTACGGCAACGGCCACCGCAAGGCCGGAGAACGCATCCCTATCGCCGGCCAGTTCCCCTCCGACAAACCCGAAGCCCTGCGCGAAATCGGCGAACGCCTGTACGAGACAAAGCTGTCGAGGAAACTCACGCGCCTGGCCAAATCGGAATCGACCCGCACCCGCGCCCGCGTGATCCTCACAGCCAACAGCTACGAACAGTGCGGCCACATCGCCACCGGCATCGCCAAGGCGAAAGGGCTCTCCCACCGAGTGTGCGTCCTCGTCCGGGAAGAAGACCGCCTCAGCAACGTCCGCCACCTCCCCGACCCGTCACTGGTCCGCCGCATCACCGTCGAAGAGGTCGAGGAATTCCCCCAATTCGGCGACATCCTGATCGCGCCCCTGGCTAACATCGCCAGAGGACTCAACATCGTCGTCAATCTCCGCTCAGCCATCCACTCCATCTACCTGTGCGTGAGGCCCCCGCTGATCATCGACGATCCCACCTGGATGTACGGCAGTGTCAACGCCGCAGGCATCAACTCGTTGCCCGCATCCGGTGCGTCGGATCCCGTCCAGGCTCTGCAGACGGCTCGCACCGCAGCACGCGACCACATGGCCACCATTCTGCGCTCCTCCCCGCAGCTGTCGACCATGGATCTCGTCCTCCAGGAACAGATGGTCGCCGGAATGCTGGTGTCCCTCATCCAGCTCGCCGGCCGAGCACGACGCGGCGGTACCAACATGGAACTGCACTTCGTGGACTACGCCTTCCACGACGAGACATGGAGCTCTGACCTGGCCAGCATCATCGAACGCATGGCCTCACGGTGGCTGCCGGAAGAACGCCGGCAGATGGCCGAACTGTACGGCGAAGCGGTCAACGCCTTCCTGACCTACGCAGGCGTCGACCTCGCCCTCTCCGCATAGCCCAGCGCTTCTTCCCGAAAGAGATCACAGCATTGAGCGACACCACCGCGACTCTCCCGAGCACCCTCACCCTGCGCTGCACCCCCGAACTCGTCCAGGGCCAGAAGGTGTACGTACGGATCTTCCCGCGCAGCGTGCGGGATGAATGGGAGAAGCTGAAAAGCAACGGAGACGACGAGCAGAAAAGCCAGCAGCATCCGGACGAGAAGAGGAACCTGCCGTACTCAACCGCCCTGACCTACCTGAAGTTCAAGACCGGCGGGTACGTCCACCTCGACCGGTACCTCAACTTCCTGGTCTCACTGGAGAAGATCGACAACGAGACCCTGCGCCACGTCTTCCGGTGCATCGTCGGCTACAGCAAGGGGCTGAACACCGACCAGGCCGTCCTCCTCGATGTACCGCCGGTGGCCGAAGCCATCGCGAACACGCCCGAGCAGGAGTTCGAGATGACGCGCTTCCTCAAGCCGGTGTCGGGCAGGCAGCCGAGGTGTCCCGACTGGATGTACGTGGCCGTGCCCTGGGTGATCTCCAAGAAGCTCGCCAAGGAGAAGTTCACCATCTACGACCTCGTCCCGATCACTGAGCAGGTCGCCGCGAAGGAGAAGGACGGCTCCCCCAAGCTCGACGCCGACGGCGAACAGGTCTACAAGAACCGCACAATCGGCTGGAAGGCCAACCCGAACAAACGGGAAGTCACCTACCTCCCCGACAGCCGGGGCGGCCTCATCGCCTGGGATCACCCCTTCGGACGCAAGTACAACCTCCGTGACGACGCAACCGAGGTCAACGAGGCCACCAAGGCCCAGTACGCGATGTCCCGGCTCTCAGTGGTCATGAAGACCGAGCCCAACGTCGTCCACCCCGTCATCTTCCTGGACGCCCACGTCACCCGCGTCCACAGCAACATGGTCTACGCCAAGTCCACGCACATCTACCAGGGCAGCGACGGCCTTCCCATCCTGCATACCGAGCTGGTACGCAACGGCAGCGTCCGAGCGGTCAACCAGCGCGCCCTGGAACTGCTCGCACGCGACGAGATGGACATCAGCGTCCTGCAAGCACTGCAGACGCGCGTCACCGAAGAGCGGGACCTGCTGGAAAAGGCCGCCGAGAAGGGGGAATTCCCCTCGTTCATCACCCCTGACGCCGGCGTCATCCGCCCGCTCATGCCGCAGAACGACAACTTCGCTGTCGGCACCGGACCTGGCAGCCTCCACCTGCGGCTCCTGGCTGAACACGTCTCCAAGGTGCTGGGCGAGAAGGCCACCTGGGTCGACTTCACGGTGGAACCGATGACCTTCGAACCACGCCCCACGGACAAGCAGAAGATGGCCCCACAGGAGCGTGCAAGCCGCATCGAGGCCGGCGAACTCCTCCACAGCATCGGCTTTCCCCCGCCCGAAGAGATCACCGCTTCCGTGAAGGCTCAGGGTTTCGAGCACCTGCGGATCGTATGCCTGTGGTACCGCTGGAACACCCGCCTACGCATGATCAACGCGCTGTCCCTGGCCTTCCCGGACGGCCCGCCCATCGGCGATCCGGAGCCAGGTGAGGAGGTCTTCCTCGCTCCCGGCATCAGCGTGGTGTTCCGCCAGGCCGAGCGTTTCCTGTCACACGGCGACGACATCAACCGGACCGTGGAGTTCAAGTCCCTCGAAGAGGACTTCGCCAACAGCGAGTCGCAGGCAATGGTCGGCGCCTGGTGCGAAACCGAGATCCCGGCGCTCAAGAAGAAGGATGGAGAAAAGCGGAACGCATTCCTGCTGCGCAAGGAGCGCTATGACGGGAAATTCCAAGTCCGCCGCTTCCTGGCCAAGAAGGACTTCGTCTGCCAGTTCACCACGGGAATGAAACCGGGATCCTTCGGAAACCCCGCAACAGAAATCAGCCCTCCGAAGCCGGGGAAAGACCACGCCGCTTACATGGCGCTCCTCGACCTGTACCGCTCACTCGGGATCATCGACCAGCGCCTCGCGCGGGCCATCGCGAAGGACAGGAAGGGCCACGAGGCGGGGAAACTCGTCTACTGCGGGATCCACGCCCGCCGGCAGACCAAGACCGCCGACGGCAAACACACCAAACGCATCATCGTTGCCACAGCCCTGTTCCCGCCGGAGGAGGAGAGCGACGCCTGGACGATGCGAGCGTGGACACCCCAAATCGGGGCCTGGGTGCCCTACCGGGAGGCAATCGCCGCCTTCCACGCCAGCGACTATGCACTCCACGTCGACGGCAAGGGCGAGACGGACAAGGAACGCTGGGCGGAAGCAGCGACACACGTCGAAGATGCCCTCTCCAGCCTCGTAAGCGACGAGCTGGAACCCGGCATGGGCTATGTCGTCATGATCGACGGGCACGCCTGCCGACGGATGTGGACGGGTTTGCACAACGAGAATCAGAGCTACCAGGAAGAGGACATCACCGATCCGCGCACCTGGCTGCCGGGGTACGGCAAAGGCAAGAACGCACCTCGCAAGAAGCCGAGTGCGGTCATCCGGATGAACGTCGCCGCAGACGAGGTGCCCCAGTACGTTCCCGTCCCTCGCGAGAGCGATCCGGACACCGAGAAAGAGTCCATCCTGTTCGCATCGGCCAAACTACACCGCGCCGACGTGGACTTCGGGAATCCCTTCTGGATCCTGTTCAACATTCCGCGCAACTACCAAGCCAAGGGCGGAGACCTGGGCAAGGCGATCACTCGCTGGGATGCCGACCCGGGCAAGGGCGGGGAGGAGGGGGAGCGGGAGACGAATGAGCTCAAGGCGCCGTGGTGGGCCGTCACAGCGACCGAGATCTACCCAGTCGGTGTGGCCGACGGGGTCGACCGGACGATGCTCGCACGGGCGACCGCACGCTTGTGTCACCAGACCATCGCCTGGTCCGACCGCTCCCGCTACCCCGTCCCCTTGCACGCAGCCAAACAGCTCGACCTCGACCACCCCCAGTACCGGCGGTCGGCACCGCCCGAGGAACAGGGAGACGAAGCCACCGACGAGTAGCCGAAGATGCGTTGTCGGGAGTGATGCAGAGGAGGGGCGGTGGATCGCCTCCTGAGTCGGCCGATGGTGATGAGCGAGGGCGCACTTATTCACTCGCCGCTAATCCAGGTCGTGTGACTGGGCGGAGGCGCTGCGAGCCGCCGCTGCTCGAGGCTGATGCTGGGGCCAGACAGGCTGATAACCCAGCACCGCAAAGCGGGCGAACATAGCGCGGGATCGCCGGTTGGCCAAACCGGCGATCCCGCGCACCATTGATAGTCCGCCGCCACGCCCTGTCCCTACGTCGAAAGGCGCCTCCAGACGACCACAGAGCAGCCACGAAGCGCGCACGACCGAGGGACCGTCCAGCGATCACGCTGCCGCGTAGCTCGCCCGGAACAAATCCTGCGCCCGCTCCACGTCCCTCGGCGTACGGAGCTGCACCTCCAGATCACCCGTCCCGTGGTGACCAAGACCGGACACATCCCGGGTGAAACCCGGAACGAGGTCGGTGTCCCTCGGGTCGACCTTCAGGTAGACGAGGAGCTTGCTCCGCTGAGGCGGACAGACACAGGCGAAGTTCCGCAGACGCTGATACGCCCAGTACTGCTTGCGCTCAACGCGGTTCACACAGTCCCCGAGCCCGAACAGCGCCTCGTCGACCGCGCTCGCCAGCTCCATCATCGACGCGCCCTGGACGTCGGCTACCGCCCGAGCATCCGCCTGGCGGCGCATTCGGCGGACGACCTGCATACCGCCGCTGACGGATACCACTGTCTCAAGCCCGAGCAGGTCGCTGCCGAAGAGTCGGTAGCGGACCAGGTCGATCGAGCGCCGGTGCTCGCGCACGGCGTGAACGTCGTAACGGGTGAAGTCGCCGGCGATACAGATCAGACGCGGGCCGCTCCACAGGACCTGGGACGCGGCTGTCACCCCGAGGCAGTCGTGGACCAGGCGCTCGAACTCGGCGCGATGGTCCATCAACCACGCCAGGTAGAAAAGGCCCTGGTTGATCACGCCGGCGTCAACGCCGCGCTTGTACTCGACGATGACCGGCGAGCCGTTCTCGTCCAGCCCGAGCGAGTCGATCCGGCCCCCGTGGACCGGCCCGGTGCCGTACTCGCTCGCCAGCAACCGGACGCCCAACAGCGTCTCCATGTGCGCTTCGATGAGGCCCTGCACGTCGGCCTCGACCTCAGCAAGACGCGGCGCGACCTCGCTCACAGCCCCATTCGTCGTGTGAAACAGCTTCAGACCCGACACCTTCCCCTCCTCGGCTCGAAGATCGAGAACACCGGGCGGGTACAGGATTGTTTCCGTCAGGGGCTTCGGCGCCGTGAAGAAGATGTGAGATCAGGCATTGGTAACCACCCCTGGCCACCATCCACACACACTTACTACTGCCGGAAGCAACAAAGAATCGAAAGGCACTGCCGACAGGGATGCCCAGCCAGAACAGCGCAACGCAGCACGGGCAGTTCAGCCCCGCACATATACGAGCCACCTGGAGCGGAACCGCGAGCGTCGAAGAGGCAGCCCAAGCGTTTGGGCTGTCCAGGTCGAAGAGCTACTCAGGTTGAACTCGTGGAGTCCGGTGGCCCGTGACGCTTCTTGATCGTTGCGGTATGACGTCGTCATGCGGTACGCGCATGGGGGCGGCCTG
>NZ_JBIWKB010000063.1:0-52814 GCF_044765425.1 Streptomyces sp. NPDC102462 | reverse complement strand
GAGTTCGGAGTAGGCCGCGCCGAGGACGTAGCCGGTGGTGCCACCCAGGGTTTTGGGGTTGCCGAGGTTGTCGTAGGTGGGGGTGATGCCTTCGAGGGGCAGGCCGGCCACAGCCGGTTCATCGATGCCAGACGGCAGATTCGCCGCGTTGTAGTAGGCGCTGAACTTCAGTGTCTGCGGGACGCCCGCCTTCACGAACTCGTCAGTGGCCGGCAGGGTCAGCTGGCTGTCCCTGGCGTTGTAAAGGCTGTCGAAACTGGTGACCTTCTGGATGTAGGCCTGACCCGTGGTTCCGCCGACGTAGCGGGTGGCGGTGTCGTGCTGGCCCTTGGCGACCTGGTCGTAGTCCCAGTGCGCGAGTTTGTTGGCGTCCGTGGTGTCGGACTGCCACAGGTCGGTCCTACGGCCGAGGATGTCGTACTTGTAGAGGAGCTTGTTGTTCTCGGCGTCCTGGGTCCATTCGACCTGGTCCAGCGTGGTGTAGTGGGTGTCGGTCGTGCCCTTGTCGGGGTCGGTGGTGCTGGTCTGGCGGCCGAACAGGTCGTAGGTGTAGGACCAGACACTGTTGTCGTGTGCGGTGATGGTCTTCTGCTGCCCGCCGGGGGTGTAGGTGTAGCGGGTGTGGTTGTAGGAGCCGGTGGCCTGGGAGGCGGCGTACTGGCGGGTTTCGGTCGTCTGGCCCAGCGCGTTGGTCAGCGTGGAGGTGGCCTGTCCGCCGGCGGGGGCCGTCTGGATGACCCGGTCACCCTGGTAGGTGGTCGTGGTGGTCCAGCGGTGGACGCCCTGCACCTTGGTCTCGCCGGTGATGGCCCGGGCGGCGCCGTCGTAGGTGGTGTCGATCTGCATCGGGGCCTGGCCGCCCTCGACGGTGGCCGGGGTGCCGGACGGCGCGTTCTTCGCGTCCCAGATGTCGCTCAGGGTGGAGACGGCCAGGCCGCGGGTGTCGTACTGGGTCAGGGCCACGATCCGCCCGCCCGACGGTGACGGGGACTGGGTCTCCCGGGCGCGCAGCAGCGAGTCGTAGATGGTGTAGGTGGTGTTGTAGCCCGAGGCGGTCGGAGTGAGGGTGCTGGTGGAGACCCAGGACGCGGTGTCCTTGGACAGGTGGTACTCGTACTTGTAGTTCGGTGTGGCCCCGCCGATGCGCAGCCGGTTGGGCAGCCAGACGTCGGTGACGCGTCCGAGGCTGTCGTACGCCGACTCGGTGACCTTGTTGTTCGGGTCGGTGATCTTGGTGGGCGCGCCGGTGGCGAAGTCGATGAGGGTGTTGGTCGTGTAGTCCTTGCCGTCGGCGACCGCGGTGGCCGTGAGCGGGCCGGTGTCCGGGGGCGTGTAGGTGGTCTTGCTGATCTGGTCGTCGTTGGTGTCGGTGACGATCCGTGGCCGACCGAGGGTGTCGAACGTGGTCGTGCTGACCTTCTGCCAGGTCGGCTTGCCGCTGCTGTCGTAGCCGCCGGCGCGTCCGGCCCACCGGGGATCTCCCTTGGTGGGGGTCTGGTCCGCGGTCCACGCTGTGGCGGCGTCGTAGGTGGTGGCGGTGTCGGAGACGATGTCGCCGGGGGTGGCGGAGGAGGCCGGGAAGTCGAGTGCGCTGTCGGCGGTGGCGCAGGGCTTGGCGGTGGTGCGGGTGCGGGAGACCAGGGAGGTCAGGCCGGCTGAGAGGTTGCGGGCGTACCAGGTGCGGGTGCAGGTCTCGTCTCCGGTGACCGCGTCGTCGCCCTTGTCCTCGACGGTCTGCGGCATGCCGTAGTCGTCGTAGGTGGTGGCGGTGGAGCGGATACGGTCGGTCGGCTGGCTGCTGCTGGTGATACGGGTGCGGGTGTGGGTGGCGGCGGTGCGGACGTAGTACGCCTCGGTGTCGGCGTAGGACTTGTGCTGGGTCGCGGTCCTGCGGGACCAGGGGTCGTTGACGGTGCCGGTGACCTCGTCGGCGCCGTTGTAGGTGACGGTTTCCCGGGTGAAGCCGGCGTACTGGTCGGCGTCGGTGAGGGCCGGGGCCTTGATGCCGGTGCTCTGGGCGCTGCGGCGGGCGTCCGGGTCCAGGGTCTTGCCGTCGGCCTTCAGGAGACGGTCGCCGTTCATGCCGCGCAGGTAGACGGTGACGGTCTTGCTCCGGGTGCCGCCGCTGGGGCCGGTGAGGTGGGTGACCTTCTCGAAGCCGCGCCAGATCGACCAGGTGCGTTCCTTCTCCGGGGTCATCGGGTCGTCGTTGTAGTGCCAGGCTCCGCCGCCGGAGTACTGGTAGGTGTCGGTGATGGTGCCGGACGCCCCCGTCTCGTCGGTGGCGTTGACGGCGGTGACGGGGTACTTCTGGAACCAGTCCAGGACGGGGTCGATGTCACCGCCGTTCGGCCGCCAGTACACCGGATAGCAGGTGCGGGTGTTCTGGTCGGGCCGGGGCATGGTCTGCCCGGCGACGCAGTCCGCCGCGGCGTAGGTGACCGCGGTCCTGCCGCCCGTCTCGGTGGTGATGCCGGTCAGGCGCGGCTTGGCCAGGGGAAGGATGTCGTCGGCGGCGCCGTCCACCCGGTTGGTCAGGAACTCGTAGGTGAAGGAGACGGGGTCCAGCGACAGGGGTGTGCCGTGCTCGCCCGTGTGCCGGATGGACTGCAGCCACAGGGACTGGTCGGCCGAGTCACCGCTCTCCCCCGGGTCGACATACACCTGGGTCAGCTTCCAGGAGTCCACGGGTTCGAAGTCGGCGCTCGAGCTGCGCGCGGCGTTCCAGGCGTGGGTGGTGACGCCGGTGAGGCGTTTGCGGGTGAAGAAGGTGGGGCCGACGTTGCCGGTGCACGGGTCGCCGTTCTTGCAGATGGCGTCGAAGGGTACGTCGGGCCAGTGCGGGCTGGTGGATTCGGTCAGGTCGTCGCAGCCGTTGTCGGTACGGATGCATCGCTCGGCATAGGTGAAGGTGACCTGGTTGGAGGCGGTGGGGGTGGCGGTGAACAGGGCGCCGGCCCGCTGCCCGTACAGGATCTTGGTGAGGTAGCCGCCGCGGGTGTAGTAGGAAGTCCCGGTGCTCGCGCCGTTCTTGGCGTAGTAGTTGGACTCCTTGGTGTACCAGTACGACATGGCGTTGCCGTGGGTGTCCTCGACGTAGTCGAGATTCCACCGCCATGCCTGTACCACGGAGCGGCCGGAGAACGAGGTGCCGCGGCCGTAGCCGGGTTCGCCGGAGTCGTCGCCGAACACCGCCGCTGTCCATACCGAGTTGGTGCGCTCGGTGTCGGCGCCGTCGAGTTTGTTCAGGCCGAAGACGTACTTCGTGCCGTTCCCGGTGACGACGGTCCAGTACTCGCCCTTGCCGTCGTTGCCGCTGTCGCCGTCGTCACCGTTGTCGGCGCCGGTGGAGTGCGTGACGGTCGACGCGTCGTCGTTCTTCAGCCGCCAGGTTCCGGTGGTGTCGTCCTTGACCAGTTCGGTGGCCTTGCCGTTCAGGACGAGAGAGGCGTTGTCGTACTTCCAGCACAGGTCGTACTTGCCGCTCTGGCCGTCGTCGTCGCACGAGCCGTACTTTCGCTCCACGTAGGACGAGGTCAGGTCGAAGCCCTCGCCGATCAGGCTGCCCTGGTTGTTGGTGTTGGCGGTGCGTCCGTCCACGCTGCCGGAGTCGTAGGAGATGGACAGGTCAGGGCTCGGGCCGGCCGCGGCCGGGGGTGTCTTGAGCGGGTAGTTCCAGGTGAAGGTGCCCGAGGAGCCGCCGGCTTCCCAAGTGGAGGATGCGGACAGCGGGGTGGCCTTGTAGTCGCCGCCGCCGGACTTCGTCCCGGCCGCGAGTGCCAGCACCATGGTCTGCCCGCCGACCGTTGCCGCTTTCGCGGACGGGGCGGCGCTGAAGGAGAGTTGGGTGCGCAGCGTGTGTGCACCGCGGTCGTTGGCGGAGTTCACCGGCTCCGTCGTGAGGCACGTCGCCTTGCCGGGGTCCGTGAGGGCGCAGCCGGGCAGCCGCACGGCCTGGAGGCGTCCGGCCCAGTCTCCGCCGTAGGCACGGGCGATGGCGGAGTAGTCGATGCCGAGGTCCGCGGTGCCGCCGCTGCGCGGACCCGTGACGGCCAGAGCCAGCCCCTTGATGCCGAGGGCTCGTGTCTGTGTGCGGCTGAGCACCCGCACCGTGACCGCCTGCGCCGCCTTCTTCGTCCGCCCCGCCGCGGTCGTGGGCGTGAACAGTGTCAGCGGCAGGGACCCGGCCGTGGCCTTGGCCGTACCGGTGGCGGGTGCGGTGAGCGTGGCGCTCCCGGGCGCGGGCCAGGTCACGGTCGTGTCCTGGTCGCGCAGTGCCCGGGCCGCGGCCTTCTTGTTCGCCGCTTCCTGCCGGGCGATCAGGCGCGAGGTCGCCGTCTGCTTCGGCTTGAGCGGCACCGTCCGCACCGAGACCTGCTTCGGATCATCCGGCCGGCCCAGCGGCTCTGCCTCCCGCGCGAGGGCCGTCAAGGGGCTGAGCAGGCCGGGCAGAAGCGTGAAGGCGGCGGTGACGGCTATGCGGCCGCGCCAGCGGGATGACCCCGTGGCGGGGGCAGAGCGGCGGAACAGCGGCATGGGTCTCATGTCCAAGCTCCATCCAGAGCCCCGCTTGAGGCGGGGCGTGACGTGGGGTGTGGTGCCGGTGCAGGCTGGTCGAGGTCGCAGCCGGGCCGGCTGCCGTTCGGGCGGGCCCGGGAGCGAAGGGTGGTGACCCCTTCGCCCCCAGGCGACCGGTCAGTCGGAGGAGATGACGCGGGACTGGACTGCCTCGCGGTTCATGGCGCCCGTCCAGATCCGGAGCCGAGTGACCTGTCCCGCGAAGTGGCTGCTGCTGGTGGTGCCGCCCATGGACAGGGCCCCGGTACCCTGCAGGGGCCCGGTGAAGACGTTGTTCTCGCCGTCGGCCACCGGCGTCGCGCCTACGTACAGGTGCAGGCGGCCGCCCTGCTCCTGGGCGTCGTATACGCCGGTCAGGGTTACCGTGGCGGAGGCGTCGGCCAGTTCGGACAGGTTCGTCACGTCGGCCGTGGCCACGGTGGTACCGGAGGGCGTGGTACGCAGGAACTGCCACACATAGGTGTCCTGCGCCAGCTTCTTCACCGTCAGGGCCCAGGAGGCTCCGCCGGTCCCGGCCTGCCCGGCGATCTGAGCCTGGTAGCCGTCGGGCTTGGTGTTCAGGACATCCGGATTGATCCTGGCCTGGGCGGCAACGGTGAACGAGCCCGTGTCGTCGACCACCGGTCCGGTCGTCGAGGCGTACCCGCCCTTGCCGTCCAGGACCAGGGCGCTGCTCTCCTCGTCGAGGGTGGCGCCGGAGGACAAGGTCATGGAGCCGAGCGGGTACGGCGAGAACTCGCTGACCGAAGATCCCGTCGAGTTCTCGGCGTTCCAGTCGGCCACCAACTCGACGTCAGGCGCTCCGTCTTCGCGGGCTTGAGCCTCCTGAGCGATCTCGTCGGCTGACAGGGCGCTCTGCCAGGCGGCGACTTCGTCGATGCGGCCCCGGAAGTACTGCCCGGCCGCGTTACGCACGATGGACCGTCCTACCTGCAGGCCCTTCCCCGCTTCCCAGGGCACGTAGGACGGTGCGGCATCGCGCAGGTTGACCGGGGCGCCCTGGGCGCAGCCGTTGACGTACAGCTGGATGGTGTCGTTCTGCGGCATGCGGTTGCCGTTGGCATCGGTGGCGGCGGTGTAGACACCGGCGACATGGGTCCATACCCGCAGCGGGGGGTCGGTGGCTGTGGCGACGGACTTGACGAAGACCGGAGTGGCGGAGTCGGTGGCGGTGTAGTGGAAGACGTAGGAGCGGGTGGAGGACGAGTAGTACAGGGCGAACGCCTGTGCCTCGGCACCGGGTTCGGCCAGGATCATCCGGCTGGTGGAGGCGTCCGTGAGGTTGACCCAGGCGGACACGGTGAACGAGTGCGCGGTGTTCACCACCGGCTCGGCGGATTCCGCGTACGCCTGCTGCCGGGCGGGATCGCTGCTGTCCAGCCACAGCGAGGTGTCCTCGTCCCCGCGGCGCGCCATGCTGGAGAATCCTGCACCGCCTGTCATTTTCAGGTCGTGCTGCGGGTCATCGCCCACGCTGTTCTTGGCCGTGGTCACATCGGAGCCGGGTGCTCCGTCGTCGAAGTGCCAGCGCCCCACCGGCCCCGGCGGAAGGCTGACCTGGAAGTCGAAGGTCTCCGGCTCCCCCGTGCGCGATCTCACGTCGATCGCCCACACCGTCAGGTGATGGGTGCCACCCAACGCCGGAGTGACATCGGGGGCCTCGGCGGTGTGGTCGGCTTGGGCCTCGATCGTCCGCGGCTTTCCGACGTTTCCTGTCGGTCCGGCCAGCACCCACCGGTACCTTTTGATGTCCGGGTCGGCGCTGTTGGGTTCGAACACGAAGGAACCGGGAACTCCCGGCCCGCCCTTGGCCGGGCAGGAGTTGGTCGTGCACTCCACATACGGGGAACCCTTCACGGGATCCTCCGGGTGGATTCGGGGGGCCTTGGGCGCGGTGGAGTCGATGACGAAGTAACACCACGGCGAGAACGTCGAGTACAACTCGCCGCTGGTGCCGTTGTAGGACCAGTGGGACTGGGTGCGGGCCCGGTAGCGGTAGGTGGTGCCGTCCGTGCGCTTCGTCGTCTGCTTGTCCAGCAGCGTGCCGTCCGGGACGTAGCCGCTGTCGGGACTGTCATCGGCCCAGATCTCCTCCCACCCGCCCGTGTCCAACTGGCGGGCGATGCGGTAGTTGATCTTCAACTGGCCCTTGCTGTCGTTGGCACCCGGCTGGACCTGCGTCTCCACCCTCGCCCGCACGGTGGGCTGGTCCACCGTCACCGCCAGCGGACTGTCGTCCGGATAGCAGTACCCGTGCGCGTTCGCCCCCGCCACTCCCGGGATGACACCCACGTTGATCGGGACACCGGGGTTGGGTACGTAGTCGACGGTGATCTCGGCGTTGTCGTCGAACCGCTTCCAGGCCCGCGGCTCGTCCTCGTCCAGCGCCCGCAGCATCAGTGTGAGCCGGGAGAACTTGCCGTCGGCGAAGTCCTGCACGTTCTTTGTCAGGCTGCCGTTGAACTCGATCCAGGAATCGGGCTGCGCCGGGTTGCACCTGTCCCCGCGGCCGGCCGACACCTTCCGCGAGTCCATGAGCGCGCCGATGGCCGGGCCGGGCCACCGCGTCCCTTCCGAGATGTTCCCGGTGCGCTCCAGAGTCACCGTGTAGGGGCTGCAGTTGAACGACCACGTCTCATGCGCACGGAACGTCGCGTGCAGAACGTGCTTGCCGGCCAGGGCGCTGGGACTGAACTCGAAGTACATGCGGTTCGCGTAGTTGTCGCCGCAGTAGTAGCCGTCCGCGTTCGAGCAGAGGCCCACACCGTATTCTCCGGAGAACTGGTAGAACTTGTCCCCGTCCGAGGACAGCACCGTGCGCTCCGCACGCGACAGGCCCACCGACGGGTCGATGTAGACCGGGTACACCGTGTCGGCACCCCGCAGCAGATCCAGGTCGGGAGCGACGGCGATGCTGCCCTCGTCGACCCGCACCGGCAGCGTGGCGGTGGCAGAGCCGTCCCCGGGCCCGACCATCGTCTCTGCGTCGGCAGCCGCCGCTCCGGCGTTCTGGCTGTCGTCCGCCGGCGCCTGCGGAGCGGCGGGACCGGAGCCGGCCGCGCGCACCGCCTGGGGCTGGGTTCCTTCCGCCGGGGTGCCGGCCGAGTCCCACATCTGCCCCGCCGGCCCGGTGAACACCGCGTTGCCGTCCGCGTCCAGCGCCCTCAGCCCGCCGGCCGCGCCGGAGACCACCGACACCCCCTGGCCGGCAACGGTGAACCGCAGCTGCTCCAGTGCCTCGTTCTGGGCCGCCTGCGCCGACTTGACCAGCAGAACCTCGCGGTATCCGTCGGGCATCGCCGTCAACTGCAGATCGACGCCGGGCAGCACCTCCGCATAAGTGGCGGTGGCACCGTTCAGCGAGGGCTCCGGCAACTGACCCGGCCAGCCGACGGACAACGCCCGGCCGTCCTTCGCCAGACGGACCATGTCTCCCCTGCCGCCGCCCGAGAACGACGCGTCCACCGCCGCGTAGCGCGGGCCGACCGTACCGTCGGCCCGGCGCACCAGCGTCGTGTCGATGTCATGCCAGCCGCCCGAGGCGTCCCTGGCCCGCTGCGGGGACGTCGCCTGCTTCAGGGTGTAGGTACCGTCCGGGTTGGCGAACGTCTGCGTGTACTCGGTGCGTTCCGCCGTCACTTCGACCGGCTCATCCGACGCCGCAGCCTGCTCGGACGGCGTCCGCGCCGCCGGGGTACCGGCCTGCGCGGCCGGAGCGGCCGTCACGGCCGGCCCGGCCGCGAGCAATGCCAACACCGTAAGTCTCGCGAGTGTGTGACGTGCACGCCGTCTCCGCGCAGGCGAAAACGGCCCCTCCCAGTGCGATCTCACAGCCCCACCCCATGTATCACACAAGCATCACAATGATGGAGGCGATCATAACGGGGCGGATAAGCAATAAATCAAGAGTGGCATAGATCACACTGGGGTAATTCAAGCCACCATTCGAAGAGAGAGCGGGATTCAAAGGCCGGCAATTTCGAACAACACATTGAACACACAGTTTTTCAGAACTGAATAGCAGGTGAATGCGAGTCGTCCGAATATGGACAGCAGTCGGCGGCCGTGGTGAGGCCGCCGCGTTGTCATCCCCCGGCGGTGCCGTCCCAGCCGGTGGTGGTCAACCAGTCGCCGAAGGTGGCGAGTTGTGGGTGCAGGGCGCGCAGGGCCTGTAGGTCCCGGTCGCGGGAGAGGAGGTCGCGGTCCTGGAAGAACGCGAACATCGCTGCCAGGTCGTGGCCGATCCCTGGTAGGGAACGGCTGAACTCGTCCAGGTCCACCGCCCGGTAGACGCTCGGCACACCGGTCGCCTTCTCGAACGCCGCCGCGATCTGGTCACCGGTGAGGGCGTCGGCGGCGATGCGCAAAGTCCGGCCACCCCAGTCGTCCCAGTGGTCGAGCTGGTGGCGGGCGAAGAAGGCGATGTCCTCCAGCGCGATCAAGGGCCAGCGGCCGGCCTCGCCGAGTGGCAGGGCGAACACAAGGCCCTCACGTCCGTCGGGCAGCCGGGCCGGCTGCGGGGCCAGGCTGTAGAGGTTTTCGAAGTATGGCGCGGTCACCAGGACGGCGACGTGCCGCGAGTACCAGCCGTCGGTCTCCTGCCGCATAGCCTCTTCGGAGCGCTCCAGCGCGATGTGGGCCTCCACCGCGGCCTTCGCGTCGTAGTGCGGGACCGGGATACGCCCGTCGGTGAGGACGGCGGCGTTGTCCAGTGACGACCAGACGAACCGGTCCACCCCGGCCTGCTGTGCCGCGCGCAGGGCCCGTAGCCCCTGTGCGTGCTCCTGTCGAGGGCTGGCGGTGGCGAAGAAGTCGGTATTGCAGAAGACCTGGTCGACACCTTGGAAGACGGCCTTCAGGGACCGCTCGTCGTCCAGGTCACCGCGGACCGGCCGAATGTCACCGGGGGTGTTCTCGACGAGGGCACGGGCCCGGTCCGACGACGGGTCGCGGGTCAGCACCCGCACGACGGTGCCGGTCCGCGCGGCCAAGGCCCGGACGACCCGGCTGCCCATGGCACCGGTGCCCCCGACCACGAGTGCGGTCGTCGACGTCACTGCGCCACCTCCAGCACGAGCTTGCCGCGGGTGCGGTTGGTCTCCCCCAGCCGGTGCGCCTCGGCGGCCTGTTCCAGGGCGAAGCTGCGTTCGACCTCGACCCGGACCCTGCCGGAGTCGACCAGGTCGGCGATGGACGTCAGAGCGGCGGCGTCCGGCTCGACCAGCAGCGGGCTGGTGCGCACACCCGCCTGTCCGGCCGCGGCGGCCAGGCCGTCCGAGACACCGCCCGGGACGGAGACGATCAGGCCGCCGGGCCGGGTCACCGGCACCGATCGCACGTCGGTGTCATCTGCGGCGCCGATCAGGTCGATGACGACATCGACCTCGCCGGTGGCCTCCTCGAACCGCTGCCGGGTGTAGTCGATCGTCTCGTCCGCGCCCAGTTCCCTGAGCCAGGTGTGCCGGGGCTCGCGGGCGGTCGCAATCACCTCGGCGCCAAGGTGTTTGGCGAACTGCACCGCCAAGTGCCCGACACCACCGGCCGCGGCGTGTACCAGCACCCGCTGCCCGTCGGTGACGCGCGCCGTGTCGACCAGGGCCTGCCAGGCGGTGAGCGCCGCGAGCGGCAGAGCCGCGGCCTCGACATGCGAGAGCGAGACCGGCTTGCGGGCGAACTGGCGGGACGGTGCCGTGACGAACTCGGCGTAAGCGCCGGCCGGGCGCGGGAACCACGGCATGGCATAGACCTCGTCGCCAGGTGCGAGCGTGGTCACACCGAAGCCGACCTCCTCGACGACGCCGGAAACGTCCCAGCCGAGGATCAACGGCAGCGTCTGCAGCCCGGCCATGCCGTGGCCCGCACGGGTCTTCCAGTCCACGGGGTTGATTCCGGCGGCGTGCACGCGTACCAGCACCTCGGTCGGCAGCGGCTCGGGGCGCGCGACCCGGCCGGCGGTCAGCACTTCCGGTCCACCGAACTCCTTGACGGTGACGGCGCGCATCGTCTGCTCGCTCATACGTTCCTCGCTCATATCTGCTTCGCATGTTCTTCAGCCCGGGGCCAAAGGCCCCGGGCATGTGCTTCAGCCTCGCCGACTCCCAGGGACGTCGTGAGTGGCCGGGCAGCCACCTGTCGTACCATTCCAGCCATGCCACATCGTGTCGCCGTTCTCGCCCTCGACGGGGTCATGCCCATGGACCTGGGCATCGCGGCCCGGGTGCTCAACGAGGCCACCGATCCGACCGGGGCACGGCTCTATTCCGTGACGACCTGCTCGCTCGGCGGCCGGCCGGTCCGTACGAGCGAGGGCTTGCGGATCGTCGTCGACGATGACGAATCGCTCCTGGACGGTGCGGACACCGTAGTGATCGCCACCCAGGAGCCCGACGAACACCTGCTCGCCACCGGCGAGCTGCCCGCCCGGCTGGCCGCGGCCTTCTCCCGAATCGGATCTGAAACCCGCATCGTCAGCCTGTGCACATCGGCGTTCCTGCTCGCGGCGGCCGGCCTGCTGGACGGACTGCGGGCCACCACCCATTGGGCGCTGTGCGACCAGTTCACCCGGCTGTTCCCCGACGTGGAGGTGGATCCGGACGTGCTGTTCGTCGACAACGGACGCGTCCTGACAGCTGCCGGCGGGGCTGCCGGCATCGACCTGTTCATCCATCTGGTCCGCAGGGACCACGGCGCGGCCGTGGCCACCTCCGCAGCGCGACGATGCGTGGTGGCTCCATGGCGCGAAGGCGGACAGGCACAGTTCATCGAGTATCCGGTGCCGAAGGATGCCGACCGTTCCACCTCGGCCACCCGCCAGTGGGCACTCGGCCGGCTGGCCGAGCCGCTCACGCTGCAGGACATGGCCCGCCACGCCCACATGAGTGAGCGCACGTTCACCCGACGGTTCCGTGCCGAGGTGGGCACAAGCCCCCTCCAATGGCTGCTGCAAAGCCGTCTGAACCAGGCACGCGGCATGCTGGAATCCAGCGACCTGACCGTCGCGCGGATCGCCACAGCCTGTGGCTTCGGGAACCCCGTCGCGCTGCGCAAGCACTTCCACACCCACCTCGGCCTGTCCCCACTGGCCTACCGCCGCGCCCACTGCGCCCCAGAACCGGCCAGGGCGGAGCCTCTTCGGATGACGTGAGCCTTGGACGAGGACTCCCCGCTGTCCTGCCTGCTCGTCGGCGCGGGCCGTCCCGGTCGGCGCCGAGTTGCGGTGGCCGTGACCGCCGCCGGGATGCCGTTGCCGGCGACGATGAGGGCGACGGGTCTCGGCACGCGCTGATCCGGTCCCTGGACTCCTGTGCGGGGCCGGATCAGCCGGCAGTGTCAGGGTTGGCAGGTCGGCGCCGGAGGGAGGGAGCGGGCGACGATACTCCCTCCCCCGGCGGACGGATGTCAGCCTGAGGCCGCGGAGAGTTCCCCTCGAAGGGCGCGAGCCGCAGTCACAAGGTTCTCCAGCGAGGCGCGGGTCTCGGGCCAGCCACGGGTCTTCAGCCCGCAGTCGGGGTTGACCCACAGCCGCTCGGCGGGGATCGCCTCAAGTCCCTTCCGCAGCAGGGTGGCTGCCTCGACTGCGCTCGGCACGCGGGGAGAGTGGATGTCGTAGACGCCTGGTCCGGCCTCGCGCGGGTAGCCGTGGGCGGCGAGTTCGCGGGCGACCTGCATGTGGGAGCGGGCGGCTTCCAGGCTGATGACGTCGGCGTCGAGGTCGTCGATGGCCTGGACGATGTCGCCGAACTCGGCGTAGCACATGTGGGTGTGGATCTGGGTGCCGGGCCGTACGGCGCTCGTGGTGAGCCGGAACGCCTCCGTTGCCCACGCCAGATACGCGGCGCGGTCGGCGGCCCGCAAGGGCAGCGTCTCACGCAGCGCCGGCTCGTCCACCTGGATCACCGAAGTGCCCGATGCCTCCAGGTCGTTCACTTCGTCGCGCAGGGCGAGGGCAACCTGCCGTGCGGTGTCGGCGAGGGGCTGGTCGTCGCGGACGAAGGACCAGGCGAGCATGGTGACCGGCCCGGTGAGCATGCCCTTGACCGGCCGTGAGGTCAGGGATTGGGCGTACGTCGTCCAGCGCACCGTCATCGGCTCGGGCCGCGAGATGTCACCGGCGAGGATCGGCGGGCGGACGTAGCGGGTGCCGTAGGACTGGACCCAGCCGTGCTGCGTGGCGAGGTAGCCGGTGAGCTGCTCGGCGAAGTACTGGACCATGTCGTTGCGTTCGGACTCGCCGTGCACCAGGACGTCGAGGCCCGCCTTCTCCTGGAAGGCGATCACCTCGCCGATCTCCGCCTTGATGCGCTCCTCGTAGCCGGACGTGCTGATCCGTCCGGCGCGCAGGTCGGCGCGGGCGGTGCGCAGTTCGGCGGTCTGCGGGAAGGAACCGATGGTCGTGGTCGGCAGCAGCGGCAGCCCGAGGCGGGCACGCTGGGCGCCGGCGCGTGCGGTGTACGGCTGCGAGCGGCGCGTGTCGGTGTCGGTGACCGCGGCGGCCCGGGCCCGTACGGCGGGGTCGTTGGTGATCGGTGAGCCTGCCCGGGAGGCCAGATCGGCGCGGTTGGCGGCCAGTTCGGCGGCGATGGTGTCGGTGCCCTGGGCGAGGCCCTTTGCGAGGGTGACGATCTCGGCGGTTTTCTGCTGCGCGAAGGCGAGCCAGCGCAGGATCTGCGGTTCGATGCCGCGTTCGACGGCGGCGTCGAGAGGGACGTGCAGCAGGGAGCATGAGGCGGCCACGTCGACCCGGTCCGCCAGGCCCAGCAGAGTGCCGAGTGTGGACAGTGACTTCTCCAGGTCGTTCACCCAGATGTTGCGTCCGTTGACGACGCCGGCGACCAGCCGCTTGCCGGGCAGTCCGCCGACCGCCGCGAGGTCGTCGAGGTTGGCGGCGCCGGCCTCGGTGAAGTCCAGGGCCAGACCCTCCACCGGCGCCTGGGCGAGGACGGGCAGGGCCTCGCCGAGCCGGTCGAAGTAGGAGGCGACCAGCAGCCTGGGCCGGTCGGTGAGAGTGCCGAGGTCCCGGTAGGCCCGGGCGGCTGCGTTGAGTTCGGCCCGTGTGCGGTCCTGGACCAGGGCGGGTTCGTCGAGTTGCACCCATTCCGCGCCGGCCGCGCAGAGGTCGGCGAGCGTCTCGGCGTACACCGGGAGCAGGCGGTCCAGCAGGGTGATTGGCTCGAAGTCGGCGGGTACGCCGGGCGCGGGCTTGGCCAGCAGGAGGTAGGTGACCGGACCGACCACGACGGGCCGGGCCGTGAGGCCCAGCGCCAGGGCTTCCTTCAGCTCGGCGACCTGCTTGGTCGTATCGGCGGCGAACACTGTGTCCGGGCCGAGTTCGGGGACCAGGTAGTGGTAGTTGGTGTCGAACCACTTGGTCATCTCCAGTGGCGCGGCATCCTGGGTGCCGCGGGCCATGGCGAAGTAGCCGTCGAGGCTGTCGGCTTCGACGGCGGCCCGGTGCCGCGTGGGGATCGCACCCACCATGACGGTGGTGTCCAGGACGTGGTCGTAGTACGAGAAGTCGCCGGTCGGGACCTCGTGGATGCCTGCCTCGGCGAGCTGCCGCCAGTTCGTACGGCGTAGCTCGGCGGCGGTGCCCTGGAGGGCGTTCGCGGTGACGCGGCCCTGCCAGTAGCCCTCGATGGCCTTCTTCAGTTCCCGGCTCTGTCCCTGGCGGGGGTAGCCGTACACGGTGGCCCGTGCTGCCGCGGCTGCGGACTTGGTGGTCACGGAGATCTCCTTCGCGAGATGATTCCCTGAGGTCCCGGCGACGGGACGAGAGCGCGAAGGGGTGACGGAACCAGGCGGAGGCGACCTCGCGCGGCATGGCGCGGTCGTCCGCCCGGTATGTACGCCGACCCGCCCACGAGGTCACCGGGATGTCCGCGCGCGGAGTGGTCCGCACACGGGCAGGTGGCAGGTCTTCGGACTCACGGGCACGCCCTCCTTGTCCGGAGGACACCTACTGGCCGTCGCTTCCCAGACCCGGTACGTCGGATCCAGTGCGTATGACGGCGGTCGTTCCCGCTCACCGCTGCGGGGCAGTCCCGGATTCCCACCGGGTTCCCTCTTACGACGCATCCCGCCTGGCGGACGGGGCGAACCAGCTGCACGGGCCAGCGTAAGGGGATGGCCGCGAGTCCGGAGGCTTGCGTCCATCATTCGGATGGTGAGTCGGCACACGCGGGAGACAGGTTTGAAGCGGGCGGAGGGCGGAAAGCCCCGCACACGCGTCTCCCGCCCTTTCAGAAAGCCCCCTGCCGCCTTCCGTTTCCTGGTGGCTCGGTCCGGCCGCGTATGCCAGCGGAGGAGCGATTGCTTGTGCATCCGCTCCCTCGCCGACCCACAGGGCGATGAACAGCGCGGCGGTCGCTTCCAGGAGTCCGCACATTCGAGACCGCCGCCGGACGCGGGCTCTCAGCGCCCCGGCCGCAGGCGGCGCAGTAGGCGGGCCCACCGGCGCGGCCCTGTGCCCCGGGGCAGCAGGCCGCGAGCGCGCAGGTGCGCCGTGAAGGCCGCCGCGTCGGCGTGCGGCCCGCCCGGCGGGCGCGGCCGTCCCTCGGCGTACCCGGCGAAGAGCCGGGGAATCTGCTCCCCCAACGCCTCGGCCACGTCCGGCAGATGGGCCGCCACCACCCTGCGCCGCTTGTCCAGCAGCGCACTCTCCTGCACCCGCAGCCGGTCCGGGTCGAAGCCCTCCGGGGCCGGGCCGCCCGCGACCAGGGCGGCCAGCAACTCGGCCTGGCGCCGCGCCAGTTCCTCGCGCGCGGCCCCTGCCCCGGCCGCCGGGGGCTCAGCGGGCATCGCGGGCCTCCCGTACGGTCCGCCGGATGGCGGCGAGTTCGGCGGCGAGTTCGTCGTCGCGCGGGTAACTGCCGTCCCGCTCCAGCAGCACCCCGGGCGGGTCGGTGCGGCGGGCGAGTTCTGCGAGGACGTCCAGCACCGGTCCGGTCACCGGGTGGGTGTGGGTGTCGTGCCACAGGCCGTCGCGCAGCACTCCGCCCGCGACATGGACGTACGCCAGGTGTTCCAGCGGCAGCGCGTCCAGCACCGCCACCGGGTCGACGCCGAGGTTGACCCGGGCGGTGTGCAGGTTGGCCACGTCGACCAGCAGCAGCACCCCGGTCCGCTCGACCAGCTCGGTGAGGAACTGCGCCTCCGTCAGCTCGTCCCCGGGCCAGGCCAGGAGCGGCGCGATGTTCTCCAGGGCCAGCGGCACGGGCAGCTGCTGCTGGGCGATCCGGACATTCTCGGCCAGGACGTCCAGCGCCGCCCGGGTACGCGGCACCGGCAGCAGATGGCCGCTCTCCAGCCCGCCCGCCCGGGTGAAGGCGACGTGCTCGCTGACCAGGGGCGCCCCCAGCGCCTGAGCGCAGGCCGCCAGGTGGGCCAGCCGCGCCGGGTCGGGCAGCTCCGCCCCGCCGAGGCCGAGCGAGACGCCGTGCGGGACCACCGGGGTGCCCCGGCCCCGCAGCACCCGCAGCGACTCGGGCAGCCGCCGCGGGTCGACCGCCTCGGCGATGACCTCCACGAAGTCCACGCCCGCAAGCCGCTCCACGGTGAGGTCGATCGGGGGCCGCCAGCCGATGCCGAAGCCCAGCCGCGCCGTCATCCGCCGCACCCCCCTCCCCCTCCGCCGCCGCAACTGCCGCCGCCGCAGCCGCCCCCGGAGGACGACGAGGACGAGGACCCTGAGCTGAAAAGGGACGAACGGAGTGTCGGATCAGGGATGGTGATCCAGCCTGCCGTGGCGACGGCGACTACCGGGGCCGACACCTTCGGGCCGTCGCCGGCCGGCCCCCAGAGCACCGGGTAGCTCGACCTTCCGGCGTTGAGTACCGCGTACCAGCCCGCGGGGGTGATCCGGGGCGGTGTGCAGACGAAGACCGCCGCCACCACGAGGGAGACCAGCAGGAAGGCCACCAGCACGCGCACCGGGCGGCCCAGGTGGACGCCGTTCACCATCCGGGCGATGCCGACTCCGACCAGCACCAGCATCGGCAGCCCGGACAGCCGCCCGGCCAGCCGGCGTTTACGGCTGGGCAGCAGACCGAGCTTGCGCGCGGCGTCCCCGGCCCGACGGATCTCCGGCAGGCGCCGGGCTGCCTCCTGCACCAGCGTCGTGTTGGTGGCCTCCCGGGTCCGCGCGGCCTCCAGGACGGCCCGCTGCACCGGCTCGTCGGGGACGCTGCCACAGAAGGTGAGGGTGCCGTCCCGGGCCGTGCGCAGATGGCCGGCCCGGATGAGGGCGTAGAGGGCGGTGCTCACCACCTGGTGGGCCCCGCCGACGACCCAGGCGATGGTGTAGACGTCCGGTATGACGCTGGTGTCCGTGGCGGGGTAGAAGGGGCGGGCTGCTTGCCGTACGGCCACGCCGAGCAGCACGGCGACCGCGAAACCTGCGGCGTACAAGCCGAGGAACTGAGGGCCGGTGAAACCCAGGGGGCGTTCATCGCTGCCTCCCTTGAACGATGTCGAAGCCGTGTCAGGCGATGCGGGTACGGGCAATGGCGTCGAACACGACGTCGACAGGTATCCGGGTGGTTCCCGCGCGGCGACGGGTGAACCGGGAGCGGGGGTGCGCGGCGCTCCGGGCTGCGCGGTGGGGAGCCCGAAGCGGGCGAGGACCAGGGCTTGCTGCGCGACGTTGGTCAGGGCTTCTTGCACGATGCGAAACGCGGTCAGGTATGCCACCCGCGTCTTCCGTGGCGCACGTCACACAGGTCCCAGGTCTGTGCGCGTCATGAAACGTCCGGTGGCGTCTCGTTGGCCCGAGACCGGTCAACGCGGCCGGGCGACATGGGCGAAGAGGAAGCCGCGGTTGAAGGATGAGCGTGCAGGACGTCCCACGCATACGGAGCTGCCCGTCAATGAGTTCCCCTGCTCCCTTTCGCAGTGGGGGAACACCCCGTTCAAGGTGCCGGATCCGTCCGAGAAACCGCCCGCCGGGCAGGGAAGACCCCTCGGGTTCGCCGCCGACTGCATACCGGAGCCGGATCCCGGCCCCGTCCTGATTCCCGAGCCGCAGCCACCCGCCCGTGAGGCACGGCGGCGACCGCCGCGGCTGACGACACAGGCACGTGAGTTCCGGCCCCGTCTTGTCCTGCCCGGCTGGATCGCCCTGCTGGGCGCGCTGCTGTGCGGTGCGGCCATCGCCGTACTCGTGGGGAGGGGCCGATACGTCCGGCGCTGGGTGAGCGTCCCCGAGCCGTCACCGTCGCTCCTGATCTGTCTCGCCCTCGGCCTGCTGCTCGCGGTGAGCGGCCTGCTGGCCAACCAGGAGGGCTTCGCCGTCGTGCTCTCCCGGTGGGGCCGGTACCGGGGCACGGTGCGCGGGGCGGGGCTGATGTGGGTGAATCCCTTGCTCAGGCGGCACCGCGTGGACGTGCGGCTGCGCCACTTCCGGGGCGACTCCCTCGCCGCCGTGGACCGCGTCGGCCATCCGGTCCTCGTCAGCCTGCTGGTCGTCTGGCGGGTCCAGGACACCGCTCGGGCGACGTTCGCGGTCGGTGACCACGAGGAGTTCCTGCGCGCACAGGCGGCGGCCACCGTGTCCGAGGTCACCGCGACGCTGCCCGCCGACCGGTTCGGCACACCCGGGCCGACGCTGCGGGACGGGACGTGGTTCGGCGAGGAGCTGACCCGCGTCCTGGCCCCCGAGCTGGCACCGCTGGGCCTGGAGATCTACTCCGTCCAGCAGCTCTCCCTCGACTACGGCACGGAGATCGCCGAGAGCGTCCGCCGGCTGCAACGCGCCGAACTCGACGCCGATCTGCGCACCACCGTCATCAGCGACGCCGTCGATGTCGCCCGCACGGCCCTCGACCGGATCAGGGCCGACGAAGACACCGACACACACCCGTCCGCGGGCCAGGACTCCCTGTTCCTGCGCCTGCTCGTGCTTTCGCTGCTCACCCCGAGCGCGAACCTCAAGGAATGGGGAATCCAGTGGCCGGAACAACAGAGTTCGTCGAAGCGGGACCTGCGAAGGGATGCGAGTACCGCGACTGCCGCACCGGACGGCTCCCCGACGGTGCCATGACCGCCGAGGCGGAGCAGCCATCCCGCGGGCGCCGCACCATCCGCGGGATACAGGCGGCCGGTGCGGTGCTCGCCATCGCCACCGGCGTCGTGGGCCTGAGCGCGCTCACCGCTCCCCCGGCCCAGGCCCTTGCGGCCCCGCGCCACGCGGGGTGGGACGGCTCCAGGTACTGGTTCAAGTCCGACGGACAGTGGCGCTGGACCAGTCACCACAGTGTCTACCTCCAGCGCTCCGGGCAGACCACGGCACAGCGGACATGGCTGCCGGCGCCGAAGCGGGCGGGGTGGGACGGCTCCAGGTACTGGTTCAGGTCCAACGGGCAGTGGCGCTGGACGAGCCACTACGACGTCTACCTCCAGCGCACCCGCACCTCCGGCTCCTCGTCCCCGTCGTCCTCCGCCCCCTCTTCCGCCTCGGCGGCAAAACCGCCGACGGCCGGCAGGAGCGGCAACGCCTCCGTGGAGCGGGCCGTCGGCTACGCCCTCGCCCAGCTGGGCAAGCCCTACATCTGGGGCGGCAACGGGCCCGTCGGGTACGACTGCTCCGGTCTGGTGCAGCAGGCGTACAAGCGCGCCGGGATCTCACTGCCACGCGTCGCCGCCGCCCAGTACGGAGCCGTCACCAAGATCTCGGCGAGCAGTCTGCGCCGCGGCGACCTGCTGTTCTGGTCGTCCAGCAAGAGGCAGTCGGGAATCGAGCATGTGGCCCTCTACCTGGGCGACGGACGCTATGTGGAGGCACCACGCCCCGGGAAGGACGTCCGTGTCTCGGCCCTGTCGAGCGGCTACTACCCCACCTTCTTCGGCCGCCCCTGACAAGGCTCTGAGCGTCCGTCCATGAACGCGTCACAGGAGCAGGGCCGGGGTCTCTCTCAGGTGCAGCCCGCGCTCCAGTGCCGGCCCGACGAGAGAGGTCCCAGCCATGACATCGCCCACGCCGTCCTCGACGCAGCCGCTTCCGCGTGTTCTCACACCACGTCAGGAAGAAGTGCTCAGGCACATGTTGAACGGTGCCACGGCGGACCAGATAGCCCACAAGCTGTCCATAAGCCGGGCCACCGTGCACACACACCTGCGTGCCATCTACGCGGCCTTCGGCGTCAAGAGCCGCGCCCGAGCCGTCATCACAGCCATCGAACAGGGCTACCTCCCGGAGAACGCCGACCCGGTCTGGACGCACGACCGAAAGCAGGTACTACGCGCCCTCCGCCAGGCCTGGAGCCCGTGCTGGGTCCATCCGGTCTACACCCCCGACTGCGCCGTATGCGTCCGCGCTGCCACCCTCGCCCACGCGATGATGCTGGTCCGCACCCCCGACGCGACACCCGGCCCACCGCAGGCGACCGCGGGACCACCGGCCAACGACCCACGACACCTCCCGGACGCCCGCCCGCCCGGCCGGCCCGGCGAGCCGTCCGCCGTCCCCGCACGGTGCCTCACCGAAAGGGGCCTCGCCGAAAGAGGTCTTACTGAAAGGGGCCTCGCTGAAAGGGGCCTCGTCCTGGCGACAGCGCGGCAACCGCGTCAGTGACCCGTCAGCCGGACCGCGCCGTCACCGCCGGAGGAGGTGTGACGGCGCGGTCCCGTGTTCCGCGCGGGCGGTCGACCCGCCGCGCCATGGCGCCCAGCCCCGTCCTGGTTCGTGGCGGGCCGTCCCCACCCCGGTGAGTCCCGACGGCAGGCCGGCTCCCGGCGTCGCGACCTCCGCAGTCGGTCGGGGCCGGCGCCCAAGTCCCGGTCTACGAGCCGGTCATGCGGCGTTGCTCCGTGATCCCCGGTGCCGGCAGGCCGGGTCGTGCTCCGCGCCGGCGGTGGCCGCCCATGCGGTGCAGCACCAACCGGCGAGGGCGACGGCTGCCGCGGCGGCACCGGCGTCGGCGGGGTGCGGGTGGGTCTCGCGTTGGGCTCGTACGGCCTCGCGTCGCCGGGCGTCCGCGAGGTCGCCCTCGCGGATCACGGCGACGAAGACGAGGCAGGAGCCGGCGACGAACGCGGCGCATGCCCAGGGGGCGTGGTTGCGGGCTGACTGCGCGGCGCACCAGGCGAGCCACCCGAACAGGGCGCCGTACGCGGTGCGCAGAAGGCCGGACAGGCGGCTCACGGCTGCTCGCCTCCGTCTGTGGAGGGGACCGGCGTCTGCGGTCGGCGGGTGCCGGACGGGGCGGGCATGCGGTTCCTCCGGTGTGCGGGGCGGGCGAGGACGACGAGGGCGCCGGCCGCTCCGCAGAGGAGCAGAAGGCAGGCCACGCCGATGACGGTGGCGGTCACGCTGTCTCCCGGTGGTCGTGCGGCCGTGTGCGCCGCGGCCCGGCGGCGACGGGCCGCGGGGACGAGGGTGGCTGCTGCGCGATCGGCATCTGAACCTCGGTGAACAGGCGTGAGTACGGGACCCCTTGTAGGTCCGGTCACTCACTTGAGACACGAGTCGGCCGCTCATGACGCGTGCGAGCGGCGGGAGTTGGGACGACGGCGCCCTTGGAGAGTGACCCGTCCGCCGTGGTGACCCGGCGGCGGACGGGGGTGATCGCCATGTTCCCGTGCGACTCGGTCAGTCGGGGAAGCGGAAGCCGTACCGCCCGAGCACCGAGAGGATCGCGGACAGAGCGGAGGGAACACCGTCCGACGCCCCCGGCACGAGGGTGTCGGCACGATCGACCCGGTGACTGTGCGGGTGACAGGGCAGGCAGTGGCATGCGTACCCATGGCAGTCGTACCAGTGGCAGTGGCCGGGTGGGCCGCCGGGCGCCGGTTCGGACGGGGTGGGGCTCGGTCCCGCAGTGGGGTCGTCCGGCACGTCGGGTGTGCCGGAGGCGGGATCCTCCGGCTCGGTGGATGTGCCGGGCGTGGGGCTGGCCGGAGCTGTGGGGGACGCGGGTGGCTCGGGGCTCCCCGATGGGCTCGGCGCCTCGGACACCGTCGGGGTGTCTACGGGGGTGGTCGTGGCCGAAGCGGTAGGGGTCGGGCTCTCCGACGGGTGCGGGGTCTCCGACGGGTGCGGGAATTCCGACGGACGCGGGGTTTCCGGCGTGGTCGGTGTGCCTGACATGGTCGGTGTGCCCGACGGTTCGGCGCCAGGTGGCGCGGACGCAGACGCCGACATCGAGGCGAGGGAGACGGGGACAAGGACGGGGTTCCACTCGAAGGGCGTGGGCAAGGGGCCGCGGCTCGCCGGCGCTCCCTCCGGTGTGCCGTCGGCCGGCACCGAGGCGGCGGACGCGTTGGGTACCAGATCCGCCGGTGGCCACCCCGTGGTGGAGTCGGTGTCGGAGACCGGGTCGAGGGGCAGGGCGCTGGAGGAAGCCGACGACGACGGCCCCGCCGCGGGCGACGGGGGCCGCCCGGCCTGCGTGTTGTACGGGTCGTCGTCGGCAGCGCGGTGGATACCCGTCAGCGCGAGGGCCAGGGCGCCCGCGCCCACCACGACGGCGGCCGCGGCCGACCCGGCCAGCGGCTTGCCGCTCGTCCCCTTGCCCCTGAGCCGCACACGCGCGCGAGGGGGGTGACCGGCACCCTGCGGGACGGCGGACCCCTGGGCGTGCAGCAGAAGGGCGGATGCGGCAGGGCCGAGGATCAGCGGGGCGACGACCGCGCGCATCGAGGCCGAGACATCGGCCAGTTCCAGGTACAGGCCCTTGCAGCGCTCGCAGTTCTCCAGGTGCTCCCGTACGAGGCCGGTCTCCATCGTGCTGAGCCTGCCCCGGGTGTACGCGCCGAGCTTGGCGGTGTGTTTTCGGCACGCCTGGTCGGACGCGGTGGTGATGTGGGCCTGGATATAGGCCATGCGCAAACCTTCACGCGCCCGATAGGCAAGCGCCGAGACGCTGTTGGGCCGTAGGCCCAGGACGGGCGCCACGGCCGCCGGTGTCTCGCCCTCCACTTCGGTGTGCCACAACACCGCCTGCCAGCGCTCGGGCAGGGAACGGAATGCCTGGCTGACCGCCTCGCTGTCGAATGCCTCCGTCGCGGGATCTCTGACCGGTTCGACCAGCGCGCTCGATTCCCACATGTCGGTGAGCACCGTTCGTCGCTGCTGTCTGGTGGTGCGAAAAGCGCTGTGCCGGATCGCCTGCATGAGATAGCCGCGGAAGAACTCGGTGGGGCCCGATCCCTTGCGTATCGTGTCCAGAACGTTGGCGAAGCCCTCGGCGACCAGATCGTCGACGTCCGCCTCGCGGGGGGCGTAGTACCTGGCACAGGCGACGGCGGCCTGGCGGTGGCGCGAGTACAGCACTTCGTATGCCGCACTGTCTCCGGCGCGTGTTAAGGCTATGAGTTCGGCGTCGCCGGCTTCGGCGGACTGCTGGTCGTCGGGAGGGTGTGGGGTTCTGTCGCTCATGAATCCTCTGCTGCGGCAGTGCGGACACTGCTTGTCTGACCTCTGATGACAGTGGGTGAGCAGCACACTAAGAATGCGTGAGCCAATACGTCAACGGGTGGGGATAAATGCCTCCATAAAAGTAATGAGGAAAAACCCCGCACACACGGTGCATTTGATATGTCCACGGCACCGTGAATTCATTTTCGCAAATTCACCCACAGTGTCTTTTGTGACGTGGACCACGTAGGTCGCCTTTTGCGGGGACCGCGAAAAACACTGAACTGCCTTTGGGGCGTTGGAGGTTGGTGAGGCGCAGGGGCGGGCGCATTGCTTTCGGGAAGCCGTAGCAGCGGCGAGACGGACAACGCGGGCCCCGTCGGTGTGACGGGGCCCGCGACAGGAGGGTCAGAGAGGGTCACCTACTCCGCTGTCCCCTGCCCTTGCCGTCCTCGGCGGCGGGCGGCCAGAAGGAGCCCTCCGCCGAGGCCCAGGGCGAGGAGTGCCGCCAGGGCGGCGGCCAGCAAGACAGTCGTGCCGGTGTGCGCGAGGCTCCCCGGGATGCCGGGCACGGCCCACCCAGGCGGGTCGACGGGGTCCGGCGGGTCGGTCGGGTTCTCCGTACACAGCGGGTTCTCCGCGACACACTTGGCCGGCGGCTTTTCCCCGGTGAGGGTGAGGAAGTTCCCGAGGTGATGGTCTCCTTGCTTGTCATAGGCGTTGACCGTCACCGTGTAGGTGACCGTCCCCGTCCTGCCGGGCTGGACCGCTCCGGTGATGTGGAGCGCCTTTCCGTCCGGTCCGGTGACGGTCAGCCCGTCGCCGGCCTTGATGTCACCGGTGAGGGTCACGTCGTCGAGGACACCGGCCATGTGGTCGGTGTAGTCGACGCTCGCCACGCCCCGCCCGGTGTTCTCGAACGACAGGGTGTAGGTGAGCTTCCCACCGGCCTTCACTGTGGTCCCGCTGCGCGGGGCGACGGTCTTGGACGGGGCGATGTCCCCGACGGGGTTGACGGTGCAGTCCGGCCGTTCTCCTTCCCCGGGCTCGCAGACCGGGTCGGTCGGCGGTTCCTTGCCGGGGTCGATCAGGAAGTTGGCGAGGATGCCGTCGCCGCGTTTCCCGGTGGGTCTGACCTTCACCGTGTACGAGACGGTCACCGTCTGGTCCGGCTTGAGGGTGCCGGTGATGGTGATCCGGTCTCCGTCCCGGGCCACGGACAACGCGTCGTCGGAGGCGGCCGGTTCGGTGATGACGTCGGCGTCATCGGTCACATGGGTCAGGTCGTCGGTCTTGTCCACCTTGCCGTCGGCTGCGCCGCTGTTGGTGAAGGTGAGGGTGTAGGTGAGTTCCTGACCGCCCACGACAGGTGTGCCCGAGGCGGGGTCGACCGTCTTGGTGTCGGTGATCAGCGGGACAGGATGCTCGGTGCAGTTCGGGTCGTCCTTCTCGCACGCGGCGGGCGGTTCGGTACCGGTCTCGACCAGGAAGTTGCCCAGCCGGTTGTCGCCCCGTTCGCCGTCCGGCTTCACGGTGACGGCGTAGGTCACGGTGACCGTCTGGTCGGGCGCGAGTGTCCCGGTCACCCGGATCACACCGTCCGTTCCCGGCGTCGCCCGGAGTGCCGGGTCGGAGGTCTTCGGGGCGGTCGTGATCCGCGCGTCGTCCAGCACCTTCGTCAGGTCGTCGGAGTGGTCCACCGGGCCTGCCGCCTCACCTGTGTTGGTGAAGGTCAGGGTGTAGGTGAGCTGCTGGCCCGCGACCACGGTCGAGCCGGATCCGGGATCGGCGGACTTGGCCGACGAGATGTTCGGCAGCGGGTTGACGGTGCAGTTCGGGTCGTCCTTCCCGCACTCGGCGGGCGGTTCGGTGCCGGTCTCGACGAGGAAGTTGTCCGCGGTGTTGTTGCCGCGGTCCGCCGTGTCCTTCACCGTCACCCGGTAGGTCACGGTGACGGTCTGCCCGGGGTCGAGCCCGCCGGTGATCCGCATGGTGTCACCGTCGACCGCGACGCTCAGCGCGTCGTCGGACGCGGCCGGCCGGCCGGTCAGCTCGGCGTCGTCGAGGACGTCGCCGAGGATGTCGGTGCGGTCCACCTCCACGGGGCCCTCGCCCTGGTTGTCGAAGGTGAGCGTGTAGGTCAGCACCGTGCCCGCGACCACGGGGGTCTGTGACGCGGAGACGGCCTTGGAGGTGAGCAGCCGGCCGATCGGGGTGACCGTGCAGTTTGGCCGCTCCTTGTCCTCCGGCCGGCACACCGGGTCGGCCGGGGGTTTCTCGTCCGGGGCGAGCAGGAAGTTCGCCGCGGTGTCGTCACCGCGTTCGCCGTCCGGCTTGACGGTCACCTGATACGTCACCGCATACGTCTTGCCCGCCGGCACGGACCCGCTCACCGAGATCCGGTCGCCGTCCCGCGCCACGGCCAGACCGTCCGCGGAAGCCGGCTCGACCGTGACATCGGCGTCATCACTCACGTGCGTGAGGTCATCGACCGCGTCCACATCCGCGGCCACGGCGCCGTCGTTGGCGAAGAACAGCGTGTAGGTCAGCACCGTGCCTGCGACGACGGGTGTCTCGGACGCCTGTACCTGCTTCCGCTGCGTCAGATCCGAACCCGGGATCTGCACGATGTCACAGCTCGGCTCCCCCGCGGCGGTCTCGGCTTCGGGAACGCACGCGAGGTTGCGCAGGTTCTGATCCCCCTCGCCGGTGTAGGTCACCGTGTAGGTGATCTCCACCGATTCCCTCGCCGCCAGCGGACCCGACCACGACAGAGTCGGCTGGGCGTAGGACACGGTCCCGGCCGTGGCCGACGCGTCGTCATCGAACGTCGCCGCGTCCAGTACGGCCGACAGGTCGTCGGTCATCGACGCGGGGGCATCCGCGGTGTAGTCACCGGGGCCCTCGTTCGTGACCGTGATCGTGTACGTGACCTTGTCGCCCACGGCGGGAAGTTCGGTGCGGTCCGCTGTCTTGGCGATCGACAGCCTGGGCAGCGGGAACTCGGCCTCCGCGCACGGCTGACCGGTCTTGGGGTCCACGCCGTCCTCGGGCGGGTCGCAGGCCGGCGGCTCGGGTTTTTCGGGGTCGTCGGGTTCCCAGGCGACGTTGCGGACGGTTCCGTCACCCCCCTCCTTGAGGGTGACGGTGTAGGTCAGTTCGACCGTCTCGCCTGCGGGGAGTGCGCCGGTCCAGGACAGCAGTGGCGACGCGTAGGAGACCGGGCCGGGGCGGCTCGCGGACGCTTCGCCCGGGTAGGTGGCGTCGTCGAGGACACCGGACAGGTCGTCGAAGACGACGGCCGGGAAGTCATCGGTGTAGTCGGTCTCGCCCTTGTTCGTCGCGCGGACCGTGTAGGTGACCGTGTCGCCGGGGCGGGAGTCCGTGGTCGCGGTCGAGGTCTTCTCGACCGCGAGCCTCGGCAGGGCGACGTTCAGCGCGTAGTCCTCGACCTCACCGGACGTGGTGAACCCGGTGGGCGAGGCGACGGCGTCCTCGTCGTCTGCGATGCGAAGCCGCAGGAACGTCTGGTCGGCGCCCGGCGAGTCGACCGCGTCCGCGGGAACGTTCCAGGCCAGATCGACCGAGGTGCCGGTGCACTCCTCGGTGCCCGACCGCTCACCGGCGTCGAAGGTGCCGTTGTGGTTCCAGTCGATCCAGCCCGCGACGTGTCCGGGGCCGGTGCACTGCACGTCCTTGAGCGTGTAGGAGGAACCCGGCGTCACATGGATCGTGCCGGGCGGGTCGATGACGTCTTCGTCGGCGCCGCCGGTGGTGTCGTCGCCGGTCGCGTCAGGGGACGCGTTGTACCCGGGTTCGGCGTCAACGGTCGCGCCCAGCCGCGGAGTCGGCTGCCCCGGGGTGCCGAGCTCGAAATCGCTGCCCGAGACCGGCGTCGTACCGACAGGAACGGTTCCGCCCTGCCACGACGGCTCGAACAGCGAGCCGGCCTCACCGTAACTCGCCGGCGCGTCCCCGAAGTCCGTCTGCAGTACGACACCGAGTGCGACGGCGCTCTTGCCGCCACCATGGATGGAGACCCGCGCGCTCGTGGCACCGTCCATGAACCCGACAGCCGTCGGGCCTGCCCACGCGTCGTTGTGGCGCATGCAGTCCCGGTCGTCATTCGGCGTCAAGCGCATCGTGTCATCAGCGGACACGATTGCCAGAGCTGACACCTCGCAACCTTCGCTACGGAAACGGTCGATCACCCGCCACGTCACCGGTTGCTCTGGGCGCGCTTCCACATACTCGTTGGAGCTGGCGCCGCTCGACTCCGCGTCGGCGAAAACCAGCCCCTGAAGCGGAACCGGGACACCATCAAGGGTCACCGAGCACGAGAACCGGAACGAGACCAACGCGCCAAATTCGCTGTTGGCGAGTCCGGCCACCATCTGATTGGCGCCGCCGGTACCACCCACGTTGTAGAGATCGTCCAGCCCGTCTCCCCTGAACGATCCCGACCGGTACGTTCGCAGCTCCCCTTCCAGATTCGAGATCGTGCAGGTGGTGGCGAGCGTCCGACCCGCCACATCCCGGGTGTTGGTGCGGGTCAGACCGTCCGCCGGTATCAACTCGTCGGGCGCACCCCACTCGAACCAGTCGATCGAGCCTTGGTAGAGACCGGATCCGCCCGTAGCGAAGGCCGCCTGGGTCGGCGTCGCGGTCAGCAGCGAACCCGTGGCACCCAGCAGACCCGCGAGAAGCGTCGTGACAAGAACCAACACGACGCTGCGTCCTGGCCGGGCCGCTCGCACCTGTGGTCTCGCGCGGCTGTCGCTTCCGCGTCTGAAGAACCGGCATCTCGGCACACGCATTCTGGAACACCTCTTTCAGATCTGGTATCGCAGCGCGCACAGCACCGGCCGGGAATCCCCCGCCCCTCACCATCCGACGGTTCGGCCCGGTCAATTCAGCGGAATTCGAAACAGCTGATTCGGCGTCTCACGCCCCGGCATCCACATTTGTGTTGACCCTGCGATCCTCACCGCGAATTCACAGGTTGCTGCAGTACGTTACGTCGGCCGTCACAGACCATCGGGCAGAACGGCGGGAAATCAACAATTTCACGGAGTCATTCCACTGAAAAACGACCTGATGGCTACTCAGAAGTCGTTGGTCCAGCAGGGCATCCAGCAAGTCAGGCCGATGGTGCAGCTCTGCGAGACCGGCAGGGCGACCAGGGAGACGAGCACGCCGGTAGAGGGCGTCGGAGGGGGCGCGCCTCGGATGCGCAGCCGGGCTTGGGGTCTGCTGTTGCACACCGTAAGATCGGCCGCGTACCGCATCGCATGGCGGCCTCCCGATGACGTTTCTTCTACCGGAGGTCACGTATGCCTACCGTGCGCCCCTTCCGACGCGACGACCGCGATCAGCTGACCGAACTCGTCAACGCCCATGTCGCAGCTGTCGTCCCGGGTGTTTCCGTCTCCGTGAACACCGTCCTGAGCAGGCTGGAACGCCGGCCGGACGAGTTCGTCACCGACCCCTGGGTGGGTGAGCGGACGACACTCGTCGCCGAGCACCGCCGGTGCGTCGTCGCGGCCGTCCATCTGCTGCGGTACCGCGCTGACGCCGGCGTCGGCGCCGACTACCGGGACGCGGGGGCCGTCGACTGGTTCGTGTGCCGTCCGTCGACGGCCCTGCTGCCGCAGGCCGAGAAGGCGGCGGACATGCTGATGAGCGCCGGCCTCGCCCAGTTCGCCCGCTGGCAGGTCCGCGCCCGGTACGGCGACGGCGCCCTGCCCGCCCCGGGGGTGTACGGGCTGCCGCGTGTCTGGCCGCATGTCCGGGCCGCCTACCAGCGCGCCGGCTTCCGGCACACCGGGGACACGGAGGTGCTTCTCCTCGCCCGCGTCGAGGACCTGCCGCGACCGCAGTCCCGGCCCGGTGTCACCATCGAGCGGAGTGTAGGAGAGTACGGCACGCGCTTCACGGCGTATGCCGGCCGGCAGGCCGTGGGATTCGTCGAGGTCGACACCGCTCTGACCCGGCCCGAACGACTCGCCCGGGCAGAGGGCCTTGCCGAACTCGCGGACATGGACATCGACCCGGCACATCAGGGCGAGGGCTGGGAAGACCTGCTCCTCGCACACGCTGCCGACTGGCTGCGCCTGTGCGGTGCGGACCGCCTTCTCGCGTACGAGAGCGCGGACGACCAGGCCGAGATCGAGCAACTGCTCGGCTCGGGCTTCCGTGAACTGACTCGTACGGACCGTGGCTGGGCCCACCGGCCGTAGGCCCTGTCGTCAAACCCCCGCCTGCGCCGATCACCAGGTCGGCGGTGCGCCGGGCGCGGCCGGGTCGGGACCGGGGCACGGCGGGGTGGCGGTCACCGCTCCCCTGTCCCGGCGCCGGGGGCCCGCATGCGTGCCGGCGCCGGGCCTGGGCGGGGTTCCGGTTGCCGTCTCGGGGTTGCTGGTGGCGGGGGTAGCGGCGGCGGGGGCCGCTCCCCTACCCGGCGGCGGAACGGGTCCTCGCGGCGACGTTCATACAGGTGGTGGGCCCCGTCTGCGGCACCGCGCACGCTTGCCGCCGTTACCAACCGCTTACGTTCCTTTACCCGGCTTTACCCCTTCGGTGAACCGGGAATCTGTGTTACTCATGAGGTGTGCGGTGAGGGACCTGGGAGCTTGACCGTACGGACTCGGGACTATCGTCCGGCACGCGCCGGAGTCAGCGAGCTGGGGGAACTGCATGGACCCCACACCCTCCTCTTCCTCCGCTTCGCCGTTCGACATGGTCAGCGACGCCCTGGCGGACTACATCCCCAGGGCCGGAACAGGGGCGGCCGAAGGCGCCGGCGCCGCACCGGCCGAGCACCACCCGCGCCGGCCTCCGAGCGCCGGCCGGGAGAGCGGAGGCCGGGAGCAGATTCTCGGGGCGGTCGCCCTCGACCGGGACCTGAGGATCACCGGCTGCAACCTGGAAGCCGCTCCCTTCACGGGGGTGCGTGCCGCGCCGGGGGCCGCCTTCGCCGATCTGCTGCCCCCCGCGGACGTACCCACGGTGACACAACGGTTGCAGAGGGTTCTTGAGACGCGGGAAGCGCACGTCGCCCGGGTCCAGCGGCTGCGGCGGGTCGACGGGACAGAACTGGTCGTCTCGATGAGCATCCTGCCCGCCGCACCACCGCGGGACGGTCTGACCGTGTCCCTGATCGCCATGGCCAAGCGGCTGCACCTGTACGCCTCCGCGACCGCGATCGGGACGTCACTGGACATCGGGGAGACCGCGTTCTCCCTGGCCCAGTCCCTGCTGGCCTGGGGGGACGTCGCCGCCGTCGACCTCGACTACGCCGTATGGACGGGCGAGGCGGTCACCGAGCAGGCACAGGAACGCATCCGGCTCAGACGGGCGGCCCTGGTACCGGACCGGGCCTGGCCCGACGGCTACCTGACACCCGGGGACAACCTTCCCCGCGAGGCGAGCCGCCTGCTGGCCGGTGCCGAGATGCGCGACGACATGCCCCAGGCCATCGTCATCCCCGACCGCGCGGCGATCGAACGCACCCTGCTCAACGATCCACAACTGGTACGCGCGCTGGTACCCGGCGACCGGCCCGTCAGCGTCGCCTGCATACCGCTGGTCGTGGACGGACCGGAGGACACACCCGGACCCATCGTGCTCGGCATGACAGAGGTCTGGCGGCGGCCGGAACGCCCCTTCCGCGACGGCGAACTCCTCGACCTGCAAGAACTCGTCGCCAGGACCGCCCGCCACGTCGACCTCGCCCGGCAGCACCAGCGCGAACACGCCCAGGTCCTGGCACTGCAGCGCCGGCTGCTGCCCCGCGCCGGCAGCGACACCATCGAGGTCGCCACCGTCTACGAACCCACCACCCCCGACAGCGCGGGCGTCGGCGGCGACTGGGTCAACAGCTTCCCCCTCCCCGGCGACCGCACCGCGCTGGTCGTCGGCGACGTCGTGGGACATGGTCTGGGGGCCGCGGCGGCCATGGGCCAGCTCAGCATGGAGGCCCGCGCACTGCTGTCCGCCGGGATGGGCCCCGGGGAGGTCCTGGAGCGTCTGGACGAGACGGTCACCCTCCTGGACGACACCGACACGGGCCTCGCGGCCGGATACAGCGCGCTGGGCTCAACGTGCTGCATCGCGGTCTACGATCCGGTCGAGCACCGGGTGGTGATGTCCAACGCCGGCCACCTGCCCCCCATCCTCATCCACCCCGACGGATCCGCCGAGACCATGACGGCGCAGCCGCACCCCGGTCTGGGTGCCGTGTTCGCCGTCCGGGAGCCGTTCGACGAGCACGAGTTCACCGCGCCGCCCGGCTCCCTTCTCGTTCTCTACACCGACGGCCTGGTGGAGGATCCGGCGGCCTCGATCGACGACGGCATCGGCCGGCTGACGGACAGGGTGCGCGAGGTGCATCCCTGGGACGATCTCCAGCAGGCCGCGCGTCGCGTGGTCGCCGCTCTGGCCCCGCAGGGGCGCCTGCGCGACGACATAACCCTGCTGCTGGCCCGTATGGCCGGCCGCCGCAGCCGGGACACCGCCACCTGGCGCCTGCCCGCCCGCGAGGACACCGCCGCCCGCAGCCGCGCCCTGGCCTGCCCCTTCCTGCGGCGATGGCACGCCGGCGCGCAGGCCCGGGACAGTGCGCTGCTGGTGATCAGCGAACTGGTCGCCAACGCCGTCCGGTTCGGCATCGGGCCCGTCACGGTACGGCTGGTGAAGGCCGGGAGCCGGCTGTCGTGCGAGGTCGGCGACCACGGCAACGGCCGGCCGCGCCTGCGCCGCGGTGAGCCGCTTGACGACAGTGGCCGGGGTCTGCACGTCGTCCACAAGCTCAGCACGCGCTGGGGGGTGCGGTGGACCAGCACCGGCAAGGCCGTCTGGGCGGAACTGGAGGCGTAGCGCCCGTGCCGGTGTGAGGGCGGCGGGCTTCGGCTACAGCCACTCCCCCTCCACTGCCGTGGCGGTCAGCCCGGGCGCGGCGGCGTAGAGCACCGTACGACTGCCCGTCTTCTGCCCGGCGTCGTGCGCGCGCCCCAGTATGTCGAGTACGGCGGCACCGCCGCGGTTACCCGTGGTGTAGCTGTCCCGGCTGTAGGCCAGCAGTCCCGAGGGCCACCCGTCGGGCATCGTCTGCTCCATGTACTCCAGCACCCGTGTGCCACCGGGATGCGCGAGCAGCAGATCGGGATGCCACTCGGGCCCGTCGTCCTGGTGGCGCACGCGCAGCCACTCCCACATCGCGGCCACCGTCTCCTGCACGGCGCGCGGCCCACGGCGGTCCATCACGAAATGCGTGCCGTCGGCCCGGGTGTCCAGCCGGTGCAGGTCCGCGGTGCCGGGCAGTGTGTGATGCCAGGCCGCGTCCAGGCGCAGGACCGACTCGGTCCTGGGGCGGCCCGTGACCACCACGGCGACCGCGGTGTCGGCGAACAGCAGCCGGACGATCAGTGATTCCAGGGTGTCGTCGGCGGGCTGGTAGGTGGTGCTCAGCGCCTCCGATATCACGACCAGTACCACCCGGTCGGGGTCCGCGGCGACCAGATCGGCCGCCAGCGCCAGCGACCGGGTGCCGGCGATGCAGGCCCACTGGGTGGCCGGCAGCAGCAGCACGTCGCGGCGCAGCGGAAGCCGGTTGAGCAGGGACAGGTCCAGCCCCGGCAGGGCCGGGGTGGTCGAGTGACTGGTGATCAGACAGTCGACGTCGGCGGCGTCCAGTCCAGCGGTCCGAAGGGCCTGACGGGCCGCGCGCTCCCCGTATGTCTGCACGGCCGCCCAGGCCGGCGCGGTGCGCTCCTCGATGGTCTGCGGCGCCGGTATCGCCTCCAGTGCGGCGATCGCGCGGTTCACCTCCCGGTCGGTGAACCCGCCCGCGGCCAGTGCCGCACGGGCCGGGCCGGCGCCCGGAGTTCGCAGGCCGCTCCCGTCTCCGGGCGCGACGGCCGTCTCCAGCGGCAGCATCCAACCTCGGGAGGCGATCCCCGTACTCGCGGCGATGCCGTCGATCCGCGGCAGCCAAGGCGCCTGCGGGTGCCGGCTTCGCACCTCCGCGAGGATCTGGCCGGTCTGCACGATGTGTTCGCCATGGAGCACGGCGGGAGGGCACAGGTAGGCGCCCATAGTTCGCACCTTTCTCCGAAAACCCATGAATGGCGAAAAATGTCCGAAACATGCCCAATTGGGAAGGCCCGGGGTCAAGTCGCCGTCATCGCACTCTACTTCGCGTTCGACCACCTTGGCCTATATCACGAGTGAACGATGCCATGGGAGTTGCCGCCGGCGAGGAGCCGACCGGGCCGCGCCTCAGGACAGGGGCGAGCCTGGGATGGGCCATGCGATCGTCGACGTCGCGCGGTCGATGAGTTCGGGGGCGCCGGGCGGCGGCCAGCTGCCTGCGGCGTAGAGTTCCCGCCGGATGCGCACGCGTTCGTCGAGGCCGTGGAAGGGCCATACATGCACGATGCGTTCGGGGCCATCGAGTGCGTACATCACGACCGTGACCGGGTCGATCAGGTCACGGTCCGGCAGTGCCCTGCGCCACCCTTCGATCGTGCCCGGCAGACCACCGGGGACGAGGGTGTAGTCGCGGATCTCGTAGACCGGCCCGAGTGCTCCTGTCTCGACCGCCGGCATCATGGGCAGCCCGGCGAAACTCGCCACATCGATGCCGGTGATCTCGCCGGTCCCGGAAAGCGGGTGCCCGCTGAGCCGCATGGCATGCCGAGCGGTGAAAAGGGCCGCCTCGTCCGGGAACGACCGCAGCGCCCAGATGCGTCCGAGTTCGCCGTTCTCCGATGTCCACCCGCCGAGCCAGCGGCCGCCATCGCCCGCGTCCCGCGCCCAGGCACCTACCGCTTCGGCGACACGCGGCCCGTTCACCAGCGCGCAGGCGACCGTTGTCCACTCGTACCGGATCGCTCGCTGTTCCGCGGAGACATCCTCAGAGGTGATGGGCGCTTCCCGCAACGTACCGCTTCCCTCACTCGATGCGTGGTCTCGCTGCGACAGGACCGCGCCGTGATCGCACACCATACGGCAGTCGGTGAGCACCCGTGCCACGGTCGTGTCGTACGGCGGACGGCGCAGAAGGGGCGCGCTTCGGGCCGGCCGCACGGATACGCTGGGATCATGTCTGTGCCGATCCGCCTCAACTACCCCGCGGCCATACCCGTCGGCCACGTGATCGAGGTGACCGAGTTCCTCGACACCCGGCCCGAGAAGAAACGCCGGAGCTACGCTCGTGGCGAGCCGTTCCAGATTCCCGTCATCCTCGACCTGGACACCGGGATCCGCTACATGAACCACCGGCACGTCAGCCGCGGGGACAACGGCGGCAACGACTTCGTGCCGAACAACTACTCGTCCGAGCCGCGTTCGGACCTCGTGGTCAGCCGCGTCTACCGGGCCAAGGTGACGGCCTGCACGCTGGTGATGGTGGAAGGTCTGGAGAACCAGCACACCACCCTGGTGGTCGATCCGGTCGAGGACGTCTCCCCCGGCTCGTGAATCACCTCTGACACGCAACACCGCCTGACGGAACCGCTCACCGCGAGCGTGCCGTCTCGTGCGCCCACTGCTGGAAGGTCGTCGTCTCGATGCCCAGGGCGTGGGCCATGGCGGGGCGGGCCGGTGCCGGGTAGGTGTCCATCCGCCGCTGCGACTTCGCCAGTTCCGGCGGGATTCCCCAGGCGATGGCCTGCTCCGGGTCGTTCGGTAGCTCGATCGGCGTCGGCCGCAGGGAGTTGAGGATCTCGACCGCGCGGCGCAGGGACAGTTCGTCTCCCGCGAGTTCCAGCACGACCTCGTGGAAGCGCTGCGGATCCACGAGGGCCGCGAGCGTGGCCTTCCCGATGTCCTGGACCGCGATCCACGGCCGTGCGACGTCGAGGTCGTTGACGACGGTCAGCCGGTCCGACGTGAACTGCGCGAACCACAACGAGGGTTGTTTCAGGTTCTCCATGAAGCCGGCGGGTCGCAGGATGGTCCAGGTGCGGAAGCCCGCCTCGCGCACCACCCGCTCGGCCTCGATCTTGCTGCGCCAGTAGTGGGCGGGGAAGGCTCCCCAGCGTTCCTCGTCGAACGCCCCGGGGTCGTCGTTGCCGGCGCCCGACACCGACGAGTGCACGATCTGCTCGATCCCGGCCTCCCGGCTCACGGTCACCAGGTTGCGGGCCCGTTGCACCTCGAAGTCGGCCATCAGGTTCGCGTAGTCCGCCGTCTGTATCGAGAACACCGCGCCCGCCCCGGCCGCCGGCCCCTTGAGAGAGGCGGGATCGTCGAGATCGCCGCGCACCAGCGTCGCTCCGGCCGCGGCCAGCCGGCGGGCCGCCTCGGACGACGGATTCCGGACCAGCGCACGGACCGGCCGTCCCGCCGCGAGCAGCGCGCGGGTGACCGCGCCGCCCTGGTTGCCGGTCGCTCCCGTCACCAACACGGGTTCGGTTGTCATGGATACCCCTCTCGTCAGCTAAACGGGGTACCACCCCGTTTCAGCTCCGGACTATATGGGGTGGCCCCCCGTTTGTCGAGGCGAGGTTAGAATCGGCGCGATGACCAGCCAGCAGACCCCGCAGCGCGCCGACTGGCGGCGCAATCGCGAACGCCTGCTCGCCGCCGCCGCCGAGGTGGTGGCGCGGGACGGCGCCTCCGCCTCGCTTGAGGAGATCGCCCGAAGGGCCGGGCTCGGCTCGGCGACCCTGCACCGGCATTTCCGCTCCCGCGAGGCCCTGCTGACCGAGGTCTTCCATGAGGGCGTCGAACGACTGGCGGCGCGCGGCCGGGAGCTCAACGAGACAGCGGGCGGCGACGGGCTGGGGATCTGGCTGGAGGAACTGACCCGCTACACCGCCACCACCCGCGGGCTTGCCGTCTCCCTGCGGCCCACCGCGGCCGACAGCAGTTGCCACGGCGTGCTGGCGGACGTCGCCGTCGACCTCGCGGCGACCGCGGTCAGAACCGGTCGGCTACGCCCCGAGGTCACGGTCGATGACCTGCTCGCCCTGGCCAGCGGCATCGCCATCCGGGCCGAGGACGACCCGAAGTTGGCCACCCGCCTGCTGCGCATCGCCATCAACGGCGTGGAACCCCGGCCCTGACACTTCGCCGGCAGATGGTGCCGGTCCCCTTGCCCGCCCGCTCGCCGGGCCATGCCGCGGTTCCCGCCTCTCGCTCGCTTGCATAAGCGGAACAAGGTTCCGTACGATCGAATCGGATCGCGGTTCCGTTTCAACTTTCCGCACCCCCGCCGCTTCGCTCACAGGTGACCGGACGGGGGTGTCCTGATCGGAGGACACAGCTATGCAGTACCGCACGCTGGGACGCACAGGCGTCCAGGTCAGTTCGCTCGCGCTGGGTGCGATGAACTTCGGCGCGCTCGGCCGCACCAGCCAGGACGACGTCGACCAGATCGTCGGCACCGCTCTGGATGCCGGGATCAACCTCATCGACACCGCCGACATGTACAGCGGCGGACAGTCGGAGGAGATGGTCGGCAAGGCGATCGCCGCGCGCCGTGACGATGTCGTACTCGCGACCAAGGCCGCCCTGCCCATGGGCGAGGAACGCAACCATCAGGGGGCCTCTCGGCGCTGGCTCACCAAGGCCCTCGACGACAGCCTGCGGCGCCTCGGGGTCGACCATGTCGATCTCTACCAGATCCACCGCTGGGACCCGCGCACCAGTGACGAGGAGACCCTTGCCGCGCTCACCGATCTTCAACGGGCCGGGAAGATCCGCTACTTCGGCACCTCGACGTTTCCCGCGTACCGCCTCGTGCAGGCCCAGTGGGCCGCTCGCGAGCATCGTCTGGGCCGCTACGTCACCGAGCAGCCGAACTACTCGATCCTGCAGCGTGGCGTCGAGAGCGAGGTTCTGCCCCTGGCGCAGGAGTACGGCCTCGGGGTGCTCGTATGGAGCCCGCTGGCCTCCGGCTGGCTCACCGGCTCCGTGCGTGAGGGCCGAGCGATCACCACCAGCAGGTCCGCGTTCATGCCCCAGCGCTTCGACGTCACCGTTCCGGCGAACCGGGCCAAGCTCGACGCGGTGGAGAAACTGGCGTCGCTCGCCGACGAGGCCGGCATCAGCATGATCCAGATGGCGCTCGGTTTCGTGACCGCGCACCCGGCGGTCACCAGCGCCCTGATCGGCCCCCGGACCATCGACCACCTGCACTCCCAACTGGCCGCCGCGGACACCGTCCTGTCCCCGCAGGTGCTCGACGCCATCGATGCCATCGTGGCTCCCGGAACGGATCTGGCGGCACACGAGAAGAACGCGACACCCGCACCTTCGATCGCCCGTCCGGCACTGCGCCGCCGCGCTTCCTGACCCAAGCCCTCCTCGCCACAAAAATGGGAGAAGCCGCCGTGTCCACCTGGTCGCCGCAGACCCTCAAGACGGCCGCCGCCACCGACGATCCAGAGGTCGCCCCCCGGGTGGGCCGCCGTAAGCCGTTCGTGCTGTGGTCCGGGGTGCTGATGGGGGTGGCCACGGCTCTGCTGTCAGATCCGGCAGACCTGGCCGAGCGATCGCCGCGCCGATCGTGACGTACCTGGGCGGGTACCGGGTGCTGTCCCTCGTGGTGGCCCTGATCGCGGTGTCGGGGGCGGTGCTGGAGGGGTGGATCACGGGGGTGGACCGGCCCGGCGGCGGTGACCGTCACAGTGCTCCGGCGTCCCGGGCCGTCCAGACGCTCGGGTAGATCGGCCGGAAGCCGAGCTCCCGGCGGATCCGCTGGTTGGACACGATCCCGAACCACGGGTCGGGGTCCGTGAGCTCGTGGAGCCCGGCGGGCACCTCGACGCCGTTGAGCTGGTACAGCTCGACCGTCGTGACGGGGGCGTCATCGGCGATGTTGTAGATCCGGCCGGCGATGCCCGGCGCGTACAGCAGACGCATCAGGCCCTGGGCGACGTCCGCGTGGTGGGCCATCTGCAGGCGCTGGTGCGGCGCCCAACGGGCGGCCCAGTGCAAGGAGTTGGCGAGGTGCGGGTCGCCCTCGCCGTAGACGAAGGGGAGCCGCCCGATGCGTACGTCCAGGCTCTTGAGCGCGAGCAGTTCGCGCTCGGCCGCGGCCTTGGACTCGGGGTAGGCGCCCCACATCTCGCCGCCCGGCCGGCTCTCGTCCTCCTCGGTCAGCGGGCGGCCCCGTCCGACGCCGTACACATTGTTCGTGCTGACCTGTACGAACCGCTCCACGCCTGAGGCCTGCGCGGCGCGGCCCAGGGCCACCGCGGCGTCCCGGTTGACGGCCCACGCCTCCTCGTCCGGCACCCCGCGGAAGGAGGCGGCGACGTTCACGACGGCGTCCACGCCGGCGAGCGCCTTGCCGAGTGTCTCCTCGTCGCGCATATCTCCCACGGCGACCTGGGCGCCCAGCTCCGCGAAGCGCTCGCCACGGGCCGCGTCCCGCACCAGGACTCGCACCTGCTCGCCCGGCTGTCGCTGGGCCAGCAGCCTCGGCACGAAGCGGCGTCCGACCTGTCCTGTCGTACCGGTCACCAAGGTCAGCATGATTGCTCCTCACGCACTGTGTCGTCTGTCGTTGCTGACCAGCCTCGGCGGATGCGGGGACGACCGGGAGAGACCTCTTCGTCAGGGGATCGGGAGTCCCTGGATAAGCCGGCCGGCGTCCCGCACCCTGGGAAGGTGAACCGAGCCGAACTCGCCGACTTCCTGCGCCGCGCTCGCGCCCGTCTGGACCCCTCCGACGTGGGTCTCACGGCCGGGGCCCGCCGCCGTACGCCGGGGCTGCGCCGCGAGGAGGTGGCCCAGCTTGCCGGCATGTCCGTGGACTACTACACGCGGCTGGAACAGTCCCGGGGCCCGCGCCCGTCCCGCCAGATGCTCACCGCGCTGGCCCGCGCCCTGCGCCTGACGGAGGATGAACGCGACCACCTCTTCCACCTCACCGGTGAAGAGCCACCGCGCCGGGAGGCGACCAGCACGCATGTGCGTCCGGGTCTGCTCCTGGTGCTGGACCGGCTGCACGACACCCCGGCGATGGTGGTGACCGACTGCGGCGAGATCCTGGCCCAGAACGCGCTGTCGCGGGCGCTGAGCGGAGACATCCTCGCCCGGCCGCCCCGAGGACGCAACATGATCCGCCGCTTCTTCCTGGACCCGGCGGCCCAGGAGCTGTTCCCGCCCGAGGACCGCCCGGAGCGCGCACGCGAGCAGGTCGCCGGCCTGCGAGCGGTGGCCTCGGCCCGCCCCACGGACCCCGAACCCGCCTCCCTCGTCGCCGAACTACGCGCCGCGAGCGAGGAGTTCGCCCACCTCTGGGACGAACACGAGGTCGCCGTACGCCGCGCCGCCACGAAACGCTTCCGGCACCCTGCGATCGGCGTCCTCGAACTCGACTGCGAGATCCTCGTCAACTCGGACCACAACCAGCAGCTCGTCATCCACACGGCCCGCCCGGGCACGGAGTCGTACGAGCGCTTGCAGTTGCTGCGGGTGGTGGGCTTGCAGGACCTGACGCCGACGAGCGCCTGACCGCGTGCGTGCCTTTCGAGTTCGCTCCCTGCCCACCCTCGTGCTTCGGCGCACGTGTACGCGGGTTTCTCGCGGGCCGCGAACGGTGCCTACAGGTCGAACTCCACGTGTTCGACGTCCGTGAAGCGGACCTCCTCCAGGCTGCCGGCGCGGCGGCCGTCGTCCTGGAAGTAGATCTCCCTGAGTCCTTCGGCGGCGATCTGCTGGAGTTGCTGGTCGCCGGCGCCGGCCTGCTGGGCGTCGAAGAGGCGGGCGGCGTAGCGGGGTGGCAGGGCGACGGTGAGGTGGCGCAGCCGGGCGTCGTCGGTGGTGCCGACCGGGGCGGTGTAGCCGATGCGGGCGCGGGTGTCGATGACGATGCCGCCGGTCGTCGCGGCCTGCGCCCGCGCCCTGGCGCGGACCTGCGGCTGCCAGCGCTTCTTCACCTCGCGTTCCATGCGGGCGGCGAGGTCCGGGCGGGGCTTTTTGATCTGGTCCTTCACATACCGTTCGACGGTGCGCTGGGAGATCCGCAGGAGTTCGGCGACCGCTCTGGTGCCCTTGAGCTGCCTGACCAGATACCGCATCTGCGCGCCCGCGCTCTTGGGTGCCGGACGGGTGAACGTCTTCTGCACCGCGGCGTCCAGGCCGTCCCCGAACAGGGTCATCGCGCTCCCCTACTCTCCGTTGTCGACGTCCGTGACGGTGCCGTCCTTGATGTAGCGGGCGAGGTTGAGATCCGGGGCGTCGAACCGCTCGCGGACCTCTTCGCCCCACAGGACGCTCTGGGTGCCCTCGTGCTTGACCAGGCCCGGGTTGACGCCGAGTTTGAAGCCGCCGGGCAGCGGCTTGCCGTCCCGGTAGGGCAGGAAGTCCAGCGGCGAGGTCCCGTCGGCCGCGTACACCACGCAGTCGGACAGGATCGCGACCGGGTACTGGCCGGTGAACGCCGCGTGCTTGACGATCTTGCGGTGCAGGTTGACCCGTGTGCGGGAGATGACCGCGGCACGGATGTCCGGCCGCCAGGTGGGTCGGGCCAGGGCCCGCCACGGCTCGCCCGGCCGCCAGCCCTCGCCCCTCGGGCGTTCGCGCAGCTTGCCCAGGCCGCCCTTGACCGTCGCCTTGATCGCCGTGACGACGATCGTCAGCTGGGGATCGCGCTCCTTGTAGCCGTCCATGGCCGTCAGGAAGTCGGCCGACGGCAGGTCAGCGGGGACGCCGAGGTCGGCCATGGTGGCGAGGTAGGCGTCGCGCAGCCGGTTGTACCAGCCGTCCAGATAGCGGCCGTTGTCGTAGCGGACGTACGCCTCGACCGGGCGCACCTCGTAGCCCAGCTCCTGCGCGTAGGCGACGGTGGGCGTCGCGTACCAGGCGGGGCCTTCGGGGCGGTCGCCCTTCGGGGTGAACGGGCTGGGCAGCATCTCGCCGTCCAGGTCCGCCCACCTGTCCTTGGCGATCTTCACGCGGGACAGGTCGACATGGGACAGGTCGACCAGCCACGAACCGGGCAGTTTCGCGTCGAACACCGGCGCCTTGACATGCGTGGGCGCACCGAGGCCGACGACCAGGCCGTTGGCGCCGGCCGCGAAGGCCATGTTGACGTCGATGCCGATCAGGTTGCGGCGCATGCATTCGGCGTCGGTGAGCGGGCGCGCCCAGTCGTACGCCTCCTCGAACAGCTTCTCCGCCGGGCCGCGGACGTGGAAGCGCGGCAGGTCCTTCAGGAGCGGATGCCCGTCCGGGGCCTCGCACGGCGCGCACTCCACCGGGTGCGCGCCCAGCGAGCCGGGGTTGTGCTCCGAGTGCCGGCGGCCGTCGGCGTCGGGCTCGGACGCGCGGGTCGGCGGGTGCAGCGCGGTCATCAGCTCCAGGCCGGTGACGGCCGTGGAGCCTCGCGGTGTCATCACCCGGGACGCGTACACGCCCAGCAGGCGGGCGAGTTCGGGCGGCGGCAGCTGGGTGGCCGCGCCCCAGTGCCGGGTATCGAGCGCGTGCCAGGACGGGATGCACAGCTGCACGCAGGCCCGTTCCGAGCCGCGGGCCGGACGGTAGATCCGCGCCCAGGGCCCGAGCCCGCGCTTGGTCAGCTTCCAGTCGGCGCGGGCCAGTTGCTTGACGACCTTGTGGCTCTCCGGGATCCGCCCGGCGAGCCGCTGCTCATCCGTGAGGGCGACGGGCAGGCCGTAGCGGCGCAGCGCGGCCTCGGTGAGCACGAGCAGCGGATCGGCGTCCTTGCCCGGTCCCGACAGTCTCGGCTGTCCGAGCTTCGCCTCGCGCAGGGTCCAGTCCACCAGGGCCGGCAGGGACTTCGCGGGCACGTCCAGGACCAGACCGCCGACGCAGTACGCCAGCACCTGGCCGTCGGCGTCTACGTCGACCACGGCGAGCGGGCCGTTCTCGAAACGGGGGTCCGCTACTGCGGGGGCGGCGGGGGCGGGCGTGGTGATCCTCGCCGCTGGCCGCCGGGATGCCGGTGACGGTCCGGTGCCGCGCGCCGGCCGCGCTGCGGGGGGCTGGGTGTCCTGTCCGGCGGGCGGGGGCGCGGCGGGGGCGGCGTCGGGGTGCGGGGGTACGGTCTGCGGTTCCGGGACGGTCGCGGACGTCTCGACCCGTGCCGTGTTCTCGGCGGAAGTCGCCGTGTCGGCATCGGCGTCGGCGTCGGCGGGGTAAAGCTCCGCGAGCTTGTTCAGCAGGCGCGCGTACGCCTCCCGCTCCGGGCCGCGCGGCTCCGTCGGCTTCTTGACGGACTCCCAGCCGGACACCGTGGCCCGGCGCACCTTCAGCGCGGTCGCCACTTCGTCCAGCGTCAGGCCGTGCGCCTGGCGCAGCCGCTTGCGGTCCGCCGGGGACGGCAGCGGAGACCGGGACGCGACCAGCGCGTCGACCCGGTCGAACAGCTCGGACATGCTCACCTCCTGCCTCCGGATCATCCCACGGAACGTACGTTCCACGTACCCACACCGTACGGATCGCGTACGACAGCATGAGGTCGCCACCTCCCAGCCCTGACACGAGGTTGCGTGTGGGGCCGCGTCCGATCGGTGGAATGCGGGGGTTTTCCTGTCCCCCTCTCCTCGGGTAAGGGGAGCAAGAAGATCATGACTGTTACCGCACACATCGACAGCAGCCGCCCGGTGGCAACCCTGATCAACGTCTTCGCCGTCTCGCCCGACCGCCAGGGCGAACTCCTCGCGCTGCTCGCGCACGCCACCGAGGAGACGATGAAGCACCAGCCCGGCTTCGTCTGCGCCAACTTCCACGCCTCCCAGGACGGCGAGCGTGTCGTCAACTACGCCCAGTGGGAGTCCGAGGAGCACTACCGGGCGATGCTCGCCAACCCCGAGGCGCGCGTCCACATGGAGCAGGCGGCGAAGATCGCCACCGATGTGCAGCCCCGGCTGTTCCAGGTGCATTCGACACACGGCAGGTGACATGTATGACCGGCCCGCCGCTGAGCCAGAAGGTGGTGAGTTTGGCTACGGCCGGGGTGACGTGCTCGTCCTTGTCGTAGAGGGAGACGTGGGTGCCGCCCTCGATGACGAAGAGTTCCTTGGGCTCGGCCGCCGTAGGTCTCGACGTCCACGGCCTCGGTGATCTGTTCCTGGCAGTGGGCGGCCTCGTCGCGGGCCTCCGCGGTGCGTGCGGCTGCGGCGCGTTCGAGCATGGAGCGCAGGGTCCGCGGGCCCTGGGGGCGGCCGAGGCCGTCGCGCATCACCGTTCCCAGGTCTCCCGCGCTGACCGTGGCGACGGCCTTGATGCGCAGGTCGGTCTGGGCGGCGTAGGGGACGTAGCCGCCGGATGCGCAGATACCGAGGGCACCGATCCGGTCGGGGTCGATCTCGTCGCGGGTGGTCAGGAAACTCACGGCGGACTTGATGTCCTCGGCACGCTGGAAGGGGTTCTCCAGACCGCGCGGCTCGCCCTCGCTCTCGTCTTCGTGGGCGGCGTCGAAGACCAGCGCGGCGAAGCCCTCGCGGGCCAGCCGCTCGGCGTAGATGCCTGCGGTCTGCTCCTTCACGCCGCCGCCCGGATGGGAGACGACGACGGCGGCAAGCCGGTCGGAGACGGGCGTGTCGGGCAGGAAGCGGCCCGGTGCAAGGAGCTGAGCCCCGCGGCGGCCGGGCTCCCCGAGGGCGGGCGGCGGCTGGTCACGGGCCTGCGCCGGGAGGAGGTCGCCCTGCTGGCGTCGATCAGCCCCGACTACTGCACCCGCCTGGAACAGGGGCGTCGCCGGGCGTCCGAGCCGGTGCTTGACGCCCTTACGCGCGCTGCGGCTCAGCACGGACGAGCGCGCCTACCTCTTCGAGCTCTCCGGCAAGGATGCCGGCCGATCGCGCCGGCGGCCCGCCCAGCGGGTCCAGCCGCAGCTGCGGCGCCTGCTCGACGATCTCACCAACACCACGGCCTGCGTGGCGCAGCTGCGGATGGAGGCGGCCCGGGACCCGGAGGATCCGCGCCTGGCGATGCCGGTGGGAGAGCTGTCGGTGCGGGATGCGGACTTCCGTACCTGGTGGGGCGATCACCGCGTGGCCGTGCGGACCGCGGGCACCAAGGCCCTGCGCCACCCGGTGGTCGGCGAACTCGCCCTTGGGTGGTCCACGCTGACGGACGCGGCCGACCCGGACCAGCAGCTCATCGCCCTGACCGCCGCGCCGGGCACGCCCTCGCACGACGGCCTGCGGCTCCTGGGCGCCCTCACGGCGGAACCGTCCGCATCACGTCGGCCGGTGAGCGGTTCCCCCGGCACTCCCCCGGGTGCGCCGCCCACCGGAGTCTGACCGGGCACCCGGGGCACCCGCCACTCTTGTCGGCCGCCTCCGTCAAGGGCGCCGGGCGGTCACAACGGGAGCGTTATGCCGAGCTGCTGCATGGCGCTGGAGGGCGGGCCGCCTTCGGAGCGCTCCGTCTTGTAGCCCTTGGTCCGCGGTGCCAGGGTGTGGGGGTCGACCGCTTCGGCGGGGGCGCTCTTCGCGTAGAGCCCGTCCGGCTGGCTGTCGCGGTCGTGCGGCAGGAGCCAGAAGACCCGCCGGCGGAAGGTTCCGGACTGCCGGGAGGGCTTCGCGGTCGGGCCGAGCAGGGCGTAGCCGACCATGCGGCCGTCGCGGTGGTAGGGCGGCTTGCCCTTGCGGGTGGGCAGCCGGTCCAGGCTCTGACGGACGTAGTCGAGGCTGTCGATGTCCTCCAGCCACACCAGCTCCGTCTCGTGGCTGATCTCGTCCTCGGCGATCAGGGAGCTCATGCCTCGGCGTCCCTTTCCTGGTCGGTGAGCAGTCCGATACCCGGGTAGTGCTTGCGCTGGTTGGACAGGATCATCTCCTTGGGCGAAGCCAGTCCCACGAGTTCGCGCGTGCGGGCGGCGAACGCCCTTGAGGACATGATCGGTGCGCCCTCATTCTGACACCACGTCCTGTAGGCCGCGTAGAGGGCCGTCTGCTCCGCCCGGAGATCGGGGCCCAGCACGCAGCACTCGTCGTAGAAGCGGCCGGTGTGGTCCTCGGTCTCGGCGTAGGCGTTGGTGGCGATGCGTACCCGTTCGGGACCGGTGAGGTCACGGTCGCTGGCAAGGTAGCGGCGCGAACCGTCGATGAGCCAGCCGAGGATGCCCGGCCCCTCTTCGGTGACGAGGATGTCGGCCAGGTTGTCGATCTTGCGGTGGTCGGGGACGACACGCTCGAAAGGGATCAACCGCATACGACGCCAGAACGCGAAACCACCCGTACCCACCTCCGGCCGATGGTTCCCCAGCAGCCACAGCTTGTGGGTCGGCTCGAAACTGAAGAAGTCCTGCCGCATCCGACGCGCCTTGATCCGGTCCCCACCCGTCAGAAGCTTGACCCGCGCCTCATCGAACTTGTCACCCGGCTTCACCTCCGAACACACGATCACCCGCCGACCGTGCAACTCCGCCAGATCGGTGGGGTGGCCTTCATAGGGCCGCGCCATCAGAAAGCCGGGCGGAGCCGCGTCCGCGTAGTCCCCCAGCAGTTTCATCAGCACGTCCAGCAGAACCGACTTGCCGTTCTTTCCGGAGCCGAAGAGGAAGGGCAGGATCTGGCCGCCGACGTCGCCGGTGACGGAGTACCCGAGGAGCAGTTGCAGATAGTCGATCATCTCCCGGCCTTCGGAGTCGTCGCCGAAGGTGTCGGTGAGGAACCTCCCCCACCGCGGGGTGGCCACGTGCCGCGGCCCGACGGTGGTGGAGCGGGAGTGGAAGTCCTTGTTCGGGTCGGGGGTCTTCACCAGTCCCGTGCGCAGATCGACGATGCCGTCGGGCGTGCACAGCGCGTACGGATCGGCGTCCAGCAACGCCGCGTTCAACACCATCCCGGGCGCGGACTTGGCCTGGGCGAGCATGGCGTTGATGCCGGTGGTGGACAGCGCCCGGCGGCGGTGCTGTTGCAGCGCCGTGGTCGTGAAGACACCGCGCGCATCATGGCCGGAGATGCTTTCCGCGAGGTCCCCGGCCGCCCACAGCACCGTGTCGTCCTCGTCGATCTGCCAGCGGGTGGTGTCCCACCGGTACCAGCCGATGCCGGGAACGTGCCGGTAGTCGTTGGCGTACAACTGCACGAACAGCTTGGCGTTGCCGCGGTCGGAAAGGGTGTCCGGCAGCAGCCCGTTCGCGGTCACCTCCCCGGCCGGGGCACGGCCGGCTTCGGCCTGCGCGGGGCGCGGCACGGCGGCGGACCCCTGAGCCCTGATCTGAGCGGCTACGGCCTCCGGGTCGAACTCGAAGAGCGTTTCCGGCTTGGGAGACGTCACAGGCGCCTCCCACGGCCGTGCAGAGGGCGCTTGAGGCCCGCCGTCAGACCGCTGTGGACGATCTGCTCGATACGCCGTTCCTGGCCGGGGCGGGCCGCGACCGCGGTGTCCCTGAGGGCCTGCACGGCCTCGTCCTGGAGCAGGCGGCCGGCCGCGACGAGCCCGCCGAGCGTGTAGGCGGCACGGTTGAGGACGTCGGAGAACCCGGCGCCCTCGGCGACCTGCCCGCAGGCCCGCACCGGGGCGAGGACGGCGTCGAGGGTGTCCCTCCCCCGCTCCCGTCCGCCGCCGGCGGCGAGAACGGCCTGCCGGGCCCGGGCGGGGACCGGCCGGGGCGCGGGGATGTTCGACGCGGGCAGATGGCCGGTGCGCTCCAGCTCCTGGGCGAGCCAGAACGGCAGCGCCGCCGGTTCGCGGGCCTCGCCGACCGGCGTGTACGTCCCGTGCTGCGTGGTGGTGCCGGGAGCGATGATGTAGCTGCCGTGAGCGCGGATGTCCACCTGCCAGGCCAGGGCGCGGCCGGGGCTGGAGCCGACGGAGGACTGCCAGCGTCGGCCGTCCGCCCGGTACCAGATGTGCATGCCGCCCGAGGGGGTGCGCACGCGCATCGTGCCCTCGTCGTCCGCGGGGCTCGGCTGGCCTCGCAGGGCGGCCAGGACGGCGAGGGTGTGGAAGCCGTTGGCGAGTCCCGTGAGGTCGATGTGGTCGGCGATGGGGATGCCCGGCAGGATCCGGTCCCGGGTGGGTGGCTCGGCGGGGTGGGCGTCGACGTCGATGACGACCAGGCCTGCCAGGCCGCAGGCGACGCCGATGCCGAACTCCGGGTTCGCTCCCCACCACTGCTGGATGCGGTCCTGGTCGAGGGTGGCCGCGTGGAAGCCGTGGCACCAACGGCCTGCCTGGAGGCAGGGGCAGCCTGCGGGCGGGTGGGGATTCCTGCGGCAGTCGGGGCAGTTCGCGGCCGGGGTCTTACGACCCTTGGCCAGGGGATGGACAGGCCAGCCCCGACGGGCACACCAGCGGGCGGTGGCCAGTGACAGCTCAGCGACTGAAGGACCGTCGGGGGCGCGCGTTGAGTCGCTGGGAGAAAACCGCAGATCAGCTGGCATCCCCACTCCCTATCAGCGACCGAAGCGACTCAACGACGGACACAGACTAGCGAATGAGGCTGCTGAGGTCGTGGACCACATGCCCCTGTGGACGGATCCAGCGACTGAAGGAAAAGGGCAGCTACTGAAGGCTCTTCGGTAGCTACTCAACGGCCAGGAGAAAACCGCAGGTCAGGCGAGTCTCAACAGCAAAACAGCGACTGAAGCGACTGAAGGCCTCTATATATCACGCACACGCGCACACTCTAACTTCCTCATATATACGGGCCTTGAGTCGCTTCAGTCGCTGTCTTCGGAACGACACCGCTCTGACCTGGGCTTTTACCCTCCCCGAGGGCAGCGACTGAACAGTCGCTGAGTCGCTGAGCTTCAGTCGCTGTGCCCTTCCGGGCCTCCTGGAGGGCAGCGACTCAGCGACTCAAGCGACTGAAGCGACCGAGCGCGGGACAAGCCCCCGCCCTCCTCGGCAGGCTTCTTTTTCCTTGGCTCGGTTGAAGCGGCCACCCCGCTTCCCGGGGAAGCAGGTGAACGTGCTCCCGCTCCCCCGGGCCTCCTCCCCCGCTGGCTTCCGTGGCCGTAACCACTTCCGGCGTGGTTCGTTGAAGCGGGTGTGCCTGAGCCCACGGAGCCGGAAACTGACGCTCCCTTCGATGTCGAGGCGAGACGTGGCTGTGCTGCATCGACCCGGCATCTCTGAGCCATGAGCCTACGCAACGCGCACGGCTGAGAACTTGCTCGGTGGCGTCGCCGGAGGACGCGCTCGACGGTGAAGCCATGCTGCGAGAAGAAGGCGCTCGCTCAGGACGCACAGGGTACCGTCGAGGCCCAGCATGCCGATGAGCGGCGAGAGCTCATGGTCGGCCGAAATGGTGTCGAGGATGAAATCGAAGCGGCCCCGTGCGGCGACGACCTGGGCCTCGTCGGCGGTCACGAGCAGTCGGGTCGCCCCCATGCGCCGAGCGTCCTGCTCTTTGGCCGTGCTGCGGCTGAGGACGGTGACCTCGGCTCCCAGCGCGGCGGCGAGCTTGACCGCCCGCTCGCCCACGGCGAAGCCGGTGACGGCCTGGCTGTGGCGACGACATTGATCCTGCGGCGCAGCCCTACGGGCGCCTACCTCGATGCGCAGGAAGCCGCGGCGAGGCCCGCCTCGGCGATCTCGATGTCCTTGCCCAGTGCCCACCGGAGACACCGATGGCGCCGACGGTCTCACCGTCGACCAAGAGCCGGCTCGGCCGTATTGTCGACGCTGCTCACAGAGTCACCGGACCGAAGACCAGCATGCCCGGCTAGGTGCTCTGACCGGGAAGGTTCACCGGGGTGTGGCAGGCGGTGCGGCGTTCACGGAAATCCGTTTCGAGCGTTGTTGCGGTGCCTCTACTGTGGCGCAGTGATGACTGAGGTGATCGTTCTCAACGGTGGTTCCAGCTCGGGGAAGTCCGGGATCGTTCGGTGTCTGCAGGCGGTCCTGCCGGATCCGTGGCTGGCTCTGGGGACAGACACACTGGTCGAGGCGATGCCCGCGTCCATGCAGGCATCGGATGCCGGAATCGAGTTCGCGCCGGACGGACAGGTGATCGTCGGGCCGGAGTTCCGGACACTGGAAGCGGCATGGATCGAGGGGGTCGCCGCGATGGCCCGTGCGGGTGCCCGGGTCATCGTTGATGAGGTCTTCCTGGGCGGAGCGGACTCGCAGGAGCGGTGGCAGAAGGCTTTGGGCGGACTGCGGGTGCTGTGGGTCGGTGTCCGGTGCGACAGTGCGGTTGCCGCAGGCCGTGAGGTGGCACGAGGTGATCGGGTCATCGGTATGGCGGCGTCCCAGGCGGATGTGGTCCACCGGGGCATGGTCTATGACCTGGAGGTGGACACCACGCATGCCGAGTCGATGGAGTGCGCACGGACCATCGCCGCGCATGTCAGTTGATCGGCGGCCTGGCTGTCTGCCGTTATGACCGCAGCGCCGGACGGTCAGGCTGCTGTGACCAGGGGCCGTCCTCTCCAACGGACACCCTTCTGTCTGCGGGTCCGGGCGCGTTCGCGGCGTTGGGCTGCCGGTACGTCGGGGTGGCGGGTGTTGGTGTTGCGCCGGCGTAGGTATCGGTGCGGCTCGCGGGTCTGGACGGTGTGGTTGGGATGGTGGGAGTTGGCGAGGGTGAACTGCCTGGGACTTGCCGCGGTCGGGATGGTCGGTCCACTGGTGAATCCCTGGCCACTGTGTCAGAAGGGCAGGCCCTGAAGGTCCACGCCGGTGGTGGGCTGGGGCAGCTCGGTCAGGTCGTACGTCATGGTGGTCAGCGGACAGAGTCGGGAGCCGGTTGGCTGCCGGAAGGTGACCGGCACCGCCAACTGGCGCCACCCGAGCTGTGTGTGGAGCGGGACCAGTTCAGGGCGGCAGAGCAGCATCACCGTTTCGGCCCCGGCCACCCGCGCGTGCTCGACCGCGACGCTGAGCATGGTCCTGGCGATGCCCCGGTCCCGATGAGCTGGATGAACCAGCACGCTGCCGAGCCCGGCGACACGGCGCGGCGCCCCGTCGAACGCCATCTCCCGCAGCAGCCACCCCAGAGAGGCCACCAGGTTGCCGCCGTACGTCGCTGTGAGCGTGTGCTCGTTGTCGGCGCGGACCAGACCGTCTGGTAGAGCGGTGGTGTCTTCCAGGCCACCGAGGCCGGGCGCATGGTGCAGTCGGAGGGTTGCATCACTGTCATCGCGGTCGTTGAGCGCATGGCTCGTCGCGGCCGGGTCGGCGGCGGAGTCGAACCGGAAGCGCAGACAGTGCAGACCGCTGGACTGGACGGTCCCGGCCGGCTGAGCACCCAGGCGGCGCAGCAACGCGATCGAGGCCGTATTGCCGGGCAGGACGAACGCGAAGACGACCGGGAGCGCGAGTCCATGAAACGCCAACTCCAAGCAGGCACGGCCTGCCTCCCCTGCGATGCCGCGGCCCTGCGCCCGTGGATGCAGGGCGAAGCCGAGGTCGACTCCGTACTGGACGCGGTTGCGCAGTCCCACGCGGCCGAGGAAGGCATGGGTTGTTGCGTCCCTGACCGCGAAGTCGCCGTAGCCGTGCCTGGCCCAGTGCGCGACGTGAGCGTCGCACATGGCTTCGGCCGCAGACCGGCTGTCCGCCCGGCCGGTCGCCAGCCAGCGCATCACGCTGTCCTGACTGACCACGGCCTCAAACAGATCGTCACTGTCCGCACGACGGATCGGCTCCAGCAGCAGCCTCTGAGTACGCAGCACAGGTCCATGAAACCAAGCCACGCGCAACTCCCCTCAGCCAACGCGGGAGGAGCCTCCCCAATAAGTCCGGTGTGTGAGTGATCGAATGTGACCAGCGACCGCATGGCCGGGGCGCCGGTCTTGTGGAGCACCTCGCGTTCGTCCGCTTCGGATGCGTCGGCGCCTACCGGATCGGCATCCCGGTCGGCGTGCAGACCAGGTACAGCGCAGGCCCCAGAAGGACCGGGAGCTGGACTACCCGCTACGACGCTTGTGGCCCGGGACGCACTGTGTCGGGCCGCCTGTTGCTGGGCGCGGAGGTGCGAATCACGCGTCCTGTTCGGCGCCGGTCATCAGGGCGAGCAGGCTGTGGGGCGCATGGTCGTCGATCATGGTCGTGTAGAAGTCGTCGTCGTCCGCTTCCACGGCGGCGGCGCGGGCGAACATGGCTTGTTCATGCGTGGCGAGCGCGGTCTCCGCATCGCCGGGGTGCGCGGCGAGGGCCCGGCCGAGTTCGGCGCCGTCCAGCATGGCCAGGTTGGCGCCTTCGCCGTTCGGTGCCCGGAGGTGGGCGGCATCGCCGAGCAGGGTCACTCCCGGTACGCGGTCCCAGCGGTGTCCGGCCGGCAGTGTGAAGATGGGCCGCAGGACTGGCGGGGTGTCGCTGTCGGTGATCAGGGCGGTGAGTGCGGGAGCCCACCCGTCGAACTCCTTCGCCACCCGTGCCGTGAGGGCTGCGGCATCGGTGGCGTCGAAGTCGGTGAACCAGTCCTGGGGCTTCTTCAGCTGCGCGTAGGTGTGCAGGGTTCCGCCGCCTTCACGGTGGGCCAGCAGTCCCCTGCCCGGTGCGAGCGCGAACAGCGAGCCGGCTCCGACCGCCTTCGAGGAGGCGGGGTGGAGGGTTTCGGCGTCGAAGAGGAACGTCTCCACGCTGCAGACGCCGAAGTACTCCGGAGTGGCTTGCGAGAGCACCGGTCGTACGCGTGACCAGGCGCCGTCGGCGCCGATGAGCAGGTCCGCGACCACGGTGGTGCTGTCGGCGAAGCTCACCTGGTGGCGGCCGTCGTCGAGGGACTGCACCGCGGTGACCTTGCGGCCCCAGTGGACGGTTCCGGCGGGCAGGGAGTCGAGCAGCATCTGCCGCAGTGCGCCGCGCGGGGCCTCCGGGCGTTCGCCGGTTCCGTCGTCAGGCAGGTCGAGCAGCACATTCCCCGCCTGGTCCATGACCCGGTACGCCTCGCGGCCCGGCAGGATCAGCTTGCGGAACTCCTCGATCAGGCCGGCCGCTTCCAGAGCGGCCTGCCCGCTGTGGGGGTGGAGGTCGAGCAGTCCGCCCTGGCGGCGGGCGTTCGGCGCGGGCTCCGCCTCGAAGACCGTGGCCGGGATGCCGTGCACATGCAGCACGCGGGCCAGCGTCAGGCCGCCCAGACCTGCTCCGATGATCGTGACAGGTGTCGTCATGGTGTCCTCCCTAGCCCCTTGTGGGGTGCCGTGACGACCTCGTTGGATCGCCACTCCAATAACGCTAACACGAAGTTGGATCGGCGCTCCATTCATGCGATGCTGGGGTCATGGCGAAGAGAACAGCGAAGGGATCTGCGCGGGCCCCGCGGCGGACGGACAGCCTGTCGCGGGAGCTGATCATCCAGACCGCGATCGAGATGCTGGACAACGGTGGCGAGAAGGCGTTGACGCTGCGCGCGCTCACCGTGCGCCTGAGCACCGGCTATGGAGCGATCTACCACCACGTCGCAGACAAGAGCGATCTGCTCGCGGCGGCTGCTGACGACGTCATTGCCGGCGTGCTGTCCGGCGCGGTCGCCGATGCGGACGCGCGCACCGCTCTGCGCCGTCTCGCCCTCGGCCTGTTCGATGCGATCGATGCCCATCCCTGGGTCGGGGCGGAATTCTCCCGCCAGCCGTGGCGGCCCGCGCTGCTGGACTTCTACGAGAGCATCGGCCGCCTGCTGGACGCCCTCGACGTTCCGGAAAACGCGCGCTTCGACGCGGCCGGCACGCTCGTGAACTATGTCCTGGGCGTCGCCGCGCAGAACGCCGCGAACGCACGGCTCCGCGTTGGCAGCGACACGGACCGAGAGACCTTCCTGGAGAACGCCGCCACGCAAGGGGCGCAGATCGACCCCGGCCGGTACCCGTTCGTGCACGCGGCGGCGACTCAGCTGGGCGAGCACGACGACCGCGAGCAGTTCCTCTTCGGGGTGGACATCTTCCTCGCCGGTATCTCAACCCTGCGCTAGTGTCTCGTGATCCTGTTCATGGAACCTGAGGCTTCTGTGATCGTTGAGTCAGGTATGGATCTCTCCTCTGAACAGATGGCAGAACTGCGG
>NZ_JBIWKB010000062.1:0-53518 GCF_044765425.1 Streptomyces sp. NPDC102462 | reverse complement strand
CCTAGAGAAACGCCTCTCAGGCGCCCTCACCCATGTCCGCGCAGGTCAGACCCCAGATTCGTGACTCTAGGACGCTGAATTACGCGGAACGCAGGTACGGGCGGAGCCTGCGTTCACCCATGGCGCGGACGGTGTCGCGGATGTCCCGCTCCTCGTCGCTGAGCAGGGTGTTGATTCCGAACAGGTCGAAGGGGTGGACCGGACGGCTTGCCACACGTGCCTCCTGACGGCTGACAGCCGTGTGAGAGCGGGATAGGGTTTGGATATCTGATTTTGGATCCAATATTGCCTGTGATCGTAGCTGGATGCCCCACGCTTGCCAAGAGACGAGAGGAGCAGTCGCATGCCATGTGATCAGCCGGCGTCCGAAGGGGCCCTGTCGGGGATCGTCGTGGCCGACTTCGGTCGCGTGCTCGCCGCCCCGTATCTGACGATGCTGCTCGCCGACCTCGGCGCCGAGGTCATCAAGGTCGAACGACCTGGTGGCGGGGACGAAACCCGTGCCTGGGGCCCGCCGTACGCGGACGGGGAGGCCACCTACTTCCTCGGCGTGAACCGCAACAAGCGCTCCGTCGCCCTGGACCTCTCCGACGAGCGGCACCGCCGTGCCGCACAGGACATCGCCGCGCGTGCGGATGTACTCGTGGAGAACTTCCGGCCCGGCACGATGGACCGGCTCGGCCTGGGCTACGACGAACTCCGCTTCCACAACCCGGGGTTGGTGTACTGCTCGATCACCGGCTTCGGAACCGGGAAAGGCGCGGGCCTTCCCGGCTACGACCTTCTGGTGCAGGCCGTGGGCGGCCTGATGAGCGTGACCGGCGAACCCAGCGGGCAGGGCACGAAGGCGGGCGTCGCCCTGGTGGACGTCATCACCGGTCTGCACGCCGGGATGGGGGTTCTCGCCGCCCTGCGCCATCGTGAACGTACGGGCGAGGGACAGCGGGTGGAGGTCTCGCTGCTCACCTCCCTCCTGTCGGCGCTGACCAACCAGGCATCGGCCTATGTGTCGGGCGGCGTGGTGCCGCGGGCCATGGGCAACCGGCACCCCTCGATCGCGCCGTACGAGGTGGTGGACGCGGAAGACCGCCCGCTGGCGCTCGCGGTGGGCAACGACCGCCAGTTCACGGCTCTCTGCACCGAGCTGGGGCTTCCCGAGCTGGCGGACGACCCGCGGTTCGCCACGAACCCGGCCAGAGTGACCCACCGTGAGGAACTGCTCGGCGTCCTCGCGGGCCCGCTGCGGACCCGAACCGCCGACTCGTGGTTCGATACGCTCACCGCCGTGGGCGTGCCCTGCGGGCCGATCAACGACCTTCAGGCGGCGTTCGCGTTCGCCGACGTCCTGGGACTGGACGCCCGCGTCACGATCGACGTTCCGCGTCGCGGCGCGCCCGTCGCACAAGTGGCCGACCCCATACGGCTCACACGCACACCCGTCGTCTACCACCGTGCGCCACCGCGACTCGGCGAACACACACACGAGATCCTGACCGAGTTGGGCCATCCGCCGCCGCGGAAGTCGACCACATAGGATGAACGCCCGGTTCACGCTGCCCCTCACCGATGGAGAAACCCCGCCATGACCAGCCCCGCGCAGAGGCGGCGCCCGCCGACGACGCAGCAGTTCGTGCTGGGTGAATTGCGGCGGGCCATCACGAGCGGGCAGCTGAAGCCGGGCACTCCGATCCGTCAGGACGCGCTCGCGGAGCAGTTCGGCGTCAGCCGTGTGCCGCTGCGCGAGGCGCTGAAGACCGTCGAGGCGGAGGGCCTGGTCGTCCATGAGGCCCACCGCGGCTACTTCGTCGCGGAGTTGTCACTCTCCGATCTGCGTGAGGTCTACCGCATCCGCGAGATCCTGGAGGCCGAGGCCGTACGACAGGCGTCCGGGCGGATCGACGGACCGGCCTTCGCGGCACTGGAAGCCGCCCAGCGCGAGGTCGAGGAGGCCGCTGACGCGGCGGACGTGGCCGAGATGGCGGCGGCCAACCGCCGCTTCCACTTCTCTTTGTTCGAGATGGCCGGCATGCCGCGGCTGGTCCGTCTCATCAGCACGCTCTGGGACGCGACGGACGCCTATCGGGCGCTCTACTATGCCGAACCGTCCCATCGCGACCACGTGGTACGAGAGCACCGCGCGATCCTGGCGGCACTCCGTGGCGATGTCGAGGACGCGGTACGCCTGCTCGACGAGCACCGTGGGAACGCGGTCGCCGCGCTGCGGGACATGCTCCCGCGGACCTGATCGGACACCGACGAGGAGTCGAGGCCGTCGTGCCGTTCCCGTGCTCGCGGCGGGCGGCCGGCCTCGATCGGCCGCCCGCCTCCGCTGACCGGCGCCTGAGACCGGGGCCGCGCCGAGTGCGACGGAAGATAGCAACGCTTGTTGACTATCTTCTAGGCTAGGGGCATGGTGATGCTCCCGGCGGCCCGCGGCCGACGGGAGCGTCATCGACCAGAAGGGAGCCCCCTTGTCCTTCAGCTCCGGCCCCACGGCCCCCGGGCGTTTCACCCGGCGGCTGGGGCAACTGGTGGGCATCGAGACACCGTCGGGTTGGGCCCGAGGGTTGAACGACGCCTACGACCTGCTCGAAGCCTGGGCGGGGAACGCCCTGGGCCGGCCCGAGAGGGTCGTCTCCGACGGGGTGCCGCATCTGTACTGGCGCGGTAGCGATCCCGCCGTGCCGAGAAGCAGCCGGGTTCTGCTGCTCGGGCACGCCGACACGGTGTGGCCGCTGGGCACCCTGGCGGAGAACCCGTTCAGGGTGCAGGGAACACGGGTGACCGGTCCCGGTGTCTTCGACATGAAGGCGGGTCTCGTCCTCGCCTTCGAGGCACTTGGGCTGGCCGGGGACGTCTCCCACGTGAGCATGGTCGTCTCCGGGGACGAGGAGCGGGGATCGATCACGTCCCGCGCTCTGGTCGAGGAGGCCGCCAAGGCGTGCGGGGCGGTCCTGGTGCTGGAGCCCAGCGAGGGCGGCGCGCTCAAGACCGCACGCAAGGGCGTGGCGCTGTTCCGGCTCGGCGTCAGCGGCCGGGCCGCGCACGCCGGGCTCGAACCGCACAAGGGTGTCAACGCGCTGGTCGAACTGGCCCACCAGGTGCTGACGATCAGCGATCTCGCGGACCGCGGCAGAGGAACCACCGTCACTCCCACCGTCGGCAGCGCGGGCACCACCACCAACACCGTGCCGGAGCAGGCGTTCGTGGATGTCGACGTGCGGGCCTGGGAGCACACCGAACTGGACCGGGTGGAACGGGCGCTGCGGGCGCTGCGCCCACGGGATGCCGGCGCCCGACTCGCCTTCGAGGGCGGTGTCAACCGTGGTCCGCTGGAACGGGGGATGTCCGTCGGCCTACTGGGCTCCGCACGAGCGGTCGCCGAGCGGCTGGGACTGGCCCCGGTCACCGAAACCGGCGTCGGCGGCGGCTCGGACGGCAACATCACCGCGAGTCTGGGCGTACCCACGCTGGACGGCCTCGGCCCGGACGGCGGGGGCGCGCACGCCCGTCATGAGTGGGTGGAGCTGGCCTCCGTCAGCGACCGTACGTCCCTGATCGCCGGTCTCCTCGCCGACCGCGCACCCTGACCTCGCCCGGCCCCGCCGGTCCGGTCAGCCCGCCGCCTTCTCCCGTACCCGTGTCTCCACCGAGTCCAGCAGCATGTCGAGCGCGTGGTCGAAGACCGTGGGGTCACCGATCGCGGCCAGCGGCGCCGTCAGGGCGGCGATGTGCGGGTAGGTGTCCGCCGGAAGGCGGCGGTACTCCAGTTCCCAGGCCAGGCCGTCCCGGTCGCGGGTCTCGGGGTCGAGCGCCTGGAGCCCGGCCTCCATGGCGGACAGCGAGCGGATCACGTTCCCGAGGACACGTACGTACATCACCGCTTCCTCGTCGTCCAGCCCGGCCCGGTGCAGGCAGTCGAGGGCGAACTCCACATTGGCGAACTCGGTCGGCCGGCGTGTCGTACGCGCCGCCATCTGCCAGGCGAACACGGGATAGCGCAGGTAGTGCTCGTGGATGTGCCGGGCCTGGGTTCGCAGGTCGTCGCGCCAGGAGTCGGTGGCCCGCAACTGTCCGCCGTAGGAACGCGCCCGGAGGTCGTCGATGAGTTCCAGGATCAGCTCGTCCTTGTCGCGGAAGTGCCGGTAGAGCGAGGTCGGATGGGCGTTGAGCTCCTTGGCCAGCGCTTGGAAGGTGAACGCCTCCAGACCGTCCCGGGAGGCGACCTTCTCCGCCGCGTCCAGGATCACCCGGCGGCTGAGCGTGTCCCGTGCCAGCCGCCGCCGGCCCCCGGCCCCGCCCGCCGCGGCGCTCTTGCCGTCGCCCGCGCGCGCACCACTCATGATCTTCCCTTCCCTCGGTTTCCGGGACGCCGTCGCGACCCTATCGCTCGCTGCATCGCTCGCTACGAAACGTTATTCACACACCTAGGCAATGCAAACGCATAGTTACTAGCCTATCTCCATTGCTAAGACTTGCGCGGCTCCCTACGATGAGCCAACGGCTTCGCCACGGAAGGTTTCCAGCCATGCCTCAACTGCTCACAGCGACCGTTAGGGGCCGATTCCCGGCCAGACTCCCGGCGACCGGCGCACTGCTCACGGCCCTGACGCTGACCGCCACCGCATGCACCTCGGGGGCCGCCGCCCCGCAGTCGGACACCGCCACGAACCTGCCGGTCAGGCAGGGTGGCAGCCTAGTGTTCGGAGCCGAGCAGGAACCCGACTGCGCCGACTGGCTCGGCACCTGCGGCGCCTCCGTCTGGGGCACCTATCTGATGCAGACCGAGACCATCCCGCAGGTCTTCGATGTCCGCCTCAAGGGTGAGAACTGGACACCGGTCCCCTCGAACCTGATGGCGTCGGAGCCGACGACGAAACGGGTCGGCAAGCAGCAGCAGATCACCTACCGGCTCAACCCGAAGGCCGTCTGGTCCGACGGGAAACCGATCACCTCCGCGGACCTGAAGTACACCGCCCTCCAAGTCCGCGACGGCAAGGCGATCTTCGACAAGAGCGGCTACGACCGCATCACGTCGTTCGAGACCCCCGACAGCACCACCGCAGTCGTCACGCTCAAGTCCCCCTACGGCAACTGGAAACAGCTCTTCGGCGCCGGCTACGGCGTACTGCCCTCCCACCTCCTGCGGGGCAAGGACCGCAACGCCGTCATGAAGGACGGCTACACCTTCAGCGGCGGCCCCTGGAAGATCGCGTCCTGGAAGAAGGGGGTCTCCGTCACCCTCGTACCCAACGACCGCTACTGGGGGCCCAAACCGCACCTGGACAAGGTCACCTTCCAGTTCGCCTCGGACACCTCCGCGGCCATCCAGGCTTTCGCCAGCGGGCAGTTCGACGCCCTTTACCCGACCCCACAGCTGACGACCATCGACCAGATCAAGGCTCTGGGAAGCGCGGCCCGCATGCAGGTACAGGCGCAGACCGGCAACCTCCAGGCGCTGTGGCTCAACAACGCGAAGTTCCCCTTCGACTCCGCCGCCGTACGCAGGGCCTTCGCCTACTCGGTCGACCGCGAGGCCATCGTCAAGCGGCTGTTCGGCTCGTACGGCGTCACCACTGCCGCGCAGAGCTTCCAGTCGCCGCTGGTCTCCCGCTACGCGTCCACCGACTTCTCCGGCTACAAGCCCGACACCGCCAAGGCGGAACAGCTCATGACGGCGGACGGGTGGGCCAAGAACGCGAGCGGGTTCTGGTCGAAGGACGGCAAGGAGGCCGCGTTCGCCGTCACCTCCCTCGCCGGCAACCAGAGCCGTGAACTGACCGAGCAGATCCTCCAGTCCCAGCTCGCCAAGGCCGGGTTCAGGGTGACGATCAAGAACTCCACGCCTGCGAACATCTTCGGCAAGCTCGCCCCCGCCGGTGACTTCCAGCTGGGTCTGTGGAACATCACCGACTCCTTCCCCAACCCGACCCTGTCCGCCACCTTCAGCAGCACGGCCATCCCGAGCGCCGCCAACGACCAGTCGGGCATCAACTTCATGCGCATCCGCGTCGCGGGCCTCGACCCGGTCCTGGAGCGGGTCGACACCGAACTGGACGACACCGCCCGGATCGCGCAGTCGCACAGGGCGGAGAAACTCATAGCCGACGACGTGCCCTCACTCCCGCTGGCCGCCGTCCCGAACATCCTCGTCACCGGCCGGCGGGTCGGCGGACCGCTCTCCATCAACCCGGTGGAAGGCCCCTGGTGGAACCTTGAGGAATGGGGCCTGGCGAGATGACAACGGTCCGCCCACCGCGCAGGAGCCTGCCATGACGAGATACGTCCTGCGCCGCCTGCTCGCCTCCGTGCCCGTGGTCTGCGTCGCCTCGTTCATCCTCTTCTGGGCGGTGCGGGCGACCTTCGACCCGCTGGCGAAACTGCGTCAGACGGTCGATCCCACGGCCCTGCGCCGTGAGACGGTCCGCCTCGGGCTCGACCGGAGCCTTCCCGAGCAGTACCTGCTGTGGGTCAAGGGCCTGGTGCAGGGCGAGTGGGGCACCAGCACCCGGACCGGCGGAGCCGTGCTGCCCATGGTCGGCGACGCCCTCGGGACCACCGTGCAGCTGATCCTGTGGGGCGTGGCCCTCGCCGTCGTCCTGGCACTGGCGATCGGGCTGTACTCGGCGGCACGCCAGTACTCCACGGGCGACCACGTCCTGACCGGCCTGTCCTATCTGGGCGTCGCCATGCCCGCCTTCTGGTTCGGCCTGGTCCTCATCCAAGTGCTCGCCGTGTGGCCCAAGCAGCAGTTCGGGCTGGCGGATCCACCGCTGTACTTCGTGGGACTGCACTCCGTAGGACACAGCGGACTCGATCTGGACTATCTGCGTCACCTGGTGCTGCCCGTGGCCACACTCACCGTCGGCCTCGTCGCCTCCTGGTCGCGGTTCGGCCGCGCCACCCTCCTGGAGGCGCTCTCCAGCGACTACGTGCGTACCGCACGGGCCAAGGGCGTCCCCCGCCGGCGCATCCTGCTGCGCCACGCCCTGCGCAACGCGCTCGCGCCGTTCGTCACCGTGGTCGCGATGGATGCCGCCGCGCTGGCCGGCGGGCTCGTGGTGACCGAGCAGATCTTCTCGATCCCCGGCATGGGCAAGCTGTTCCTCGCCTCCCTGGAGACCGGAGACGTCTTCGTCCTGCTGCCCTGGATGCTCGTCGTGGCCGTCCTCGTCATCCTCTTCAACCTGCTGGCCGACCTGTCCTACGCCCTCCTCGATCCCCGGGTGGCCCTGCGATGACCCAGCCCACCGCCCTTCCCCCGCCGCCGGCTCCCGGCTCCGGGCCGCCCGCCGCGCCCGGCGACCCACGGACCGCCCGCGTCGTCCTGTCCCGCTTCCTGCGCCACCGGCTCGCGGTGGCCTCGCTGATCGTGCTGGTCCTGCTGGCGATCTGCTGTTTCGGCGCCACCTGGATCGCGCCCAGCCCGCACAACGCCCAGAACCTCCTGGACGCCTCCCGACCGCCGTCCGGCACCCACTGGCTGGGCACGGACTCCCTCGGCCGCGACTACCTCAGCGAGATGCTCTACGCCGGTCAGCTCTCGCTGGCGATCGGACTGGGCGTCGCCCTGCTGGCCACCCTGGTGGGGACGGCGGCCGGCGCGGCGGCCGGGTATCTCGGCGGCTGGCCCGACGAGGTGATCATGCGCGTGGCCGACCTCTTCCTGATCGTGCCCCCGGTCGCCGTGCTGGCGGTGTCCCTGCAGGGCCTCGGCCCCTCGCCCGTCACCATCGTGGTGGTGCTCAGCAGTCTTGGCTGGACCGTCATCGCCCGCGTCGTACGGGCCCGGGTGATCCAGCTGCGCCACCAGGAGTTCGTGGAGGCGGCCCGGGTCATCGGCGCCTCAGGACCCAGGATCGTCGTACGGCATCTGCTGCCCAATCTGACGGGCCTGATCGTCGTCAACGTGTCCCTGTCGGTGGCCATGGCGATCATCCTCGAATCCACCGTCAGCTTCCTCGGCTACGGCGTCCAGCCGCCCCAATCGAGCTGGGGCAACATGCTCACCCAGGCGGCCGGGCTGATCGGCACCTCGCAGTCCTATCTCCTGTACGTCCCCGGCCTGGCGATCCTCGTCACCGTGCTCGCCGTGAACTTCCTCGGTGACGGGCTGCGCGACGCGCTCGACCCCCAAGGCAGGCAGTGATGAACACCTTCACCGACGTGACCGGCGAGGCGGCGGCTCCGCTGCTGTCGGTCCGCGACCTGTGCGTCACCTACCGCACCGACGCAGGGCCCGTGGTGGCCCTCGACCGGCTCTCCTTCGACCTGAAGGGCGGGGAGACCCTGGGCATCGTCGGCGAGTCCGGCTCCGGGAAGAGCGCCGCCTCCCTGGCGGTGATGGGGCTGCTGCCGCGCAACGCCCAGGCCACGGGCTCCGTGCGGTTCCGCGGCCAGGAGCTGCTGGGCCTGTCCGACCGGGAGATGCGACCCGTGCGCGGCCGGCGCATCGCCATGGTCTTCCAGGACGCGCTGGCCGCGCTGAACCCGATGATGACCGTGGGCGCCCAGCTCGCCGAGGCGGTGAGCGTGCACGACCCGGACATCTCCCGGGCCGCCCTGCGGGAACGGGCCGTCGAACTGCTCGACCTGGTCGGCATCCCGGCCCCGCGGACCCGGGCCGACCAGTACCCGCACGAGCTGTCGGGCGGCATGCGCCAGCGCGTCATGATCGCCACCGGTATCGCCAACGAACCGGACGTGCTCATCGCCGACGAACCCACCACCGCGCTCGACGTGACCGTCCAGGCCCAGGTCCTCGACGTCCTGGGGCGCGTCCAGGACCGCACCAGGTCCGCCATCCTGCTGATCACCCACGACCTGGGTGTGGTGGCCGGCCTCGCCGACCGGGTCCTCGTCCTGTACTGCGGGCGCAAGATGGAGGAGGCGCCCGTCGAACCCCTCTTCTACCGGCCGGCCCACCCCTACACGCGCGGCCTGCTCGCCGCGCTGCCGAGGATCGACCGCACCACCCGGCGCCTCGCGCAGATCGCCGGCCAGCCGCCCTCCCCCACCGAGCGGCCCCCGGGCTGCCCCTTCCAGAACCGCTGCCCGCACGCCGTGGACCGGTGCGCCGAGAACCCCCGGCCGGTCACGGTCGGCGCGGGCCACACCGCGGCCTGCCTGCGGACCTCCGAGATCGCGAGCGTGACGCCATGACAGCACCGGCACTGACGGTCGAGGGGCTGGTGGCCGAGTACACCACCGGCCGACGCGGCCGGCGCGCGCAGACCGTGCGGGCCGTCTCCGGGGTGGACCTCGTCGTCCCGCGGGGCACCACCCTGGGCCTGGTCGGCGAGACCGGCTGCGGCAAGACCACCCTGGGCCGCTGCCTGGTCCGGCTGACCGACCCGGCCGCCGGACGGATCATGCTGTTCGACACGGACGTGACGGCGGCCGACCGACGGGGGCTCGCGGCAGTACGCCGTCGTATCCAGTTCGTGTTCCAGGACCCGTACGCCTCCCTCAACCCGCGGCTCACCGTGCACGCGGTGCTCGTCGAGCCGCTGCGCATCCACGGTCTGCACCGGGGCCGGGAGAACGCAAGGGTGAGCGAACTGCTGGAGCTGGTCGGCCTGGACCCCGGGCACGCGCACCGCCATCCGCACCAGTTCTCCGGCGGCCAGCGTCAGCGCATCGGCATCGCCCGGGCGCTCGCGGTCGAACCGGAGGTGCTGGTCCTGGACGAGCCGGTCAGCGCACTCGACGTCAGTGTCCAGGCCGGGGTGATCAATCTGCTGGAGGACCTTCAGCAGGAGCTGGGACTCACCTACCTGTTCGTCGCGCACGACCTGTCGGTGGTGCGGCAGATCAGCGACGAGGTCGCCGTCATGTACCTCGGGCAGATCGTCGAACAGGGGCCCGTGGACGCGCTGTTCACCCAGCCGCGCCATCCCTACACCCAGGCCCTGCTGTCGGCCGTGCCCATCCCCGATCCGCGCGTCCAGCGGGCGCGACGGCGCATCGTCCTGGGCGGCGATCCGCCCAGTCCGCTGGCGCCGCCGTCCGGCTGCCGTTTCCGCACCCGGTGCTGGAAGGCGCGCGACCTGTGCGCCGAGACCGCACCCGCCCTCGCCGAGCAGGGCGCCGGACAACTCACCGCCTGCCACTTTCCCGATGCCCCGCCCCCGGCGACACAGGGCGAACCCAAGGAGGTCACCGCACCATGAGCAGGAACTGGCAGCGGTTCTTCACCGCCGAACGCCCCCTCACGGTCCGGCGCGGGCGCGGCCCGGGCGACAGGTCGCTGATCGCCGTGGAGAGCGACGAGGGTCCCCGGCTGACACTGTGGGACAGCGAGCGCGGCACGGTCCGGCCGCTGAGCGAGGTGACCTCGGGCGACCTCGCACAGGCCGTGCTCACCTCCGACGGCGGGCAGTTGCTCAGCCTGCACGACGACAACGGGTCCGAGGTCGGACGTGTGCACGCGACACGCCTCGACGGCGGCGGCAGCCGCGATCTGACGCCTGATCTGCCGCCCTACACCCTGCGCGGCATGGATGTGGCGGGGCGGGCCGACCGCGCGGTGATCACCTGTGCCGCCGAGGACGGTTTCAGTCTGTGGCTGCTCGACACGGACGGCTCTGCCGGTCCCGAGCTGTTGCTGAGGTCGAGGAACGAGGCGTGGAACGGCCTCATCTCGGCCGACGCCGGCCTCGCCTGCATCGACACCACCGACCACAATCCAGGGGTCCGCAGGTTCGCGGTCACCGTCGTCGACACCGCCACAGGCGCCGTGCTCGCCTGCCTGAGCGACGGACCCGAGGCGCCCGTGCGCGGTGTGCGGTTCTCCCCGGTCCCGGGCGACGACCGGATACTGGTCTGCACCGAACGCACCGGGTTCGCCCGCCCCTGCGTCTGGCATCCCACGCGCGGCACCCGCATCGACATCGAGGCACCGCAGCTGCGGGGTGACCTGGTACCGCTCGACTGGTCCGAGGACGCCACCCGCGTCCTGGCGGTACATGTGGACGGCGGGATCCACCGGGTCATGGAGGCCGACCTGGAATCGGGCGAACTCCGCTCGCTCGACCACCCGCCGGGGGCATACTTCGAGCCGGACGTGGCGGACACGCACTGCCACCTGTGGGCCTCGCACTACGGTCCCGGACACACCGTGCGCCTGCTGCACCAGCGCTTCGACTCCCCCTTGCGCATCCTGGGCGTCGACGGCCCGGACGACGTCCCCGGCCCACAGATCCTGCCGCAGCAAGATCTGGACGGCGTGCGGTGCACGTCGAGCGCGGTCCGCTCGGCGGACGGGACGTCCCTGCAGCTGTGGTGGGCCAGGCCGCGCAATGCCGAGGGGCCCCTCCCCCTCGTACTGCAGCTGCACGGCGGCCCCAACCTGGTGACGGTCGACCGCTACGACCCCGCGGCCCAGGCGTGGCTGGACGACGGTGTGGCGTACGCCTCGCTGAACTACCGCGGTTCGGTCACCTTCGGGCGCCGCTTCCGCGAGGGCTTCATGCCGGCGATCGGCGACCGCGAACTGGAGGACATCGAGGCGGCGGTCCGGTGGCTGGTCGCGGAGGGCGTCGCCGATCCCGGCAAGGTCTTCGTGACGGGTGCCTCGTACGGCGGCTTCCTGTCGCTGCTGGCCGTGGGACGCCTGCCCGGACTGTTCGCCGGGGCGCTGGCGCACGTACCGATGGCCGACTGGCTGGCGGCGTACGAGGACATGAACCCGGCGCTGCGCGCGGCCTGGTCGTCGTTCTTCGGCGCGCTGCCCGGGGACGGCCTGGAGCGCTTCGTGCGCGCCTCGCCCATCACGTACGTGGCCGATGTCGTGGCGCCGGTGTGGATCAACCAGGGCACGCACGACACCCGCACCCCACCCGAGCAGGTGCGCCGTTACGAGGAAGCGCTGCGCGCGGCCGGCGGAACGGTGGTGGTCGACTGGTACAGCGGCGGTCACGAGACCAGCGGGCGGGCCAAGGCGCTGAGCGAGCAGTCCAGAATGCTCTCCCTGGTCCACGCCGCCCTGAGCGGACAGCGGTGGAGTCAGACCCTGTCGTGAGTCGCGATCATGTGCTGCGCAACGCGCTCGCAGACCATGCTCGCCATGGTGGGGCCGCTGACCGGCCGGCGGTTGTCTTGGTGGACGCACTGCCCCCGCGGCCTTCCCGGGCGCGGGGGCAGTGGGGGCGGTCAGTGTCCCGCGAGGACGCCCGACAGTTCGTTGGTGCTCTCCGGCAGGGTCACGGAGGTGATCTTCTTGCCGGTCGTCAAGTCGATGGCGTGCAGGGCCTTCTTGCCGGGTTCGGAGACGTAGGCGGTGTGGTCGCGGACGAACAGGGTGGGCCGGGCCTGCTGCCAGTCCAGCGGCTCCTGCCATGTGCCCACGGCGGGGATCTTCTTCTCGGTCCTGCCGGTGTTCTGGTCGATGACGTGGATGGCACCGTCGGTGCCGAGGACGAGGGCTTCTCCCTGCGGGCCGCGGGCCAGTGAGCGGAAGGAGTAGCTGGTGCCCAGGTCGACCAGGCGCAGCTTCTTCTTCTCGGTGTCGATGAGGGAGATGCGGGTGGGGCGTTCCAACTCGGCCTCGGGGTCGGTCTTGTAGTCGCCCAGGAGGACCGGGGAGGCGTCGCTGCCGGCCTGGTTGCCGATGCGGCCGTAGTCGTCGGGGGCGTCGATCTTGGTGAACCTGCCGTCCTGGTAGATCAGTACGCCGTTCTCGCAGCCGACGGCGACGGCCTCGTTCTGGGCGGCCGCCTCGCCGTGCACGCCGGGGCAGTTCTCGTTGCGCGCGATCTCCTTGTTGTCCTTGTCCAGGACCAGTGCGCCGGTCCGCTTCTCCTCGGTGCCCAGGGTGCCGAGGAGTTCGCCGTTGGCCAGTTCGATGGCGACACCGTGGTGTGCCTCGGCGGAGGTGTAGGTGCGTCCTTCCGGTTTCCGGCCGCTGCTCAGGTCGGCGGGGTCGAAGACGTTGACCTCTCCGGTGCCGTCGGTGAAGAGCACGGTCTTGCCCGCGTGACGTACGACGTGCCCGGGCTTGGCGCCCTTGTACTCGATGCCGGTGAGGGCCTGGTCGGTGGCGTTCAGGACGCGGAAGCCGGTGTCGGTGGAGACGATGACGTGGTCCGCGTCACCGGCGGGGTTGACGCGGTTGAAGCCGGCCAGCTCGATGGTCCTGGTCAGCTTCAGGCTCTGGCCGTCCAGGATGTACAGGCCGCCGTCGAAGGTGGCGACCAGCGGATTCTTGACCGCGGCGGCGGGCGTGGCGCTCGCGGTGCCCTCGGCCTTGGCGTCGGAGGACGAGGCCTCCCCTCCGCAGGCGGTCAGCACGCTGGACACCGCCAGGGCCAGTGCCGTGCCCGTGAGGGCCCTGCTGCGTATCGGCTTGTTCATCCGTGTGTTCCTTTCCGCGCCGCCCGGTGGCGGCAGTGGATACGTGACGGTCCGGCCCGGTCGGCCGGTGTCCGTCGAGGGCTCGGGGGTCAGTCGCGGGTCGTGCCGGTACTCAGGCCGTCGGCCATGGCGGTGGTGTTGGCGCGCATCATCCGCAGGTAGGTGTCGGCGCCCTCGCCCTCGGCGGTCAGCGACTCGGAGTACAGCTCGATGACCCGGACCCGGCCGCCCAGTTCCGTGCGCAGCACCTCGGCGAGCCGTGTCGGCTGGGAGGAGTCGGCGAACACGGTGCGTACGCCGGCTTCCTCCATCGCATCGGTGAGCGAGCTCAGGTCGGATGAGCTGGGTGAGGCCAGGGTGGTGCCGCTCGGGACGACCGCGCCGATCACCCGGAAGCCGAAGCGGTCGGCGAGGTAGCCGAAGACGTGGTGGTTGGTCACCAGGGCGCGCCGGTCCTCGGGTATGCGGGCGAAGGACTTCTCCATCCAGGCGGTGAGGTCGGTGAGTTCGTCGCCGTAGCGGCCGGCGTTGGCGCGTATCGCGCCGTCGTCCACGCCGTCGACGTGCTCGATCACCTGGTCGGCTATCAGGCCGGTGGCCTTGCGCACCCGGTCGGGATCGGTCCAGAAGTGCGGGTCGGGTTGGCCTTTGCCGTCCGTGGGGCCGCCGTCGTCGGCCGTTCGGAAGGTGAGCGGGTCGACCGCGTCGCCGACCGCGAAGGTGGCGACGCCCGACTCGCGGGCCGCGTCCACGTGCCGCAGCACGTTCTCCTCCAGCCCCAGGCCGTTGTAGACCACGAGGTCGGCGCGCTCCAGTTCGGCGGCCTGTACCGCGGACAGGCCGAAGGAGTGCGGATCGGCGTTGGGCTTCATCAGGACGGTGACGTCGGCTTCGTCACCGACGATCCGCCGGGTGATGTCGCCCAGGATGTTGGTCGTGACGACGATGCGGGCCCGGTCCTCACCGGTGGTGCAGGCAGTGGCGGTGGCGGCCGTGACGAGGGCGAGCAGGCCCACGATCAGGCTGCGCAGGCGTGCGATGCCCACCCTGGCGCGCCGTTCGGCCTCCGTCCTGCTCATCGTCCGGTCTCCGCCATGAGGACCGGCTCGATGTCCAGGTCGAAGGAGCGAGCGACGCGCAGGCCGTCGTTGTAGTCGATCTCGAACACCGTCTTGCCCTCGGGGTCGTTGACGTAGGCGCGGCTGCGGTCGACCTCGATGACGGGGGCGCGGCCGTCGGTGCCGGCCCGCTCTCCTCCGGTCAGGAGCGTCTTGGTCCGCGCGGTCTGCTTTCCGGTGGCGATGTCGTAGCCGTGCAGCGAGCCGTCGGACTCCAGGACGAGCAGCGGGGAGCCCTCTCCGGCGGTGTTGGCGGCGACGACCGGTCCGGTCTCCACCCGGGTCCAGGTCCGCTCGGTGACGTCCAGGACCCACACGGCGTCCTTTCCGGCCGGGGCGGTGAGGGTGTCGCCGCCGGGGCGCTGCCGGAAGCCGGTGGCCCGTTCCCGCGCCGGCACGCCCTCGTCGTAGGGGATCTTCTCGGCGGTGAAGGCGCCGTCCTGCGCACGGACGAGCAGGGCGCCGTCGGCGCAGCCCAGGACCACGCCGCGCCGGGTGACGGCGTCGCCCCGCGGCTCCTCGCACTCCACGTCCGGGGAGGCGACGCGCTCGCCGTCGCGGTCGAGCACGACGAGTTGCGCGGTGCCGCCCTCGTCCACGAAGGCGAGCAGGTGCTCCTCGTACGGCACCACGGCACCGGTGTGGGTGCCCGTCAGTGTCAGGGAGGACGTGATGTCGCCCTTCTCCAGCTTGCCGCGGTCGTAGAGGACGGTGCGCCCGTCCTCGTCGGTCACCGCGGTCACGGCGACATCGCTGCGCACCTGCGCGTCGCGGCCCACGGGAAGCTCGCCCACGTCGCGTATCGCCGCGCTGTAGTAGTGGACGTGGTCGCCGTGGTCCACCATCCAGGCGCCGCTGTCGAGCACGTGTGTGCCGTCGGCGGAGTGGAGGTAGCCGAACCGTCCGTCCGTGCCGAGCCGGAGGGCACTGGGCACCTTGGCCGTCCTGTGCACCTTGCCGGTGAGGAGGTCGAGGACCCGGGTGTCTCCGCTGCCGGGGTCGTTGAGAAGCAGACGGGCTTGCTGCTCGGCGGCCTCCTGTGCGCCCTCGACGTAGCCGTGCGGGGTGCCCGACGGGGAACTCGCCGCGGGCCGTGGGTCGTTGTCCGTGTCTTCCGCGCAGCCGGTGGTGAGGAGCGCGGTGAGTACCAGTGCGGCCGAAGCCCATGGAGTGACGTTTTTGGGGACGGTCATGACGATCGCCTCAGGCTTCTTTCAGTTGACTTCGGGTACGGGGGCGGGGGCGTGGCGCGCACGGCGGTGCCGCAGCCCGGACAGCACGTGGGAGAGGAAGAACACGCTCACCGCGAGGGCCGCGACGGTCGCGCCGGCGGCGGTGCTCAGGTGCCAGGACAGCAGCAGTCCGCCGAATGTGGCGGTGGCGCCGAGCAGGGCGGCGAGCACCATGACCCCGCGGACACTGCGCGCCCACGGCAGGGCCGCCGCCGGCGGGGCGATGAGCAGGCCGAGGACGAGGAGCGTTCCGACGATGTGGAACGAGGCCACGATCGCCAGTCCGAGCAGGCCGAGCAGCACCGCGTGGGCGAGGCGCGGTCGCAGCCCCAGGGTGTGGGCCTTGCGCGAGTCGAACGCCAGGGCCAGGAAGGCGCGGTGGCCGAGGACCGACACCGCCAGCGCCGCGCACAAGGCCGCCGCGAGCAGGAAGAGGTCCTGTTGCCGGACGGCGAGTACGTCACCGAACAGGAAGCCGGTCAGGTCCACGGCGAAGGACTGCGAGCGGGACACGATGATCACGCCGAGCGAGAGCATGCCGACGAACAGCAGCCCGATACCGGTGTCCTGGGACAGCCTCGGTGTACGTCCGAGCACGGTGACGCCCGCCGTCATGACGGCGGCGCTGGCCACCGCCCCCACCATCAGGTTGCCGCCGAGCAGCGCGGCCAGCGCGACGCCCGGCAGCAGCCCGTGGGACATGGCGTCACCGAGGAAGGCCATCCCCCGCAACACCACCCAGGTGCCCGCAAGGGCGCAGATCGCGGACACGAGCATCCCGCCCCACAGGGCTCGCTGTACGAAGGTCACCTCGAACGGGGCCGTCAACCATTCCATGGCGACGACACTACAATGACAACCATGTTCAACAAAGCAGGCCCCTCGCCCGCCGCGCACCGCGAACAGACCCCTCACATCCGCTTCACCGAGTTGTGCGCCGGCTACCCAGGCCGTCCCGTCCTTCGGCAACTCAGCGCGGACATACCGAAGTTGGCGACGACGGCGCTGGTCGGACCGAACGGCAGCGGCAAGTCGACCCTGCTCGGCGTACTCGCCGGTGTGATCCATCCGACATCCGGCGAACTGCACCACGACGGAGCACGGCCACCCGCGTTCGTCCCGCAGCGCGGAGCCGTCGGCGACAGCCTGCCGCTGACCGTCCGGCAGACCGTCGAGATGGGACGCTGGGGCGAGCGCGGGCCGTGGCGTCGGCTGACCCGCCGGGACCACGCCACCGTCGACGCCGCGCTCGACCGGCTGGGCATCGGCGACCTCGCCTCACGCCAGCTGGGAGAAGTGTCGGGCGGGCAGCGCCAACGTGCCCTCATCGCCCAGGGGTTGGCGCAAGAGTCGGATCTGCTGCTCCTCGACGAACCGACGACGGGTCTGGACCCGGAGGCGAGAGAACGGATCGGGGCGCTGCTGACCGCACTCGTCGCGGACGGTGTGACGGTCGTTCAGGCCACCCACGACCTGGACGTCGCACGCGCGGCGGACACGTGTCTCCTGCTCCAGGAGGGCCGCCTCGCGGGACAAGGGCACCCCGACCAGGTGCTCACCACGTCGGCACTGGCCCGGATCTGGCGCCCCCTCTCCGCCGCTTCGTAGCGGTGGTGCCACCAGTACCGGTCGCGGGCCGGCTTCTGGGGGACGCCGGGGAGCACCGCATTGCGGACGGCAGCGGCCCCGCCGCGGTCCACGGCCGAGGAGTCCGCCGAGGCCGCCGCGACATCCTTCAACGGGTCACCCTCGACCAGCGCCAGGTCCGCGAGCCTGCCCGGTTCGAGGGTGCCGAGGTCGCCGCTGAGTCCGAGGGTCCGCGCACCTTCGGCGGTGGCGGAGCGCAACGCGTCGTACGGGCTGACCGCGTAGCGCACCATGGCCCGCAGGCTGGGCAGCGCCGCTTGGGCACGGGGGACGGATTCGCCGCGCACCAGGGCTGACTTGCCTGCGGCCACGGGGCCCCCGTTCATTCGTTCACAGAGCACGGTTCGACTGTCGATGTGAGCAGGACACCAGCACGGGATGGATTATCCATCCCGCATTCCAGCCCTACCTGGATAGTTCATCCTTCGGTAACCCCGGCTTGTCTCCCCCGCCATCCCCGGCTCCGAACCTGGCACCGTCGGCACGGGTCGACAGGTGTTCGAACGCTCCTACGTGGGCGGCCGAGGTCCCGTGCGTCAAGGCCCTGCGTCCGCCGCATCCAGGCGGCCGATCAACCCCGGAAACGAGGAATACCCCCGTGGTCACCATGTCGCCGACCGCCGCCTTGCGCCAACGCGCCGCGAGACTGCGCCGTGCGGGCGTCCAAGTCTTCGACTTCTCGGCAGGCGAGCTCGACCTGCCGACCCCCGCGCACATCGTCGCCGCGGCCATCGACGCCGCCGGCAGGCCGGAGAACCACCACTACGGGCCGACCGGCGGCGAGACAAGCCTGCGTCAGGCGATCGCCGACCGGCTCGCCCAGCGGGCCACGAACCCTCTCGACGAGACGAACGTACTGGTCACCAATGGTGCCAAGCAGGCCTTGTTCAACACGTTCATGGCGCTGCTGGAGCCCGGCGACGAAGTCCTGATACCGGCGCCGTACTGGGTGACGTTCCCGTCCTCGGTCCGGCTGGCGGGCGGTAGTCCGGTGATCGTCCAGCCGTCCGCCGGCGAGCTGAAGGTCACCCCGGACAACCTGGAGGCAGCTCGGACCCCGTCCACCCGGGCGATGGTGCTGTGCTCACCGAACAACCCGACAGGACTGGTCTACGACGCCTCGGAGCTGCGCTCGCTCCTGGCGTGGGCGGCGAGGCACGGCATCTGGATCGTCTCGGACGAGACCTACGTCGACCTCGGCTTCCGGCCCGTCCCCGCACCGGGCCGGGTGGAGCCCGGGGTGAGCGACCGGCTCATCACGGTCGGCAGTGTGTCCAAGTCCTACGCCATGACGGGCTGGCGGGTGGGCTGGATGGCGGGCCCGCCGAAGGTCGTCGACGCGGCTGCCGCCGTCCAGTCCCACACCACCTCGAACGTCAGCCGCATCGCGCAGGCGGCTGCTCTCGCCGCCCTCACCGGACCGGACGTGACGGCCGAGTTCCGGGCGATCCTCCGCGACCGGCTGGAGATGTGTCAGGTCGTGCTGGAACCTCTCGGGCTGTTCCGGACGCCTCCTGATGGCGCGTTCTACGTCTTCCCCGACATCCGCGGGTTCGCCCCCGACGACGTCACCGTGGCCGACCGGCACCTGGAATCCGGCGTCATCACGGTGCCCGGTGCTTCTTTCGGGGCTCCGGGGCATCTGCGGCTGAGCTTCGCCATCGCAGAGGAACACCTGCGCCGCGGCTTGTCGGCCATGGCCAAGCTCCTCGACGGCTGGGCCGGTTGATGCGCTCGCCCGACCACCCGCCGCTCCACTCCCCTCAGTACCAGGGCCTGCGGCATGACGCCGAGGAACCGGCCGTGCCGCTTCGGCGCGCTCTTCGCCCGCCTCAAGCGGTGTGTGCCGACAGCGGGCGATGGCCTCCCGCGCCGTGTTCCTCCGCATGCTCTGTCCGCCCCGGCCACCCGAACTCGCCGCTGAATCGGAGACGTCACCATGACTTCTGCCACTGACGGCAAAGCCGCGCTCGCACCACCGGGCAGCGATGCCGAGCAGTCCAGACCTCCCAGGATCGTCCCCGTCCGCTACCCCGGCCGCTGGGTGGCCGTGGCCTTCGCCCTCGTCCTGGTGGCGCAGTTGGTGCACGCCCTGGCCACCAACCCCGGCCTGGAATGGGTGACTTTCCGGCAGTACTTCTTCGACCCCAGCGTTCTGCACGGCGTATGGCTGACCATCGAGCTCACCTTCTACGCCGCGTTGGCGGGTTTCGCGGGCGGCATAGCGCTGGCCTTCATGCGGCTCTCCCCCAATCCGCTGCTGCGGGTGACCGCCTACGGCTACGTCTGGGTCGTGCGCTCCGTGCCGCTGCTGGTGCAGGTGCTCTTCTGGTTCAACATCTCCTACCTGTACTCGCGTCTGAGCATCGGAGTGCCGTTCGGGCCGGAGTTCTTCTCCTTCAGCACCACCAATCTGGTCAGTTCGGTGAGCGCGGCCGTCATCGCGCTCTCGGTCAACGAGGCCGCCTTCGCCTCGGAGATCGTCCGTGCGGGTGTGCTGTCCGTCAGTCAGGGCCAGCTGGAAGCCGCCGCCGCGCTGGGGATCCCCAAGCGCCGTCAGCTCGTGCGCATCGTGCTGCCCCAAGCCATGCGGACCATCGCGCCCAACGCAGCCAACCAGCTGATCTCGCTGTTCAAGAACACCTCGATCGTCTCCGTGATGGCGATCATGGAGCTCTTCTACACCGTCCAGGTCATCTACGGGCGCACTTCCCGCGTCGTACCCATGCTGCTCGTCGCGACCGCCTGGTACGTCCTGCTGACCACCCTTCTGTCGATCTTCCAGTACTACGTCGAGCGGCGCTACGCCAAGGGCACGACGCGGGCGCTGCCGCCGACCCCCATCGAGCGGGTGCGCCTCGCCATCGGCAATCTCCGCGCGGCTGCCGCGGAAGAAGGGAGCCTCCGGTGAGCGCGAAATCGTCTTCCGCCGACCGCGCCCACAAGGCCGTGGCCGACCCCGCCCGGGTTGTCGTCGACATACGCGACGTCCACAAGAACTACGGCATGGTCGAGGTGCTCAAGGGAGTCGATCTCCGGGTCAGGGCCGGCGAGGTGACCGTCGTGCTGGGCCCGTCCGGATCCGGCAAGTCCACCCTGCTGCGCTGCATCAACCACCTGGAGAAGGTCAAGCGCGGCACCGTCACCATCGACGGCGAACTCATCGGCTACCGGCGGGTCGGCGACAGGCTGCACGAGCTGCGCGAGCGCGAGGTGCTGCGCCAGCGCACCCACATCGGCTTCGTGTTCCAGAACTTCAATCTCTTCCCGCACCTCACGGTGCTGGACAACCTGGTCGAGGCACCCGTCTCCGCCCTGGGCGTGCCGCGGGGCAGGGCCCAGGAACGCGCCGAGCGGCTGCTGGAGCGCGTCGGCCTGCGCGACAAGGCGACCGCCTACCCCGGGCAGCTGTCAGGTGGCCAGCAGCAGCGCATCGCCATCGCCCGCGCGCTCGCCCTGGAACCCAAGGTGCTGCTCTTCGACGAGCCCACCTCCGCCCTCGACCCGGAGCTGGTCGGCGAGGTGCTGGATGTGATCAAGGATCTGGCACGCGCCGGCACCACCATGATCGTCGTCACCCATGAGATCGGCTTCGCCCGTGAGGTCGCCGACACCGTGGTCTTCATGGACGGCGGCCGGATCGTCGAGCAGGGGGCGCCGGCCGACGTGCTCGACTCCCCCCGGCACGAGCGCACCCGCACCTTCCTCTCGAAGGTTCTCTGACCCCGCTTCTCCTGAAAGGCAGCACCACCATGTCCGTGCTCATCCGCCCCAAGCTCGCCGCGTTCGCCCTGGTCACCGCCGCCGCGCTCACCCTGAGCGCCTGTGGCTCCTCCGCAACGGACGCATCCGGATCGACGTCCAAGGAACGCTTCAACACCAGCACCGACCAAAACCGCTACGCGGCACCCGAGGTGGCCTCCCTCGCCGCTGAAGTACCCGCGGCCATCCGGGCCCGAGGCACCCTCGAAGTCGGCAACTCCAAGGGGAGCACCGCACCGCTCACCTTCTTCGCCAAGGACAACAAGACCCTCATCGGTGTGGAACCGGACACGGCGTACGCGATCGCCTCGGTGCTCGGCCTCAAGGTGCACTACAACCCGGTCTCCTTCGAGCAGATCTTCGTCGGTCTGGACAGCGGCAAGTACGACGTCGGCGTCTCCAACATCACCGTCACCGAACTGCGCAAGCAGAAGTACGACATGGCCACCTACCGCAAGGACGAGCAGGCGTTCGAGGCCAAGAAGGGCACCCACTGGCGCGTCACCGGCCCGGGGGACGTGGCGGGCAGGACCATCGCCGTGCCCACCGGGACAACTGAGGAGAAGGTCCTGCTGGACTGGAACGCCGAGAACGTCAAGGCAGGCCGCAAGCCCATCGACGTGAAGTACTACCAGGACGAATCAGCCGTCTACCTCGCCCTCCAGTCCGGCCAGATCGACGCCTATCTCCATCCCAGCCCGGAGTCCCGCTACCACTCCATGACCTCCGGCCAGACCCAGGTCATCGGCACCCTTTCCGGCGCCCAGAAGGACCTCCAAGGCCTGATCGCCGCGACCACCAAGAAGAACAACGGCCTCGGCAAGGCACTCAACGACGCGATCAACTACCTGATCGAGAAGGGCGTCTACCGGAAGATCCTGGCACGCTGGGGGCTCACCAGCGACGCGGTGACCACCTCGCAGCTCAACCCGCCCGGCCTGTCGCTGAAGGACAAGTAAGCTGTCCCGTCCCGAGCGCCGGGCTCTGGCTTTCGCGGTGATCGGCGCCGGTTCCAGTCCGGCCTCGGCGCTCGGCGTGCCCTTCGGGTCACTGATCGGACACTGGCCGGGCCGGCGCGGTGCCACGAGTGGCGACGACACGGCCATGGTCCGGCCCGGGACCGATTCCTGCCCACCGGCACCTACGCGCCCCTCCGCGAAGCCACCGCCCGCCTGGCGGCCGACGCGGTGTCCGGGCGGGCCACCGTGGTGGACGTGGGATGTGGCACGGGCCACTACCTGGCCGGTGTCCTCGACCGGCTGCCCGGCGCCCGTGGTCTGGGCCTGGACACATCGGTGCGCGCGCTGCGCTCGGCAGCGTGCGCACATGAACGAGCCGCCGCGGTGGCCTGGGACGTCTTCCGTCCCTTTCCGCTGGCCGACGATATGGCCGATGTCGTGCTGGACGTATTCGCCCCACGCAGCCCGGCCGAGGAACAGCGCCTGCACCGGACGCTGGACCCGTGCCGGCCACCGTCTACCGGCCTCGGCGACCATGAGCGGGCGCACGCGCCCGCTGACCGTTCTATGACGTCGGTCACAGCACTCCGCCAACCAACCGGCACACATAGTAGACACGACCCGGCAGACATTTAAGGATTTGTCCGTCTTAGTCCGTATGTGGAACTCGCCGTGCGTCCGGGGATTCCGCTTTGTCGGACCGGACGTCGGTTGCCCTGTGGCTTAACGTTTCTGACGCCGTGACAGCTGTCTCTCCTGCCCGCCCTGTGCGGACCGAAGTCCCGCACACAGCCCTGGCGGGGTCCTCGGACCTACGAGGCGACGTAGTGGGGGGACCCCATTGTGCTCCCTGTCGAGCCGTTCTAAGAATGGCGACTCACAGGACGTCGCCGCAGTTCGGAACCGGTGTTCACGCGCAGTCGACCACGCACCGGGTGCTCGGCGTCACCGAGTGAGTAGGAGCCCCCCACATGAAGTCGTCCCGAACGTCCGCGAGACCCCTCGCCCTCGCTCTCGGCCTGGGTCTGGGTCTGGCCTCCAGCGCGCTGGGCGCGGCGGTGCCGGCGAGCGCCCAGCCGGCCGCCACCCCGTCCGCTGCCGCCGGTACCTCCGTGGCGCGGTACACCGGGTCGGTCGAGGAGGCCGCGAACAACAGGGCGTTCCTCGACGCTGTGCGCAAGTCGGTCGCCGAGAAGCGCGCCGTCCAGCCGTACGGGCAGGCGGTGACCCTCTACTACGACGCGTCCCGGGCGCCGAGCTTCCGTTCGCAGATAGCGAGCGCGGCCTCGATCTGGAACAGCTCCGTGTCCAGCGTCAAGCTCCAGGCGGCGTCGAGCGGTGCCGACTTCTCCTACTACGAGGGCAACGACCAGCGCGGGTCCTACGCCTCCACCGACGGCCACGGAAACGGCTACATCTTCCTCGACTACAGCCAGAGCCGGCAGAACGACCCGGTCCGCGTCGCCACCCACGAGACCGGGCACGTGCTGGGCCTGGAGGACGACTACAGCGGGCCGTGCAGTGAGCTGATGTCGGGCGCCGGCCCCGGCCCCTCCTGCACCAACGCCTACCCGAACGCCACCGAGCGCTCGCGTGTCGACCAGCTGTGGGCCACCGGAGCCCCGCAGAATCCCTGGACACGGTGACCGGGCCCGCCGGCCCACCTCAGCGCTGCGCCGCCGGAACGCCGCCGATCGGGTCGGGCAGTCCTCGGATGTAGCCCCGCATCCGCATGTGCCGCGCTGTGCCGTCAGGTGTGTGCGGCACCGTCGTGGCTGGTCCCGCCCGCGCGGCGGAGCCGCGTATCGATACGGCCCCGCGCCCCTTCGGGCGCCATGATCGGTGCGGCCTTAGTGACGTAGGTCTCGCCGAGCGCGGCGGGTTCGCCGTGTTCTTGGCAGCTGTCGCGTTTCAGCAGATGGTCGGCCAGAGCGAAGGCGTTCTCGGTTTTGGGGTGGGTCCTGCCGAGCCGGGTGTTCAGGATGAGCGCGCCCCTGTGCGCGAGGTTCGCTGCGGTGGGGTCGTTCAACGCGTGCACGACTCGGGCCTTGAGCAGCAGGGCGTACCCGATGTACAGGTGATCCGGCGCGTAACTGGCCTCGCGGATCCGTAGCGCCCGGGAGATCAGCGGCAGCGCCACGGCGTGCTGGTCAAGGTCGAGGTGGACACTCGCCAGTGCGATCAAGTCGAAGCTCACGTACGGGTCGTCGGGCCCGTACGCCGCCTCGTCGATCCGCAGCGCCCGCTCGGCCAAGGGCACCGCCGCCTCACGATCGCCGAGAAGGTGCCGGATGCGCGCCAGGGTCGCCAAGTCCGTCGCGATGGCGGGGCTGTCCGCCGGCAGACAGGACTCGTGCAGGGTCAGAGCACGTTCCGCCAGCGGGCGCGCTCGCTGCGGCGCGCCGCGGTCCCGGTGGATCTGCGCCAGGGTGATCAGGTCGAACCCAAGTTCCGCATCCCTTCGTTCGAGCGATTCGTCGATCACGCAGGCACGCTCGCACAGGGGCAGTGCCACCGAGTGGTCCCCGACCGAAAGGAGGAACGCCGACGCCAGCCTCAGCAGCGTCGCCGTGTCCGCGGCGCACTCGGCCGGCGGCTCGTCCTTGGTCACCGCGAGCACGTGCGGGAGCAGTTCCTGCCATCGCGTTCGCGCGTCCGGGTCACCGTGGATGTCGTGCGGCACGGCCGCGAGCAGCGCCCGGCAGAGTTTCACCCGGGCCTCGGTGCGCACGTAGTGGGGCATCGCGGCGCGGATGGCGGCCTGCACCAGCCGGTGCAGCACCAGGGAGCAGGCCGCGCGCCGAGCGAGCCCCAGGCCGGCCAGGGCACCGACCGTCGTGTCCCAGGCCACCGGGTCGGCAGCGGCTGCGATCAGTGTGTCCGCGCTGTCACGGAACAGGTCCAGCGGGATCGGCTCAGGCGCCAGCAGGGCACACAGCTCCAGCAGCCGCATCGCTTGCGGCCGCTCGGTCTCCAGCCTTCGCACGCTGAGCTGCCACAGGGTCGCGACCACGACCGCCGGCCGGTCCGCCAGCTCGCCCAGCGCGATCATGTCCTCCAGCCGCGACGTCAGCAGGGCCAGATACTCCTCGGGCGGAGTGTGGTTGTAGTCCATGTATCCGGCGGCCTGCTCCAGCGCCAGCGGCAGGTCCCCCAGGTGCTCGGCGATCCGGTCCGCCACCACTGTGGTCATGCCGCACACCCGCCGGGCCAGCAGCTCCACCGCCTCCCGCCTGGGGAACACGTCCAGGTCGATGACGCCGGCTCTGCTCGACCAGCCGCGCAACCTGGTCGTGACGATGATGTGGCCGCTGCTCGCCAGGTCACCCGACGGCAGCGCGCCCACGAGCGTGCCAGGTCTCTCCCCGTTGTCGAAGATGATCAGCCAGGGCCCGTGGTCCAGTAGGGTGCGGTACACCCGTGGGACGACCTGCTCATGGCTCACCTCCGCCAGTCCCAGCTCCCTGGCCAGCGACGCGAACTGCGATGCCACCAGGTCGGGATCCTCGGCGTCCACGAACGCCACGAACCGGTATTCCGACCGGTAGAGGTAGGCGTACTCCACCGCGAGCTGCGTCTTGCCGACACCACCCAGGCCGTGCACGACCTGCATCGCGCCATCGTTGCCCGAGGTGAGGCGCCGCCGTAACTCCCGCAATGCGGCGTCGCGGCCGGTGAAGTTGGTGTTGCGCGGCGGCAGCCGATACGTCGCCGGGCGGGGCCGCGAGCCCGAAGAACGCGCCGCCGGCGGGCGGGCCTCCCTTGCAGCGGTCTCGAACAGGTCGGTGAGCGTGGCATGGTCGCCCCGCAGTCGCGCGAGTTCGTCCTCGCAGCAGAGGTCGATCTGACCGGCGTGCGCGGCGCGGACGCACGCGGTCACGTAGGCCGCGACCCGCTCCCACGGGGGCGGTTTGGTGAACTTGCCTGCCAGCAGATCCGACAGCGACGAACGAGTGAGGACCTTGTTCTCGTCGTGGGCCAGCAGTTGCGCCTGGGTGGGTGACCCCGAGGACGTACGCAGCCGCTGCAACCGGTTGACGAACCAGGTCTGTGGTGAGGTCGGTCCCCTCATGTGCCCCGCTTTCCCCCGTCCCGCTCTCCGGAATCGTCCGGACTTCGGAGCCCAAGAATGTACCTCATCCAGCGGGGGAGCCCAGCGGTTCCGGGTTTCTCCGAGACCGCCGCGTCCGAGGGGCGCCGCCCGTCAACGTAGACGCCGGCACAGGTGCCGCAGCAGCACGACACCAACGGGACAACGGCGCACCGCATGACCGGGCGGCACCACCGACGGTGCACCGATCACCTGAACTCGTCGAGGAGATCAATCATGGAACTCAAGGGAACCTTCATTCGGCTCGCCGCTGCGGGCGCGGCGGTCGCATTCGGTTCGACGCTGCTGGTCGGCGGCGCGACCTCGGCGCAGGCCGCGCCGGTGAACTACCAGGTGATCAACGGCAACAGCAGCAACTCCTGCCTCCAGGTGAACATCTCGGGGGGCAAGGGCAACCTCGTCCTCGGCACCTGTGACCGCAGCGCGAAGCAGGTGTGGCAGATCAGCGGCGGCATCTTCAGGAACCCGGCATCAGGCCACTGCCTCGACGGCAACGGCGCGGATGTCTACACGTTCCCGTGCAACGGTGGCCCGTACCAGAAGTGGACGACCACGTCCGGCAGTCCGAAGTCCATCAAGCACAACCAGAGCGGCAAGTACTTGCACGCCAACGGAAAGGTCGGGGCCGAGGTCGTCTTCCAGCCCACCATCGGCACGGCGTCCCGCTGGGTGATCGACCAGGTGTGAAGCATCGGTTGACCCTCTGAGTGCGGCGGGCCGCCCCCTCTGGCGGCCCGCCGGCCCACTGACGACGTGGTCAGGGTATCGACCCATCTCCCCTACCTGCGCCGTGACTTCGATGTCTACGACGCGGTCTGTTCGAGAACTTGCCGGCGGTCGGGTTCCGTTCACATGCCGGCAAGGGCGGCTCGCAGTTCGGCGGTCACCGCGTCCAGGCAGCTGCCGAAACTCGCATCTCCCTTGGCCTCGATCCAGCGCCGGAAGGCGTTGGTGCAGGCCACCGTGGCGAGTTGTGCGACGAGTTCGGCCGTCCCGGAGTTCACCTGACGCTGCATCAGGGCATCGCGGACCGCCTCGGTGATCGCGGCCGTCTTGGTCCGTTCGCGCTCCTGCAGCTCCGGGCTGGCGTCGATCACCGCCCGGCGCTCCGCCGCGCCGTCCACGTACTCGACGAGCTGGGCACCGACTCGCGCCAGCGCATCGAGGGCGGCAGTAATCGGAGCCGCATCCGGGTCTGCACTCAGGACGGCCTCCGCCAGGGCCGGGGGCAGCCGCTCCGAGCCGGCGAACAGGACCTCGCGCTTGTCCGGGAAGTAGCGGAAGTAGGAGCGCCGGGTGAGTCCGGCCCGCTCGGCGATGTCGGTCACCGTCACGTTGTCGTAGCCACGCTCCAGGTACAGCTCCAGAGCCGCCCGCTTCAGGCGCTGCTCGGCACCCGGATCCCACCTCGCCATGGGTTGACTGTAACAGGTGATGTCCCACAGTGTCGTCAGTGCTAGCCTGCACTCATGACACACTGTGTCATCACTGGGGGCGCCTGTCCCCGGTGCGGCCCGGAGCAGGCAGGGTGACCTTCGCATGAGCAAGACCAGCGGGAACGGCAGGACCGGCGGGACGACAGGCGAGAGCGGGACGAATGACGAGGTGTGGATAGTCGGGGCGACCGGCCGTGTGGGCAGGGGTGTGACCGCGCGACTGGCCGCGCGGGGGCTGACGGTCGTGCCGGTCGGGCGCAGCCGGGAGCGGATGCTCGCTGTCGGGGCCGAAGCCGGTCTTCGCGGGGACGCGAAGGTCGTCGTCGCCGACTCGGCCGAGCGGATCGCGGACGAAATCGTCCGGGGGCGCCCGCGGGTGGTGGTGAACACGATGGGTGCCTTCGCCGCCACGGCACCGGTGATCGCCCGCGCCTGCATGCCGGGCGGCCACTACGTCGACCAGGCCAACGACGTGGTCGCCGTGGAGCGGTTGCTCGCCCTGCACGACGAAGCGGTACGGGCGGGCAGCACCCTGGTCACCGGCGCCGGATTCGGTGTGCTGGCGACGGAGGCGGTGGTGGCGAAGCTGTGCGAAGAACGGCCCGTGCCGCACCGGGTGCGGGTCGACGCCGTGGCCTCGGTGGCCGTCGAGGCGGGTGTGCTCGGTGCCGCCTTGGCGGCGAGCATCACGGACGCGCTCACCGCCGGCGGACGGCGGTACGAGAACGGGCGGCTGGTGATGTCGCGCCTCGGCGCCGACCCGCAGCACCTCACCTTCCCGGACGGGGAGTCGGCGAAGTCGGCAGGTGTCGCGTCCGGCGAACTCATCGCGGCGCACGCGGCGAGCGGAGCACCGTTCGTCACCGCCACTTCCGCTCTCGCGCCGACCGCTCCGCTGATACGTGCCTTGATCCCGCCGCTGGGCCGACTGCTGTCCGTTCCGGCGTTGCGACGCCTCGCCGTCGACCGGCTCGGCCGGGTACGGGTCAAGGCCGTGCCCCGTCCGCGCAAGCACTCCTGGGGGCACGCCGTCGTCGAGTGGGCGGACGGCACCCGGCACGAGGGATGGCTGCGTGCCGACGACGGCATGGACTACACGGCCGACGTCACCGCCGCCGTCACCGAACTGCTGGCCCGTGGCGCCGGCAGGGCCGGAGCCTGGACACCGGCAGCCGCCCTCGGGGCTGACCTGGCGACGACCGCGGGCGGCACCTTCGTACTGGACTGAGGAGCACGATGCCCGCCGTTCCGCGGCCCAGCGCCTCGCTGGGGTGACCGACAGGAATCCGCATCGCGAAATCAGCTCGCCCATAACGGAAACATCTGTTGGACAGCTCTCCAGGTCATCCCAAGGATGTCTCCTGCGGTAGCCCGGTCGACACGACACCGGGACGGACTGCCGCACGAGTGGAGGCTGAAGTGCCGAGTGAAGAGACGGAAGTAGTCGTCGTCGGGGCGGGTCAGGCAGGTGTGGCGATGAGCGAGCACCTGGGAGCGCACGGGATACCGCACATCGTCCTGGAGCGGCACCGCATCGCCGAGTGCTGGCGCTCGCAGCGGTGGGATTCCCTGGTCGCGAACGGGCCCGCGTGGCACGACCGCTTCCCGGGACTGGAGTTCTCCGACGTCCACCCCGACGCCTTCGCCTCGAAGGATCAGGTCGCGGACTACTTCGTCGCGTACGCCGAGAAGATCGGCGCCCCGGTCCGGTGCGGTGTCGAGGTGACGTCGGTGCGCAGGCACGCCGGTCGGGCAGGCTTCCGGGTCGAGACGTCGAAGGGCGCCATCGACGCGCGCTTCGTCGTGGCGGCGACCGGGCCGTTCCAGCGGCCCGAGATCCCGCCGATCGTCCCGGACGGTGCCGTCTGCACACAGATCCACTCCAGCGGTTACCGCAACCCGGAGCAACTGCCCGAGGGCGCGGTCCTCGTGGTGGGGGCCGGCTCCTCGGGTGTCCAGATCGCCGACGAGCTGCACCGGTCCGGACGCCGGGTGTTCCTCTCCGTCGGTCCGCACGACCGTCCTCCCCGCGAGTACCGCGGGCGTGACTTCTGCTGGTGGCTCGGTGTGCTCGGAGTCTGGGACATGGATGCCCCTCCCCGGGGTGCCGAACATGTCACCATCGCGGTCAGCGGCGCCCGCGGCGGCCACACCGTGGACTTCCGGGCGCTGGCCGGGACCGGTATCGAACTCGTCGGCATTACCGCGTCCTACGACGAGGGTGTACTGCGCTTCGCTCCGGACCTCGGCACCAACATCGCGCTCGGCGACGACAAGTACCTGGCATTCCTCCGGGCGGCCGACGCGTACGCCGAGCGCAACGGGCTCGACCTGCCGCAGGAACCGGAGGCCCACGTCCTCGGTCCGGCGCCGGAATGTGCGAGGGACCCTCGGCTGGAGCTCGATCTGGCCGAGGCGGGTGTCACCTCGATCGTCTGGGCGACGGGCTTCGCCGCCGACTACAGCTGGCTCCAGGTCGACGCGTTCGACGAGAACGGCCGGCCCAAGCAGCGACGAGGAGTGTCCGTGGAACCCGGGGTCTACTTCCTGGGCCTGCCCTGGCTGTCCCGCCGCGGATCGAGCTTCATCTGGGGTGTGTGGCACGACGCCAGATATGTGTCCGCCCACATCGCGACCCGGCGGAACTACCTCGCGTACGGCACCGACGACCGGACCGGCGCCGCACCGGCACCGCAGAAGAACTGAGGAGCAGTCATGACCTCCCCCAGCGAGGGACGCCAGGTGAAGGCCCCGATCGTCGCAGGCGGCCACACCCGGATCCGTCCGTTCAACACCCGCGACACCTATCCCGAGCAGAACCTCGACAACGACCTCTGCCAGGCCGTCGTCGCCGGGAACACCATGTATGTCCGGGGCCAGATCGGCCAGAACCTCGACACCAATGAGTCCGTGGGCATCGGCGACGCCGAGGCCCAGGCCGAACAGGCCATGGCCAACATCAAGATGCTGCTGGAAGAAGCGGGCAGCCGGATGGAGCCCTGCTCGACGGGGCGGTCGCGCTGGCCTGGACCGGCGTGGACCGAAGCGTGTCGGGCCGGGGAGCGGTGATGTGACCGGAGCAGCCGCCGCGCGGACCGGTCATGTGGCGGGGATGCCGGCGGGCGCGTTCACCGACGAGGCGCCGAGGGAGCGCCCGGGTGCGCGGGCGGTCTTCGTCGTCGCGGCCGTCCAGGGCCACGGACGCGGGGAAACACCCCAGGCATGCCGCAGGGACGCCCGGGCGCCCGCCCTCGCCCTGTTCGACCACGGGCGCGGACAGCACTGTGCTGCTCGACGTGTCCGGTGCCGGCTCCGCGTGGTCCGGCCCTGCCCGGGCGTGTGATGACGGCCGGCGTGTCCGCCCGGGCGTGGACGGACCCGAGTCCGACGCGCACGGCGTTCCGGTGCCCGCGGCTGCCGGAACCTGTCCCGGTGTGTCGTTCACCGGTGACCCGGAGGACACTGATGCCCCCTCCCCCACGTCCCGCGCACATCGCTTTGGCAGACGACCCGCATCGCGCGGAGCACGACATGCTCGGCGACATCGACGTGCCGGTGGACGCCTACTACGGGGCACACACCGCCCGGGCGGTGGCCGACTTCCCGCTCCCGGGGGGACACTGGCCGCCGGCCGCACCTGATCCGCGCCTTGGCGGCGCCCTACAGTTCGGCGCAGTCGGTCACCGCCCGAGCGTGGGCGAGGATCAGTCGACGGGCTCGGTCCGGGCGCAGAGCGGCGTTGTGGCTGATGATGTGCAGACCGTAGCCGTCTTCCAGGGCGACCAGTCCGTGCGCCACATCGTGCGCACTGGCGGTGAGGCCGAACACACCGGTCGCGGCCCCGACTTCGAGCGCCGTCGTGTAGAGAGCCACCTCTCTGGCGAAGAGGGAGGTCATGGTCGAGCACGGTTTCCAGGGGCTGGACGACGCCCGTTTCACCCCGACGACCGCCGGCTTCCTCGCCCTCGTGCCGATCCTGCTGTTCGCCTACGTCGGCTTCGAAGCACCCAACGCCGCCGGCGAGGAGATGCACAACCCCCAGCGCGACGTGACCGCGGCGCTCGGCCGCTCCGCCACCGTCGCGGCCTGCTGCTATCTGCTGCCCGTCCTCGCGCTGTTGGCCGTCGTACCCGCCCACCAGGTCACCGGGATCGGCGGCTTCATGGAAGGCGCCCGCCTCGTCTTCGGAATCTATGGCGGCGCGTCCTCGACCGTACTGACCCTCACAGCTGTCCTGTTCGTCTTCGCTCTCCTCACCCAGGGCAGCGCCTGGATGATCGTCAGCGACCGTATGCAGGCCATGGCCGCCGCCGACGGTGGCTTCTTCACCCGGTCCCTCGGCGCGTTCCACGCCAGGCTCGGCACACCCGTGCGCACCAACCTGCTCTCCGGAGCAGTGGCCACCGTGTTCATGCTCGCCGCCATGCAACTCGCCGACGGCGATGCGGGCGCCGTCTTCGCCGTGGTGCTGACCGTTGCGGTCACCACCCTGCTGCTGGCGTATCTGGTGATCATTCCCGCGCTTGTCGTGCTCCGGCTGCGCAGGCCCGACGTCGCGCGCCCCTACCGCGTTCCCTTCGGAAACCGGGGCTTCATGGCCTGCGCGGTGCTGGTCTACGCCTGGATCCTGGTCGGGTCCTGGTCCGCGCTGTTTCCGGGTGTCCTGGAAGGGCTCTTCGGCATCGGCTACGACTTCCATGAGGTCTGGGGTGTCTCCCGCACCTCGTTCGAGGCGTTCACGCTCGGCACCGTCGCCGCACTGCTGCTGATCGGAGCCGTCGGCGTGGCCGTCGCCGGCGTCCGTCAGGACGGGGCCGGTCCACGTAACGCGAAGAAGGAGCCGAGGCGATGACGAAGTCCCTCATCTCGTTCCCCTGCGCCCATGGTCGTCCCCGACGGGGATCTGCGCTCGCGGTCGCCTGCCGGTGCGCGCAGGCGGTGCGCGCGTTTCCCCACGACCCCGACAGCTGAGAGGATCGTGGCATGTCCAGCGATCGTCTCATGCGTATCCACAGCGCCGAGTTCCAGGCCATGGCCGAGAGGGTGCTGCGGGTCACTGAGCTCACCTCCCGCCTGAACGCCCTGCCGTTCGAGGACGAAGCGGGCAAGGCGGAACTGTTCGAGCAGATCCTCGGCAAGCCACTACCGCAGAGAGTGACGATCTATCCGCCCTTCTACACGGACCACGGCCTCCGCCTCGACCTCGCCGAGCGCGTGTTCATCAACCAGAACTGCACGTTCCTGGACTACGCCGGCATACGGCTCGGCGAGCGCGTGATGATCGGGCCGAAGGTCACGTTCATCACCAGCGGCCACCCGGTCGATCCCGAGGAGCGGCGGCTGTATCTCACCGGCGCACCCATCGACGTCGCGGAGAACGTGTGGATCGGTGCCGGTGCCACCATCCTGCCCGGCGTCAGCATCGGCCGTGACGCCGTGGTCGCCGCCGGCGCGGTCGTGGCCGATGACGTTCCGCCGGCAAGCCTGGTGACCGGCAGCAAGGCGACCGTGCACCGACGGTGGTGACGACCTCTCCGGGACCACGCATGCCCCTGGACGGCCGCCTCACGGCAGGACCTTGATGCGGCCCTCCGGCGCGACGTCGATGGTGCCCAGCGCGCGGGCATGCTCGGCGAACGGCTCGGCACGCCGGCCCGCGGCGTTGAAAGCACTTCGTGTCTTTCCCGGGACTGAGACGTTTGCCTGGTGGACACGCAATCAGCAAGCAGCGCCCTGGAGTGGTCATGCCCCACATGTGTACAAGAACCCGCTCAGCAGCCACACTCAGCGGGTTCACCGCGCTCGTGCTGGCACTGGCATTCGGGCTCTGCGGGCCGGCGTGGGCGCGCCCTTCTCTGCCGCTGAGCACCGATGCCGCCTTCCAGCAGGACTGTCTCAAGGCCCACAACGGTTACCGCGCGCGACATGGCGCGCCTCCCCTGAAGACCGATCAGGCCATCGTCGGCTACTCCAAGGAGCGCGTCGCCCTGATCAGCCAGTACGAGGGGCTGAGCCACGGTCACGCGGGGCTTCGTCAGGGGTACGGTGAGAACTTCTTCTGGTCCGGTTCCTCCTCTCCCAACCAGGTGGCGACCTGCTCCGATGCCGTAAAGGCGTGGTATTCAGACGGCGTCGCGTACGACTACAACCACCCTGGTTTCTCGAAGGACACGGGATTCTTCACTCAGGTGGTGTGGAAATCCACGAACACGCTGGGCTGTGCACGGGCGAATGGTCGGGGCTCCGCCTGGTACGAGACGTACATCGTGTGTATGTACCAGCCTGCGGGGAACATCGTGAGCTCGGACGGGAGTTACTTCTCGCAGAACGTCGGCAGGCCCGGCTGACCCGGCGGCCGTGGGCCGGAGTCTCGGTCCTCGGCTCGGTCGCGCCCGCGCAGCAGGTCCGCCGCCTGCTCGCCGACCATGACGGTGGCCGGTCCCGCCTACCACGACGAGATCAGACGGCTGCCCGGTTCCACCCGGTCGTCGGTGGTGAACCGCTTCATCGGACTGTGCCGCAGGCACGCGCTCCAACCCGGCGCTGAAACGTGCCCCCTGATCGTGGTGCGCGGCACCCCCGTTCAGGACTTCCGGTCGTGCAGGGCCGCGCGGGCCGGGAGGGTGACGGCGAGCAGGGCGAGAGCCACTGCCGTCGCGGCGAATGCCCCGTACACCAGCGGGGGTACGTACGGGAACTCGCCCGTCAGGCCGCGCATCATCGGGATCAGTGTGGCCGCGGCGATGGCCGTGCCCAGGGCCACACCCGCCACCGACACCAGCAGGCCCTCCCAGCGGAGCATCCGCATCACCTGCGGCCGGGTGGAGCCGACGAGGCGGAGCACGGCCAGCTCGCGGCGGCGGCCCAGGACGGTCATCACGAGCGTGTTGACGGCGGCGACGGCCGCGAAGCCGCCGAGGACACCGGCCATCGTGTAGTTGGCCCAGGCGTTGAGCTCGCGGTCGGTGTCCTGCTCGACGGCGTAGCCGGAGGCGTCGGTGACCGTGCCCAGTGCGGCGAGCGGCCCCGCGTCGCCGCCGCGCACCAGCAGCGTGCTGTCGAAGCCCGATGTGACATGGGCGGCCAGCATCGCGCGGTCCATGGTCACCGCGGCCAGGCCGAGGCCGCGGCCGTACACGGCGACGACCTCGGGCCTTGTCCTGGTGCCGTCCGGGAGGAGGATCGGCAGCTTGTCGCCGACCTTCACCTTCGCCGACGCGGCGAGCATGCTGTCGACGGCGATCCGGCCCTTGCCGAGCCGGTCCAGGCTGCCGGCGCGCACGTCGAGGTCCTGCACCCGCGCGAGCTGCGCGCCGGAGCCGGAGATCCCCTGGGCCGCCGAGCCCTGCAGCCAGCGGTCGCCGCCGGAGCCGACGGGCACCAGCACCTGTGTGTTCAGCAGTCCGACGGCCGCGTGCACGCCCGGCGACCGGGCCGCGCGCTCCGCCGCGTCCACCGGCAGCCCGGCGGGGCGGGTGACGACGTGGTCGGCGGTGACGCCCGCGCGCAGCTGCTTCGCGGCGACGTGGCTCTCGCTCGTATGCAGGAAGACAAGCGTGGAGGCGAAGGCCATGGCGAGCACGATCGGGGTGATCGCGGAGGCGAGCCGGCGTGCGTTGGTGCGGGAGTTGGCCACGGCGAGGGCGGCGGGTGCGCTCGCGCCGCGCAGCGACAGGCCGAAGAGCGCCGCGCACAGCCGTGCCACCAGCGGGCCGAGCAGCGCTACCGCGAGCATGAAGAGCATGACGACGCCGAGTGCGGCGTTGGCCGCGTCCTCCCCTGCCGAACGGGCCGCGAGGACGGTGAGGAATCCACCGCCGACGAGGGCGCCCAGGCCCAGTGGGGTACGGATCCAGCCGGGCCGCAGCCGCTCCACCGACGCCTCGGTCAGTGCCTGGCCGGGCTTGATCTTCGCGGGCCTGCGGCCGGCCGCCCAGCCGGCGGCGAGGGCGGTCAGCAGCCCGGTGCCGACGGCGGTGACGAGCGGGATGAAGGAGACGTGCAGGTCCACGGCCTCGGGGATGGCGCCGCGGTCCTTCAGCTGCCCGAACCACCAGTGCGCGAGCCCGATCCCGGGCAGACAGCCGAGCAGCCCGGCGACCGGGGCGACCAGCAGCGCCTCGGCGGCGACCGCGCGGCGGATCTGCCGCGGGGTGGCGCCGACGGCGCGCAGCAGCGCGAACTCGCGTCGCCGCTGCCCCACCGAGAGCGCGACGGTCCCGGCCGCGGTGAACACGGCGACCAGGGCGGCGATGCCGCCGAAGGAGCCGCCGAGCCCGGAAAGCGTCTCCTTGGCGTAGCCGAGGCCGCGGTCCTCGACGGCACCGCGGTCGTCGCCGCGGTGTGCCTCGGCGCCGGAGCCGGCAAGCGCCTTCTCGACGGCGCCGGCGAGGGCGTCGGTGCTGGTGCCGTCCTTGGCCAGTACGGCGATGGCGTCGGCTTCGCCGGGGTGCCCGGCGAGCGTCGCGGCCTGGGTGTCGGCGAACCAGACTGTCGGGCCGCCGGGTAGGTCTCCGGGACCGGCGGCGGCGACGCCGGAGACGCGGAAGTCGGCGCGGCCCGAGGCGGTTTCGAGGGTGATCGTGTCACCGACGGCAACCCTGGCGCCACGGGCGGCGGCCCGGTCCAGCACCACCTCGCCGGTGCGCGGGGCGGCGCCGGCGGCGAGGTCGGTGCCGGTGAAGGTGTGCGCGCCCCACCCGTGGCCGGTGAGGACGCGGGTGTCTTCGCCGGTACCGCCCTCGCCGCCCTGAAGCACCGGCAGGGTGAAGTCCGGCACCGCCGCGGCCACGCCCGGCGCCGCGGCGGCCTTCGCGGCCAGCGCGGTCTTCAGCCGCGCCCTGTCCGGCAGCAGTTGCGGGGAGTCCGACCGGTCGTCGCCGCTGCCCGTGACCAGGTGGGCGTACTGGTCGGCCGCCACGACCACCGGCGCGTGCGCGTACCGCTGCGGTGGCACGCCGGCGCGCAGGCCCGTCTCCAGCAGGATGCCGCAGGCGGAGACGATCAGCGCGGACATCATCAGCGCGACGAACGTGCCCGCGAACGAGGCGGGTTTGAAGCGTACGGCCGCGCGGGCGAGGCCGTTCGGCGCCCTGAGCTTCATACGACGGCCCCCGCCATCGCGCCCGCCGCGCGGGCGGTACGAGCGGTGAGCGTCGTCATCCGCGCCGCGATCTGCTGGGCCGTACCCCGCTCAAGCTCGTCGGCGAAGGCACCGTCGGCGAGGAAGAGCACACGGTCGGCCCACGCGGCGGCGGCCGGGTCGTGGGTGACCATCACGACGGTGGCGCCGAGGGTGTCCACCGCGTGCCGGAGCAGGCCGAGGACCTCGGCGGCGGTGCCGGTGTCGAGGGCGCCGGTGGGCTCGTCGGCGAAGACCACGTCCGGGCCGGTGACCAGGGCGCGGGCGATGGCGACGCGTTGCTGCTGGCCGCCGGAGAGCTCGCCGGGGCGGCGGCGCGCCTTGTCCCCGAGCCCGACCTGGGCCAGCACGGCGGCGGCGCGGCGGCGGTCGGGCCGCTGCCCGGCGAGGCGCAGCGGGAGGAGCACGTTCTGCTCGACGGTGAGGGAGGGCAGCAGGTTGAAGGACTGGAAGACGAAGCCGAGGCGGCTGCGGCGGAGTTCGGTGAGCTTGTTCTCGGTCATGCCCGTGATCTCCGTACCGCCGAGGCGTACGGAGCCGGCCGACGGCCGGTCAAGGCCGGCGGCGCACTGCAGGAACGTGGACTTGCCGGAGCCCGAGGGCCCCATCACCGCGGTGAACGTGCCGCGCGGCAGGGCGAGGTCGACGCCCGCGAGGGCGTGTACGGCGCCGGCGCCACGGCCGTACCGGCGGCGGACGCCGCGCAGTTCGACGGCGAGACCGGGCGTGTTCTGGGCCTCCGGCCGGTCGTCCGTCTTCTGCTGCCTGCCGCTGCGCAGCCTCATGGTCCGTCCTCTCGGGATCTTCTCGTGCCGACGACTCGAAGCTACGGATCACGGTCAGCGCGGACCATGGCGGCTGCTGGCGGATCGGGGGTGGGGATAACCCGAGGCCGGGCGGCGCACGGTGGGTGCTGCCGAAGCCTCCGGTCCGGCCTCGTCGTATGTGTCGTGCCCGTTTCACTTGGGCGGATGCGCGCGGCAGGCGCCGGTTTCGGTCGGCACCTTGGTGTTTCGGCCGGCCGCGACCACAGTGCGCAGGGGAAAGGCGATGAGCAGGGTGATCGCGATGAGCAGGCCGCTTGTCCACAGCGGCCCGAGGTTCCCGGCCGCGGTGCTGAGAGTGGTCGCGGCGATGAGGGGACCGACGGCGGCGCCGATGTTGAGTGCCGCGGTCGCATACGACCCGGCCATGGTGGGGGCTCCCGCGGCCTCGTAGAGGATCCGTGTGATCAGTGTGCTGCCCACCGCGAACGACAGCGTGCCCTGCACGAACACGAGGGTGAACAGGGCGACCGGCTCGTCGGCCAGCGCCGCGAGGGCCGGCCAGCCGATGAGCAGCAGCGGGCCGGCGACTGCGATGACCAGACCGGGACGCCGGTCGGACAACCGGCCGGCGACGGTGACCCCGGTGAAGGAACCGGCACCGAAGAGCACCAGGACGAAAGAGATCCACAGCTCGCCCAGCCCCGCAATGTCGGTCACGACGGGCGCGAGGAACGTGAAGCTTCCGAACGTCGCCGCGTTCACCAGGGCGCCGAGCAGCATCACCAGGATCAGTGGCGGCCTTGTGAGCTGGGCAAGCTCCGCTCGCAAGGCCGGCCCGCCGGTCGTCTCCTTCCTCGAACGTGCCGTTGGCAGGCCCTTCAGGATGCCGAGAGCCGCAGGCAGGCACAGAGCGGCGACGGCCCAGAATGTGGCTCGCCAGCCGAGCAACGTGCCGAGCGCCGACCCGCCGGGGACGCCGGCGATCGTGGCCGTCGTCGTGCCTGACAGCAGCACGGCCAGCGCACGTCCCTTCTGGTCCGGCGAGACCAGTGTGGCGGCGGCCGTCAGCGCGACGGCGAGGAATCCGGCGTTCGCGAGTGCGGCGACGATCCGGGTGGCGAACAGGACCGGGAAGTCGGTGGTGCCTGCGCCCACGGCGTGAGCCGCCGCGAAAGCGAGGACGAACCCGAGAAGGCTGGTGCGCCGGGGCCAGTTGCGGGCGAGCACGGCCACAAGGGGGGCGCCGACGACCATGCCGACGGCGAAGGCCGAGGTGAGCATGCCTGCCGTCCCGACGGTGACGTCGAGATCCGAGGCGATGTCCGGCAACAGGCCGGTGAGCATGAATTCCGAGGTGCCCATGGCGAAGATGGCCATGGCAAGCAGGTACAGCGCAAGAGGCACGGGATGGCTCCGGGGTGAGGAGAAGCACGAGGAGGTCGTCTCGTCACCGCGGTCAGCCCCAGCACACCCTCGTCGCACCTCGGAATGCGGTGTGACGACAGGGCTGTGTTCAGTGGGTCAGGGGGCTGACGGCGTGACCGAAAGCCCCCACCTTGCTCGCTTCAGGGCTCACCATGATCCGCACGCTACGTGACCGAGGCGCGCGGCTGCAACCGGCTTTGCCGGCTGCCCTCGAAGTACGCCGTGGGTGTGTCACCGTGTGCCGGTGGTGTCAGTCGCGGCGGGCCACGATGCGGTAGGCGTTGGACAGACGCCACCGGTGGGCGAGCGGCTTGATCGCCAGCCGGTCCAGCAGGGTGGCCAGCAGGAAGACGGGGACGCCGGCCAGCAGGAGCCCGGTGCGCAGGGCGCGGCGGAAGACGCCCGGTGGGCGCGGCAGCCAGGGCAGGTCCTCGCGCGGTGCGACGGCGTCGAACGCCAGCCAGACGGCGGCGAGCAGGTCGATGGGGTCGTGCGGGTCGGCGTGCTGTTCCGCCACGATCGTGAAGCCATGCTCCGTCAGTCTCCGCCGCAGGTTGACGGCCGGCATGAGGTGGAGGTGCTGCGGCTGGAGCCAGGGCAGCCACCAGCGGCCGAGGAGGCGGGCACAGCGGCTGTCGGGGTCGGGGACCTCGATCAGCAGATGTCCGCCCGGGCGCAGCGCCTGGTGTGCGGCGGCCAGTTCGCGGTCGGGCTGCGTGCAGTGCTCCAGGTAGTGGAACATGCTGACGACGTCGTAGTGGCCGGGCAGGTGCGGGGCGAGGTCGGGCAGGCTCCCCCGGTAGCCGCGCTCCATGCAGGGTGGGCGGTCGCACCCCGGTGTGCAGGGCGAGGGTGGTCTTGATCAGTCCGGCCAGCCCGGCGGCGCACTTGGTGTGCCCGATCTGCGACTTGACCGAACCGAGCACGCAGCCGCCCGGTGCGGCGCCGGACTCGGTGAACACCTCGCTCAGGACGGTCAGTTCGGTGCGGTCGCCGACCACGGTCCCGGTGCCGTGTGCCTCGATGAGACCGACGTCGGCGGGCGAGACGCGGGCGTTGCGGTAGGCCCGCTCCAGTGCGGCCCGTTGCCCCTCAAGGCGGGGTGCCGTCAGGCCGAGCGAGCGGCCGTCGCTGGAGCTGCCGATCCCCTGGATCACGGCGTAGATCCGGTCGCCGTCGCGTTCGGCGTCGGCGAGCCGTTTGAGGACGACGCAGCCGACGCCCTCGCCCAGGGCGATACCGTCGGCCGAGTCGTCGAAGGCCCGCGACCGGCCGGTCGGGGACAAGGCGTGCACCGAGGAGGAGAGCACGTAGTCGTTGATGCCGTTGTGCAGATCGGCGCCTCCGCACAGCACGACGTCGCTGGTGCCGCAGGCGAGTTCCTTGCAGGCGACGTCGAGCGCGGCCAGTGACGAGGCGCAGGCCGCGTCGACGGTGTAGTTGGCGCCGCCGAGGTCGAGCCGGTTGGCGATCCGGCCGGAGATCACATTGGCGAGCATGCCGGGGAAGGAGTCCTCGGTGAGCCGGGGCAGCTGCTCCTGAAGGCCCTCGGGCAGCTCGGCGAAGTACAGGCAGTCGGTGCCGGCGCCCCGGGAGACGGTCTCGCCGTTTCTCGTCGGGTCGCGGTGCGGCAGATCGGCGCCGAGCACCAGGGCGACCTCCGCCTCGACCTTGGGCCGGAACAGTCGGCCAGGTGTGACGCGCGCGCCCTCGGGCACCGCCATGTCGGCGAAGAGGGCGCCGAAGTCGGGCTGGTCGACGCCCAGTTGGGCCTGTACGGCGGGCGATGTCAGGCCGATCTTGCGGCCCACGATGCGGCGGCCTCGACGGCCCGTTCCACGTACAGCCGCTGCAGGGCGTAGGCGGCCTCGATGTCACCTTCCGGGAGCAGCGAGCGCACCGGAGGTGCAGGCCAGGCCGGTCCGGGCATGCTGGTTACCTCCGGGAGCGGTGTACGGGTGGGTGTGGCATACGGACGGGTGTGCGGCACCGGACGGTGGTGGTCGCGGCAGCGCACCCCAGGCAGGCCCAGGTCACTGGGATGCTCTTGTGTGGCTCAGGCGCCGGTCGAGTGCGGCGCCGACGTCGGGGCAGTTGGTGCGGACGGTGTCGAGGAAGGCGCTCAGCACCGAGGAGCGGTCGCGGGCGGCGAAGGACAGCACCAGGTCGGGCAGCGCCGTGCGCGGGGTCACCTCGCAGAACCGGACGCCCGGGCGTGGGACAGACAGCATGCGGGAGGGCCCGAGGCCCACGCCGACCCCACAGGCGGCCAGGCCGATGATCGTGTGCACGTCCCGGGCGACGGTCGCACCGTCCAGTGCGGCGGCGTCCTCACCCAGCACACTGCGCAGTCCGGCGGCGGCCGCGGGCTCGTCCTCCCCGGCGGCCACGATCAGCGGCTGCCGCCGTAGCTGGTCCAGGCTCACCGACGCCTGGCCGGCATAGGGATGTGCGCTGCCGACGGCGGCGATCAGGTGGTCGTGGCCGATCGGGACGGACACCAGGTGCTCGGCCCCGGCGCCCCGCGGCGGTCCCAGGGTGACGGCCACGTCCAGTTCTCCGGCGATGAGCGCGGCGGTGCTGCGGCCGGATGCCATCTCGTGCAGTTCCAGCCGTACGTCGGGCCGTTCGCGGCCGAACCGGCCCAGGACGTCCGGCAGCGGGTCGAGCAGCGCGGAGGCGATGAAGCCCAGGCGCAGCCGGCCGGTCTCGCCGCGCGCTGCCCGGCCGGCGTCGACCGTGGCCGCCGTCATCTCCTGCAGCGCGCGCCGCGCCCGGGCGAGGAACGCCTCACCCGCGGCGGTCGGGAGCACGCCCTGGCGCGTACGGTCGAACAGCCGGGCCCCGGTCTCGCGCTCCAGGTCGGCGATCTGTTTGGACAGCGGGGGCTGCGCGATGCCCAGCGCGCGGGCCGCCCGGCCGAAGTGCCCGTGCTCGGCGAGGGCGAGGGCGTACCGCAAATGCCGCGCCTCCATGACCACCCCTCCCCTCCACTCCATACATGGAAAGTATCGCCGCCCAGCGTGCCATATCTTTCGCTGGATCGAATCGCCGCCGCCGACTGGGATGGCAGCCATGACGCCCTTCCCCAACACCGATGTGAACGACACCGTCTTCGTCCTCGTCCACGGCGCCTGGCACGGCTCGTGGCAGTGGGCGGCGACGCAGCGCGCCCTGGCCGGTCTCGGTGCCGCGAGCGTGGCCGTCGACCTGCCCGGACACGGCTTCGGCGCGCCCCTGCCCAGCGGGTATCTGCTGCCCGGCCGGCCCGGTCTGCTGACCGAGAGGTCGAAGCTCGCCGACGTGACGATGGACGACTGCGCCGATGCCGTCCTGGACACGCTGCGCCGGGTCCGCCGCTACCGCCGTGTCGTGCTCGTCGCCCACAGCGCGGGCGGCGGTCCCGCGTCGCTTGCCGCGGAACACGCGCCCGAGCTGATCGACCGCCTCGTCTACCTCTCCGCGTTCGTCCCCGCCGGCCGCCCCCGCTTCTTCGACTACCTCGGCGCCCCCGAGAACGCCACCGCGCGGGGGCAGGGCCTCGGCCTCGGTGATCCCGAGGCGCTGGGCGCCGTACGGATCGACCCTCTCTCCCCGGACCCCGGCTACGTCGAGGAGCTGCGGCAGACCCACTACCACGACACGCCCGCCGACCGCTTCGACCGCTGGCGCTCGGCACTCAGCCCCGACCTCCCGTTGGCCGTCCCGTCGACCCCGGTGACCCTGACCGCAGCGCGGTGGGGCCGCATCCCGCGCACCTTCCTGCGCTGCGCGCAGGACCGGGCGCTGCCGACGGCCGTACAGGACCTGATGATCGCGGAGTCCGACCGGGCCGTGCCGGGCGAGCCGTTCACCGTCCGCACCCTGCCGGGCAGCCACAGCCCGTTCGCCGCCCGGCCGCGGGAACTCGCCGAGGCCCTGGTCCGGTGAACGGCCGGCGGTTCCTGCTGCCGGTGGTGCTGAGTGCCACCTTCGTGCAGCTGCTCAACGTCACGATCGCGCAGATCGCCGCTCCGGCCATCCAGTCCGCGCTGGGCGCGGGCCCCGGCGCGGTGCAGCTCGTCCTGGCCGGGTACACCCTCGCGTACGCGTGCCTGCTCATCACCGCCGCACGGCTGGGCGACCGCTACGGTTACCGGCGGCTGTTCGTGCTGGGCACCGCGGTGTTCACGGCCGGCTCGGTGGCCTGCGCCGCCGCACCCGGCGCCGGTTGGCTGATCGCGGCCCGGCTGGTGCAGGGCGCAGGCAGCGGCCTGGTCGCCCCGCAGGTGCTCTCGCTCATCCGCACCGGCGTCGCCCCGGAACGCCGGCCACGAGCCCTCGCCCTGTACGGCGCCACCATGGGCGTGGCCTCCCTGGCCGGACCGCTCATCGGCGGGCTTCTGATCGGCGCCGACCTCTTCGGACTCGGCTGGCGCGCGGTCTTCCTGGTCCCGGTGCCGGTGGCACTCGCCTCGCTGGCGGGGGCGGACCTGCTGCCCCGTACACGTGGTACCGACGGCCGGCGCGTGGACTGGGCCGGGGCGGTGCTGGCCACCACTGGCTTCGGCGCGCTGGTCCTGCCGTGCGCGCTGGGCCGGCAGGCCGGCTGGCCCTGGTGGACGTGGGCCTCCTTCGCCGTGGCCGCGGCGGCCCTCACCTGCTTCACCCTCACCCTCCCCCACCGCCCGGACCCCCTGATCGACCCGTCGGTCCTGCGGGAGCGGACCGCGCGGCAGGGCGTGCTGCTGGTGTTCGTCTTCAACGCCGGGGTGCCCTCGTTCACGTATCTGCTCTTCCTGCATCTGCAGTCCGCACTCGGGTATCCGGCGCTGTCCGCCGCACTGGTGTCGGCGCCGTTCGCCGGCGCGGCCGTCCTGGGCAGCCAGGCCGCCCCGGCCCTCTCCCGCCGCCTGGGCCCGGCCGTGCTCACGGCCGCGGCGCTGGTCCTGGCGGGCATGGCCCTGGCGCTCGTACCGCTCATCGGCACCGGTCCTGGACGCCGGGCGGCCCTGCCGGTGCTGGCGGCCGGGGGCGCGGCGTTCGGTCTGTTCACAGCCGCGGTGTTCGCACTGGTGCTGGCGGGTGTGCGGGGCGCCGCGGCGGGCTCGGTGTCCGGGCTGCTGCCCACGGCCCAGCAACTCGGCGGCTCGATCGGGGTGACCGCGGCCGGTCTGGCCTACTTCGGCCCGGCGGACGGCGCGCACACGGCGTTCGGCCACGCCATGGCCTACGAGGCCGCGGTCTTCGTCCTCACCGCGCTGATCGCCCTCCGGCTGCGACGGACCGGTCCGGGACCGCGGCGCCCCCGGCCGGGACCACCTTCTCGAACGCGGCCCTTCGGCACACATGGCGACAGCGACACTTCGGCCGGTCACCGGGTCAGGAGCGATCCGATGTGAACCAGGCGCCTGCGGTGGCGGGGAATACGGTCGTCGCGCACAACGTTTCAGGATTTGCGGCAAGTGGGGCATCTCCGGAGAAGGTGAACGGCCACGGGTATTCCTTTCGGACCCCATCTGTCGGTGCCGGGAATGTCACCGGTACGCGGCGTGGGTGTCGAGGCAAGCAGGGCCGCGGCGCGGCTGGTGCGTCTCCCGCTCGACGTGGCAGTGGTAGGTGTCGGACGGGCCGGGCGCCTTCGCCGACCCGTGTCCAAAGAAGACACAGGTCGGGGCGATCCGCCACTGGCGCAGGGCGGCCTTCCGGTTCTGTTGGTGCATGGGCTCGCGGACGGGGAATCGGTCGTGGCGCCGCTTCGGCGCGGGCTCGACGGCATCGGTGCGGGGCCCTTCACCACGGTGAGCTACCACGCCTTCACCCCGGACATCCGCACGGCGGCCCGCGTCCTGGGCGAGCAGGTGGAGCTGGCATGTGCCCACAGCGCCGGGCGGAGCGCGGTCGTGATCGGGTACAGCCTCGGAGGGCTGGTCGCCCGCTATTACGTGCAGGTGCTCGGCGGGGACGCGCATGTCGTGCTGGTGATCACGCTGGCGACGCCGCACGGCGGGACGGCCGCGGCTCTGCTGGCACCGCCGCATCCGCTGCTACGCCAACTGCGGCCCGGAAGCGGGCTGCTGACCGAGCTGGCCGCGCCTGCCGCCGGATGCCGTACCCGGTTCGTGGCGTTCTACAGCGACCTCGACGAGGTCGTCATCCCGGCGTCCAGGGGCCGCGTCGACCATCCCGATCTCACGGCGCGCAACGTGCTCGTGCCCGGCGTGGGCCATCTGACGCTCCCGCTGCACCAGCCGGTCATCGGCCAGGTTCGTTCCCTGCTGACGGCAGCCCGGCAAACCAGCTGTGACAGTGTGCTCCGCCGTGTCGCTCCCGCGCAGCCCGGCCGGCAGCGGAAAGCAGTGCCCAAGACGCAGCCGCCGTTCCCGTGACAGCCGGGCCGCAGCAGGGGGACACTGAGATGTAGCCGACAGGAACGCCAGCAGGTGTGCGGACGGACAGCATGGCCTCCTCGCCCAGCCCCGAGAGCGGGACGACGGTACGTCCCTTTCGCTCGCAGGACGAACCAGGGGTACGCGAACTCATCAATGCCGACCGGCTTCCGGGGCAGCCGTGCTGCGTCTCGGAGACATCGGCCGAGGCATGGTACGGCCCCGTCGCGCCGGCCGGCTGGGCCAGGCAGGCCCGGCCGCGGATCGGCGTGCTGGCCAATGCCGAGGACCGTCCCCGCGGGACCATCGCATATCTGTCCTGGGCCGATGTGCGCACCGGTCTGATCTGCTGGGTCCACGCGTACGAGGACCGCCCTGCCCTGCGCGCCCTGATCGGCCACGCTCTCAGCGCGCTGTCCCGCTGCCCGCGGATCGAGGCGTTCGTCAGCACCGCGCCGGGTCCGCTGGGGCCGGGCGGCCTGCCCCGCACGAGACGCGGCGCCACCCACGACGCGCTGGTGCACGCCGGCTTCACGGGCCGCTGCCTGGGCTGCTATCTGCACCGCACACTCCCCGCCGAGCCTGCGCCGGCCAAACAGGTCGCCGATGTCTTCCCCTGCGACTTCCCGCCGGGCCATCGGCTGATCGTGCGCGAGGAAGCCGAACCGGTCGCCGAGGCCGTGGTCAGCACGGGGCCCGACCGCACCGCGACGCTCTACTGGATCGAGACCACGCCCGCTCGGCGCCGGCGCGGTCTGGGCCGCAAGCTGCTCGGTCAGGCCCTGGCCCTGCTGGCCGAGCAGGGCGCCGCCGAGGTCGCCCTCGTCCTCGACGACGCCCGGCCGGCCACGTGCGAGTGCCAGGCCGCCACCCGGCTCTTCCGCTCCTGCGGCTTCACCCTCGTCGACGAGCTGTGGACCTACCAGCATCGACGCGTCGAGCCCCTGCGGCCTGGCACATGAGCTGCCCCGCCGGACCGGAGCCGGTCAGGCGGGGACCCGTTCGGCCGCAGCGAGGATGGTGGAACGTGCCTGATGGCGGCGCTCGTAGTCCAGCACCCGCCGGGTCACACCGTCTCCGGCGTCGGCGAGCCGCTTGCGGATGTCGCCGGCGTTCATGCCGTCGTAGCCGGGCCAGGGCTCGGGCCCGAGCAGGTCCGCGATCCTGTCCAGGACCGCGGGACGGGCCGCGTGGGAACGCTCGTACGCGCCGACCGTGGCGAGATCCGTCTGCGACAGGTGCGGGAGCCGTTCGACGATCATCCTGGTGCCGAGCCTGCGGTAGTCGGCAATCGGCAGCTCTTCCTCCGAGATCAGAGCGCCCTCCGGCATACCCTGGAGCCGGTCCACCCCGGGCATCCGCTCGGCCGTCTCCCGCAGCCATGTGCTCCAGTCCCGCACCGCGCGGGCGGCGCCGCCGACGCCCACACCCTCAGCGGCCACCTCCGCCTCGGCGGCCATCACCGCTGCCTCGGCCTGCTGCTCCAGGAAGCCCGCGAGTTCTTCCAGGATCTCCTCGCCGTCGCGGCGCACGGAGCCGAGCAGGTCCTCGGTGATCGCGTCCTCCGCCTCCTGAGCGATACGCTCGGCGACCCGGCAGATGGCCACGGCGAAAGCGGTGGCCGCGTACTCCTCCTCCACGTTCTTCAGCAGCCGTTGCTCCGTCGCCCTTCCTTGCTGGCTTCGCAACAGGGCGTTCGGTGCGAACATGGCCGCGTCCATGGGCAGCCGGAATGCCTGCCTCGTCACGTCCCAGGCGTTGCCGAGGACGTTCTCCACGAGCCGTCGGGGCTTCAGCGCTGCCAGACGTTCGTCGAGCACATACACGTGCCCTCGGGCATCGCCGGCACGCCGCTCCAGGAGTTCCCGGTACTCACCCGGGGGCGTCACGGCCAGGTCGGCTTTGAAACGGTCGGCCAGCGCGGCTTGGGCCTCACGGACCTCCCGCAGCGCAGGAACGAGCATGTCTGTGGCTACGGCCATCACGTTTCCTTCGGCTAGGGCGCTGCTCGCATGACGTCGGGCCAGAGCGGCCCGCCCCCTCCTTCCCTACCGTGCCCCGAAACACCCTCCCCCGCATCTCGCCAACACCCCCAGGCGCACCGTCCGTCACGGGTGACGACGCCCCCGACCGGCCGGACCCTCGCGCATACTTCACGCGACTGGCCCAAGCGGCGCCGACCGGGCAAGGCCCTGACGGACATGGCTACCCGGGTGCGTCACCGGGGCCGGGCAGCGGTTCGAGCCGGGTCACCGCGAACTCGATCCGGACGTCGTCGGCCAGCCTCAACGCGCCGAGGAAGGCGCTGTAGGGCTTGATTCCCCAGGCGGACTGGGTGACGGCCGCCGTACCACACACCGCGCCGTCACCGTCGCTGCCACCGTGCACGGTCACCGGGTGCGTACGGTGCTTGATGGTGAGATCTCCGGTGATCTCGAAGGACTCACGTGTTCCCGTGACGCTCGTGGAGCGGAAGGTGATCGCCGGGTGCTGCGCGGTGTGCAGCAGGGCCTCGCCCTCCAGTGTCCGTTTGATGTCGGCGCGGTCGGCGTCGGTGAGGGGCTTGATCCCGCCCGTTGCGTCCCTGACGGTCAGCGATCCGGTCTCGACGGTGACGGTCACCGACGACTTCCCGGGGTCGCTCGCGACAACCACCGCTTGCCCTGACCATCGCATGGCCTCGATCGTGAGGTCGTGGCCCGTCTTCCGGCCGAGCCCGGCGCGGCTCGTCTTGATCAGCAGACGGCCACCGGTGGACGATCCGAACCCGTATGTTCCCTCACTGATGGGCATATCTCTGACTTTAGGCGCTTTCCACCGGGCGGGAGCGAGGATGGAGAGGAGGCGTTCCGTCATGGCAGGGCTGCTCGCCGTGGAAGATCAAGTGGTCGTACGTCTGGCCTGGTGGGAGAAGGCGGCCGCCCGTCACCGGAATGTGTGTGTGCCGCTGGAGGCGGTGTGCCGGGTCACCGTCGAACCTGACTGGTGGCGGGCCCTGCACGGCGTTCACGAGCGAGGCGTCTGCGTTCCCGGCACCCTGTGCATCGGCACGCGCTGCCATCAGGCCGGGAAGGACTTCGTGGCGATGCGACGGGCCAGGCCCGTGGTGTGCGTCGAACTCCGTTCCTGCGCCCCTTTCCACCTCCTCGCCGTCTCCGCGCGGGACGGCAGACAGGCCGAGTCGACAGCCCGTCACATCGCCCGGGCCGCGCCGAACATCGATACGTCGACACCCTGTCGGCAGCCCCTGCCCGTGCCGGATGAATCGGAATGAGCGGGGCGGTAGGACGTCGCTACGAAGCCGTCCGCCGTCTCGCGCCAGGCGCACGTCGCCCGGACGGCCGCACCGCGCCGGCGGCGGTGCGTGCGTTCCCGCACCGTGGGCCCGGGCGAACAGCCGCCGCGCCATGCGGTCGAGGGTGCTCGCCCGGGCCTGTCAGCGGTAGCGGAGGTAGTGGCGGCGCTGGTCGCGGAACGCCGCCAGCTCGCTCGCCCAGGCCGCCGCCACCTCGTCCGCCCCGGCACCCGCGTCGATCATCGCGCGGACTTGTGCGCTGCCCGTCAGCCGGTCGATGTTGTGGTCGGACCGCCAGGCGAAGTCGCTCCAGACGCGCTTCGCCGTCACCAGCAGCGCCACTCCCGTGTGCACGGGGTCGTACACGTCCCGGTCGTGGACGTGGATCTGCACGCCGCCCACCGTCGTTCCCTGGAACTTCGAGAAGGTGGGGGCGAAGTACGCCTCGCGGAACCTCACTCCCGGCAGGCCCAGGGCGTTCGCGGCCTCGGCCCACCGGGCGTCGATGCCCGCGGCGCCGAGCAGTTCGAAGGGACGGGTCGTGCCGCGCCCCTCCGACAGGTTGGTGCCCTCGAAGAGGCAGGTACCGGAGTAGACGAGGGCGGTGTCGGGTGTGGGCATGTTCGGGCTCGGCGGCACCCAGGGCAGACCGGTGGCGTCGTAGAAGTCCGAGCGCCGCCATCCGGTCATGAGCACCGTCTCCAGGTGCACCGGGGTCGGCAGGAACTCGCCGTTGAACAGCCGTGCCAGTTCCGCGGCCGTCATGCCGTGCGCCTGGGCGATGGGCTGCCGGCCGACGAAGGACGCGAACTCCTTGTGCAGCACGGGACCCAGCGCGCCGCGTCCCGTCATCGGGTTGGGCCGGTCCAGGACCACGACCCGCTTGCCCGCGAGCTGTGCTGCCTCCATGCAGTCGTACAGCGTCCAGATGTATGTGTAGAAGCGCGCGCCCACGTCCTGGATGTCGAACACCACGGTGTCGATGCCGGAGGCGGTGAAGATGTCGGCCAGCGGCCGGCCGTTCTTGAGGTACGTGTCGTACACGGGCAGGCCCGTCGCCGGGTCGTCGTAGCGGCCCTCCGAGCCGCCCGCCTGCGCGGTTCCGCGGAAACCGTGTTCGGGTCCGAAGACGGCGACGAGGTTCACCCGGTCGTCCGCGTGCATCACGTCGACGATGTGGCGTACGTCGCGGGTCACGCCCGTCGGGTTGGTGACGATGCCGACGCGTTGGCCGTCCAGCAGTGCGTATCCGTCCTCGGCGAGGCGTTCGAAGCCGGTGCGCAGTCGGTGGCCTTTGCCCTGGGCCGCGGCGGCCGGTGCGGTGGCGGCGGCCGCGCCCGTGACGGTCAGGGCCCCCACGGCGGAGCCGGCGGCCAGCAGATTCCGTCTGGACAGGTTCATGGTGTGACCTCCGTGCTCTCCGCGACCGCGATGAACGCTTGTGGTTGTCGAGTATCCGAAGAGCACGCCTGGAGGTCAATAAGTAACGCGCAGGCTTTGGTTGTGGTCAATTTTTGACACAAGGAACACCTGGTGCGCCACGCCGGCACCTGGCGGTCGGCGAACGGATCGTCAGGACCGAGGCGCTGCACGGCGGCATCGCCGCCGACACGCGCAGGCAGACCATCGCAGGTCCTCGATCATGTGGGGCTGGAGGCGCGCGCCCCCCCCTGCTGGCCCGTCAACTCGTGACGATCCACGCGTTGCGGCCCGCCGAGCGGCCCCGGGGGCATCCGGCGGACCAAACCAAGGCGGTCCGCGGCGTGGCCCTGACCTCACATGGCCGATATCGAGGCCGGCCGGGTCGTGGGGGTGCGGGCCGGGCGCGGGAACGGTCAACCGTCCGTTCCGGCCGCCCAGAGCACGGTGTCACCGGACTTGATGACAACGTTTCCGTCAGCTTGGAACACGAGGACCGCTCCCGGGTGGCCATTGGTCTGTGAGGCCCACAGCGGCTGCCCGCCGCTGTTGTAGACGACCAGGTTGCCGTCCGTCTGGAAGCGGGCGGAGTTGCCCTCGCCGGCGGTCATCGTGGCCCAGCGCGCCTTGCTGTCCTGGTCGTGGACCACCAGGTTGCCGTCCTGCTGCATGACCAGGGTCCTGGCGCCGGTGCCCACGGAGTCTCCGGTGGCCAGCTCGAAAGCGGCCCGTACGACCTTGAGTGCCGCGCCCTTCTCCTGGGGCTCCTGGGACTCCTGGGCCGAGGCGGACGGCGTCTTCCCCTTGGTCGCCGCGGCGGACGGTTGTCCCTGTGTGGACGGGGAGGATTCGGCCGAGGAACGCTGCGTACCGAAATGGACGACGGCCACCACGGCCGCCGCGACCGCGACCGCCGCAACGGCCGTGGTCAGCAGCCAGGCCCGCCCACGGCGTCGGCCGGGCTCCGCCGGGGTGTCGAGGACAGTGTCGGACCTCATCGTCGGTAAGACCGATCCCTGACTCACGGTGGCCGCGAGGTCGACTTCGGTGCGCGCCCGGTGTTCGGCCTCGGTGAGCTGTCCGGCGAGACTCGTGGGGCATTCCTCGGGCCAACGCCCGATCCGGGCGCCCTTCTCCTCCAGCCATCCGCTCAACTGGGCGGCCGTCGGGCGCAGGGCCGGGTCCTTGGTGAGGCAGGCGGTGAGCAGCGGCACCAACTCCGCGGGGACGCCTGCGAGATCGGGTTCCTCGTGCACCACTCGGTACAGCAGGGTGGCCGCGGGGATCTGTTCCCCCGCACGCGAGAAGGGGCCGCGTCCGGTCGCGGCGTACACCAGCACGGCGGCCAGCGAGAACACGTCGGCGGGTTCGGCGGCGACACCACCGACGGCCTGGTCCGGTGCGAGAAACCCGGGGGAACCCACGGAGACGCCGAGGCGGGTGTGCCGGCTGTCGTCGGCGGCCCGTGCGACACCGAAGTCGATCAGCCGTGGACGGTCGCGTGCCAGCAGGACGTTCCCGGGCTTGATGTCCCGGTGTGCAAGGTCGGCCTGGTGCACGGCCTGCACGGCGCCGCTCAGTTCGGCGGCGAGTGACAGCAGCGCGGTCCGCGGCAGGGGGCCGTGGGCCGTGACCCATTCGGCGAGCGAGGGCGCGGGCACATATTCCGTGGCCAGCCACTGCGGGCGCCTGCCGGGGCACTGTAGTCCACGACGGTGACAGTCCACGGCGATCGGACCCGGTCGCTGTTGCGTATCTCACGGGTGAACCGCTCCTCGAACCCCGGCTCGGAGCTGAGATCGTCGCGGATCGTCTTCAGCGCGAGCAGACGGCCCGACGCCGTACGGGACAAGAACACCTGCCCCATGCCTCCCGCGCCGAGCCGGCCGAGCAATGGATAGCCGCCCATGGACGTCGGGTCCGAAGGCTGAAGGTTTTTCATGACGACTTTTCCCCGGAAGTGTGCCTCAGGTTCGAACCACGCGCTGGTGCCCTGGCCTGCGTGCTGGTGAGCAGGGTGGTCCGCGCTCGTAAGTATGCCGGACAGGATCGCCCTCCGTCGTTATTTCCAACTCGTCGGCGCCGACCGGACGTTGCACCGGCCTCTGCACACGGGCCCGGTCGTCCGGTGCATCCGCGCAGGGCGGCGGGTGGTCAAGCGGCTCGTCATCGACGGTTCCAGCAGAAACCGGCACATCACCGATGGATCACCGACAGCCCCGGAAAACACCCCGTCGGCCCGGCACGGCCGGCAATCACAGGCTCAGAGCCAGTTCCGTCGGGCGGCCTGCCAGGCCAGTTGCATGCGGGTCTCGGCGCCGGTGAGGGTCATCATGTGCTGGATGTGCCGTTGGATGGTGCGCCGGCTCAGTTTCATCTGGCTGGCGATGGCCTTGTCGGCGACGCCCGCCACGAGCAGCGACAGCAGTCGGCGGTCGGTTTCGGACAGGGCACCCGCGCCGCGGTCGTCAGAGCCGTCGACGGTGCCGGCCGCACCGACACGCAGCGGGACGGCGTCCTCCCAGTAGCGCTCGAAGAGAGCTGTCAGCGCGTCCAGGAGACTGCTGTCGCGCACCAGTGCCGCCGTCGGTTCGCTGGGGTTGCCGTGCGCGCCGCCGGGGACCAGCGGGCAGATGGCGATGGCCCGGTCGGCTATGGCCAGGCGCAGCGGGAGGTGGGGTACCGAGCGGGCGATCTCACCGGCGCGCACGCCTTCGGCAACGTTGTCGATGGCTCCCTCGTCGTCGAAGAACGCCTGCTCGTACAGGACCCGGTAGCGCACGCCGCGGGCGAGGGCGTCGTACTCCGCGCGGTTGCTGCCCGAGGGCATGGCCACGTACTGGGCCTTGCAGAACCAGAGCATCTCGTGGCGCGCGTTGTCCTGCATCCGCCGCAGATGCTCGCGCAGCGCCTCCGCCCCGCTGATCACTTCGATGAGCTGGCCCGCGTCCTGGCGGCGGCGTGCGCTGCGGTAGCTGTCCAGCAGGTCGCCGACCGCGGTGCGGGCCTTGTCGAGGGCGTCGGCGTGCCGCTGGAGCCGGGGCAGCAGCGCCACATCGGGCGGCGTGGCGGCGAAGTGCAGCGGGTCGCGGTCGGTGGGGGTGGCGAGCCCCTTGCCGCGCAGGGACACCAGGGTCGACTCCACGGTGTCGGGCGGAAGTCCGGTCTGATCGGCGATCTCCTGGACCGACGCGGTCGCGGTGCCGACCAGGAGGCGATAGACCATTTCCTCACGCGCTGTCAAGCCTGCCGCCTCCAGCATGCCTTACCCCTTCTCGTCTCCGTCCGGTCCCGGGCGAAACGGCCGGATGTCGTTGACGTTTGTACTGTAAGGCCCTTGTGGTGCAAACGTCGGCGGGGGGGGGGGGGGCGGGGGGCCCCCCCCCCCCCCGGGGGCCCCCCCGGCGCCCCCCCCCCCGCCCCCCCCCCCCCGGGCCCCGGGGGGGGGGGGGCCGGGCCGAAAATAAGGCGAAGCCGGGGGGTG